>CAZWVC010000292.1:0-5619 GCA_964637245.1 uncultured Desulfocapsaceae bacterium
CAGAATATAGCAAACCCAACAGGTTCCGGGCGTGTATTTCGCGCAGAATATAGGCCTGATAATTGTACTGAAGATAGAGTAACAATGGGTGATGAGCTTGCAACTCGCGTAATTGAATATGATGAGCAGTGGTTTGGTTTTCGAATTTTTTTTGATGAGCAAAAATTTGGATTTGATAGTCAACCGATGATTCTCCTTCAGCATCATGGCAGACCTGATTTTGATCTCGGTGAAAATTGGCGCAACCCTGTGACTGCTCTTGAGTATAGATATGGAGAATTAACCCTCACGTATCGGGGAAGTGCGGAAAGAGTAACACCCCAGGAAAATGGACAATGGATTTACTCTGACTCAGGAATTATCTCACTTGGAAAAGTTAAAATGAATAGCTGGAATAACTTTGTTATCCATACGGTGTGGGATTCGACAGGAAACTCCGGGTTGATTGAAATATGGCATGATGGTATTCACCATCAACTCAAAAATATCAACATATCCTATAATGATGCGAAACGACCATATCTTTTGTTTGGTCAATATAACTGGCGATGCGCCTCAGATGACCCAATCCGGATAAGCTATTACGATGATGTAATTCTCGTTGCTGGGCCAAAAGCTGGATTTTGCGATGTGGTGCCACCAGGCTCATTGTTACCCACAAATATCTACTGTAAGTAAGAAAATTACAACAGAATCGAATCTATTGATCCAATACTTTATCAGCGTGCTGAATGAGAGTATCTATCTATTGTAGCTCATTGGTTTTATTCTATTTCTTTTCATCCAATTTCGCTTTTAACAATGCTCCCAGACTGCCAATTTCAGACTCTTTCTTCTTTTTCTTCGTGGAGACAAACTTTGTGTAATCCTTCCGTTCCAACTCTTCCCGGTCTTCAGGAGATTGGTAGTCTGCTGGCGTCAAACTCACTCTTCGCTCGCTATCATCTATAGATTCTATTAACACTTCTATATCCTGACCTACTTCCAGGACTTCTCGAGGGTGATTGATTCTCCGACCACTACCAAGTTTGGAAATATGGACAAGGCCATCAATGCCATCTACCAGTGTAACAAAGGCACCAAACTGAGCAAGACGCGATACAGTCGCGATATGCTGTGAGCCTGTTGGGTAATCTATTTTAAATTTATCCCATGGATCCTCGAGAGTTTCTTTAAGACTCAGGGAGATGCGGTCCTTTTCCCAATCGATTGATTTTACAGCAACATTTACCTGCTGCCCTACGGTAAAATGATCGTTAATGTTTTCAACTCTGCTCCAGCCAATTTCAGAAAGTGGGATGAGACCATCAACACCTCCGATATCAGCGAAGGCGCCAAATTCTCTAAGCGAAGTAATGGTAGCTGTAACCGTCTGGCCTTCAGTAAGTGTTTTTTGTAGTTCTTCTTTTTGCTTTTCGCGTTCTTCTTCAATAATTGCACGGGCCGAAACGACCAGGTTCCTGCCGTTTTCCTCAAAGCGGGTAATCTGGAATGTCATGTGTGTTTCAAGATAGGTTGTTGCCGGATCTTCGACTCGCCGGAGTCCCATTTGGGAATAAGGGCAAAAAGCTCTGGTGTTTCCGGACAGGGTGATTTCAAAACCACCTTTTATTTCAGCTTTGACGTAGCCTTCGACTGGGATGTGATTTCGCCAGGCTTCTTCAAGATGTGCAAGACTTGAACCTGCACCGATTTTTGTGGTGAAAATCTGTTCAGAGCGCTTGGCCTGCAGAAAATAGACTTCAATGGAGTCGCCTTGTTGCACAGAGATATTGCCCTCATCATCGGTAAGTTCTGCCACCTCAAGTATACCTTCACTCTTGCCTCCAACATCCAGGAAGATATTCTCACCGCTTATTCCTGCAACTACAGCTGTGAGCTTTTCACCTGGCGTGAGGTGGCGTAATGATTTTTTTTCTTCTGCATCGAATAATTTCTCAAAGCTGTCGTTAGAATTTTCCATAGTAAATACCTAATGATTATGTGCAAAATTGTGGTCTATAAGTGCACCCGGAGAGCAAGAGCCAGACATTTATTGTTTTCCAGGTAAAGTAGGTGTTTCTTACTGAGGTCATCAAAAAAATTCAAGATTGTTTTTTCCTGAAGACTATTAAATTGCTCAACTATATCCTTTACGCTCTGGATATTCATGCAGGACAGGTAGAGTTTTCTTGATGTACCGTGCAGTCTATGCAACAGTGGCGGGCCATCTGGTCTTTCCTGACGGATGACGAGAAATGAGCCGCCATCACGATAGCTTAAAGGTGGTGAGACAGCGTTGTTTCGATGGTTATGGAAATCCTGCCATTGTTTAATTTTCCTGCGTACAGGTCGCCATAGTTTGCGCTGCTCGGTTCTATCACCACGATAATCCTTGATCAGAAGATTCATATCTTTAAGAACAGTTTTGGGAAATAGTTTATAAACATTTCTGTGCTGGGTGATTGACCGAATTCCATAATCTGCTGGAGATTGGGCGACTGGAGATCCGACGCCTAGAAAAAATGTGGCAGTCTGTAAAGGATTATAAGGGAGGGCGAAATCAAGGTTAGCCATGGTTTCAGCAACTTCCTCAGGAGTAGATCCAGGGAATTCAACGATCAGGTTACCGTCCAAGGCAATATTTCTCTCTGCGCAATGTTTCATAATTGCAAGGTTCTCTATGACCGTCGTTCCCTTTGCCATCTTATTAAGCAGTGAAATGCTTAGCGATTCGATTCCGACCTGCACTTTAGTGAGGCCACCCCGATGATAGCGTCGTAATCTTTCGGGATCCCTGAGTGGACGAATCTCAGCAAAAAAGTCAAAATCTATATCAAGATCGCCCATGATTTTAAAAAACGTATCTGCTTCTTTCTCAGGAAGAGCATTGTCACAAAAGGTAAAATCGAGATTGTTGTGCTGACTATGAAGCTTACGCACTTCGTGAGCCACTTTTTTAGCACTTTTACTGCGGTATCCTTGCCACTGTAGGTTGAGATTACAAAACTTACATTTACGCCACCAACAACCGCGGGAAAATTCCAGTGGTAACCTGGGGCTGAATGGCAAACCAGGGAAGTGGTGCTGTAATTCAGTAAAGTAATGTTGGAAATCTGGAGTTGGCAAAGAATCAAGCTGAAGTGGGTGACAATCAGGTGAAACATTTTGATTTTTCTTGCTAGCCAGATCAGATTTATTACCCGCTTTAGCGAAAATACTATTGCATAGGTCCAGGAGCTGTTGTTCACCTTCTCCAGCTATTACATGATCCACCTGAGCGAAGCGCCTGTGAAGAGATGTGCCCATATCACCAGCACAGGATGAACCGCCAAAAACAATTTTGATTTTGGGATATTTTTGTTTTATTTTTTCTGCGGCCAGTAAAGATGAAAAAAGTTGATTAAAACAGACGCTGAAACCGATGAGTTTATATGTGGAAAAATCTGTTACTGCTAACCAGCGCTCTAATGATTCGGCGACTGTGGCAAGAACGGACTCAAACTGAGCTGCCAATTCTTTTTCCCTCTTACAGCACTCCCTGAAAAGTATTTGTGCATCTGATTTTTTCTCAGAGAAGAGCAACGCAGAATAAAGAGCATCTCCAGCCCACCCATTTTTACTCAGAAATTGATACTTCTCCACCCCGATATCCTTGGCAACCCCAAGGTAGGGATGCAGGCAGTGAACAATAATATCAGAGTTTTTTTCGAGATAGGACTTGAGGGTACCCAACTGGATTGATGGTCGATTGAAAAGAGCCCAGGGCATAGATATGAGTGCAATGTTCTTTTGTGCTTGAGACATGGCTACTGCCGAATTATTTCGGTGCCTTCAGGAGGTACGAATCGAAAAAACGCCTCATTCTCAGCTTTATTGTTGTCATCTAGACCATTTTCTTCAATATTGCTGAGGTTGAGCAAGGTTATGGTGTCGAAAGTATCATGTATTTCGATGCGCTTTATTTGATGGCTATCGGTTATCCACAGCCTGATAAATTTCAATTGGGTTGTGGGTGACTTGGGAATCAATTTTACCACTTCAAAATCTGCTAGATTGTCTTGTGCCTCAATGTTGTCCATTCCTTGGCTGACTAGAAAATCATCATCGATTGCATTTTTACTGGTAAAAAAATTATAGGTTACATCCTGCTGAAGGCTGTCAGCTGGGGTTATAATCATTTGATTGAGGTTCTCGAAATACATGGATAAAATCTCTCCGTCACTGATGATCACCTGGCGATCTGGGGCCTGATAGTCCCAGCGCATTTTAGCACCTTCCTCGTCTTTTATGAAATACGCCTTACCCGTTGCCTGGCGCGACCTGCCGCTCAACTGGCCGCTAGTTCGTTGGCTGAAATTGAAGCTGAGACTCGAAAGTTCACTCAGGTGTTGGCGAAGTCCTTGGGCAATCTGCAGGGGAGTTTTCTCTGTGCTGTCTGCATAAAGCAAGGGTAATGGGTAAACAATTAGAATTATGAAAAAAGCAAGAGATGAGAATAAAAGGTTACGTACATACTTTTTCATGGTGATAATAACTCCATGGGACGGCCAAAAATGGTGGCAGCGGCATTACGGGCTGCCGTGGTGATATCAGAAAAAAAGAACTGATGGCGGACACTTGTATTGTCTCTTTGCAACTCTGAGCAATTGTCAATGAGATCTTTTAGGGTTCTTGCTACTTCCACCGAGGAATCGATAAGGGAAACCTTCGAGCCTACTCGAACCTGAATGAGTTCTTTGAGGAGTGGATAGTGGGTGCAGCCAAGAATTAAGGTGTCTATCTGCCAGCTCTTAAGCGGGTGCAAATATTTTCGCAGGATCATTTTGGTTTCGCGACTATCGAGCCACCCTTCTTCTACGAGGGGCACAAGTAAAGGACATGGTATGGGGATAACCTGATAGTTCGGTTGTATTGCTGCCATCGTCTCCTCATAGACACCGCTGCGAACTGTGGCCCTGGTTCCTATTACCCCAATTCTACCAACCTTTGTCAGCGAGGCAGCACGCTGAGCTGCCGGGCCGATAACCTCGAGTACAGGAACAGCAAATTCAGTTCGTAATTTTTCGGTGGCCACGCTGGAGGCTGAATTGCATCCAATTACTATGAGTTTGGCACCTCTCTCAAGCAGAAATTCACCATTACGTAGGGAATAGTCAATAATGACATCAGCACTTTTGGTACCATAGGGAGTTCTTGCCGTATCACCAAAATAGAGGAGTGAGTGGCGTGGTAATATTTTCTCTATAGCTCGGGCTACGGTTAGTCCACCGATACCGGAGTCAAAAATTCCTATCATTGGCAGTTTGCATGTATGCGTATAAAGTGATATCCCGGTTGAGCAGTGTAAGATAGGCTGGGCTTATACCAGAAAAATCTATGTACAACAACCATGATACTGGCAGGTATTGCTCCAATTATCGGGAAGTCTGAGTGGATTCTATCCATTGGGTATTTGAAATGCAAGTCTGAGGATTGATATTACACCTAGATTTTGCACGCAGTATGTGAGATAAATGAATAAACGATGCAATAACAAGGCATTGTCCACCTAATTGATGAATTTTGCATATGCATAACGAGTAAACCTTTTTTCTCTCACATTCTGCGCCCTCCGGGATTGGCAATTTTACCGAATCA
>CAZWVC010000293.1:0-5616 GCA_964637245.1 uncultured Desulfocapsaceae bacterium
TAATTATAGGCATTGGTCAGGGTGGCATGGGCATGGAGTGCCTCTATCAAATAAACTGGCCCAACGTGCTGGTACTGCCAGACATGGCAGAGTTCGTGGATAAATGTTTTGTCTGACAAGGGTCCGTCGGAAACGTCATGGTTCACCAGATTGAAGGTGACAAAGGCACGGGAATTAGGGTTCTGTGTGAAATAATCCTGAATCCCAAAGATAATTGCATTGGAAATATCCTTTTCCGAAAAATAGATTTTGTTATAGTCCAATGATGAACCATAGATTGTCTGAGCCAGACCAATCTCCATATCCGTCATTTTTCGACCGATACCGCTGATAATGTACTGGCAGATGTCGTCAAGCACCGGTGGTAGAGCCTCATAAACATATTCGAGGAATTCCTTGATTGGTTTATTCCTGTTTGCCCAGGCATCATACAACACCTCCAGTAAAGCATTGGCATTATCAATAATCACACTGTTGAAAACATTTTGAGCATCCTTACCAAGATTTTCCAGTTCCTGAAGAAATTCCTCCAGTTGATCATTCTCCAGGGCCACCTTGAGCTGGCTGTGGAGAATGTTGGATTCTTCCGTTGGATCACCTGCACTTTCGAAGCTTGCCGCCAATTCTTCCAGCAAATCTATAAGGCCATCTAAAGCGGTTGTTTTCGTCTCCATGATTTTTCCTCACGGTGTATAGGAGTATCTGCATATCAGCACATTAGAAGCATCGGAGAGATACATGGTGTCGCCCTCGTTGTTCCATACCGCCTTTCTCCTGCCCATATGCAGAACCTTGTTTTTCCTTCTCTTGTCAAATTTATCTTCAGCCGGATTACCGCCGGTAAATACCTTGAGCCGGTCATTGCGCTTCAGGGTAAGCGATGGTAGTGCATATTTATGTGCTTTTTTGTCCTGCATCAGGCAATTATGCAATTCAAGTTCTTCCTCACCGGTATAGACGATATTGACACACTCAAAGTCGACATCTCTGCCCTTCGGATCATGATCGATGGTGATGATGAAGTTTGCCTGCTTATATGTTGCACTAACATCAACGATAAAAGGAATTGAATGGCGAATAAGATCGCTGTCACTTTCGCCTTTTATCAAGCTCACTTCCAGTATATTGAGACCTTCATTGGTATCAGCAATAGCTTTTTCATAGTACATATTATCCCCACCTTGAGTCCAGTCAGAGACCGAAAGAGCAATAGGGACCGAATTGAGCTGCATCTGAATCCGATTCGATGAGGGGTCTGAGATCATATCATAATTGCCGTGTACAAGTTGCATCTGCAGCAACACCTCTTTGGGATAAATAAATTGGAAACCTGGTGTTGGGTCGAGCATCTCCAGATCGACAAGCGGGTTAAAATTATTCCGTGTGTATACCCCTTGAGCCCGATTCTTATCTTCCTCCAGCAAGGCCAGCTCAATTTCCTTATCGAGCTTTTCTCTTTCCAATTCTTTCTGATCTTGCCTGACATTCAAATATTCTTCTATATCTTCAAGCAAACCATCCGGCAACAAGGAGTTGACCAGAATGAGTGCCAAATCATGGAGAGGCATCAGCACCAGCCCGAGCAGACCCGTGGTTATTGCATCCTCCACATCCTGCTTCAAATGAATCACTTCTTGAGCTATATCTGTTGCTGAGTCAATACCAGAAACGATCTGCCCAAGTGATACCTCGAGCGCAGTGGAACCTGCGCTGATGGCTGTGTCGATTATCAGGCTTTCCGCCTGCCAGACTGTATTCTCAAAAGCTAGCAGCTTTCCATCTCTAACTGCTCCTGGTGGATCAGCGGCGATAATTGCTTGAATCTGCTGGTAATGTATTTCAGCCTTAATGGTATTGCCCCATTCATTGAGATGCCCCATGAGGTCATTGTTGAAAGCCGTAACAAGTTCATCAATATCCTCCAGGGCACCAAGAATTTCCTCATCTATCTGATCACTCAGCTCATTATAGGCCGCCAGGGCATCCTCAGCGGCACTATATAGCCTGTTGATATGATCGATGAGTGTTACCCGTAGCTGTTTCAGTTCCGGCAGAGAAACCGCCAAAAAGAAGTCGCCTAAAGCGGGAATGATCTTTTCGATGAAGATGGCAAAGGCTTCAATGTTAATAGTGTAGAGTTCCTTGGCATATGCCTCCACCAATTCCAGACTGGGAATAAACCCACAATCCAGGAGCTTGTCGATGAAAGGATCTGGAGATTGGGAATAGTCGATGCTTCCGGTCATGGAAAGCAGAATATCCCTTTTCAGAACTCGCAGGTTATTGCGCCGATCCGCAGTGAAAACAGTCGGACCGGTAATCTCCTTGAAACCATAACTCAGATCCAGGAACAGCTGCCGGGTTGCCTCCACCTTGTCATCGAGGTTCTGGATATGGGGAAATGTTTGCCCCAGTAAATCCTTGCATTGCAGAAAAAATGGGTCATTAACATTGCTCAGCCGTGCACCTAAATTATCAAAGCCGGTAAAGGTAGAATCTAAAATGAAATCGTTTATGACCTGATCGAAGAATGCTATATTTCTTGCCAAGACATTGTAGACCACAACCCCACAACCTGAGGAAATACTGTTCACGAATTGGGGCAAATTGGAAACTCCGCTCAAGTCCTGAAGAAGAAAATTATCAAGTTTTGTGAAAATAAAATCTGAGACAATAAAGATTGAGGGCTGCAGTACTTCATTGGAGTAAGTTTTGAGATGGTCGTTATCATTGCTGGCAATTAGCTCAGGGAGCAATTGCTCCATAATAAGCCCGTCGAGAAATTCGGTCTTCACCAGCTCTTTGATTGCCTGATATGTTTTATAGGAGGATAGGGTTCCTTCTCCCTGCAGCCCCATCAGTGCATCACCAAAAATATCGCCAAAGGTGAGACTGAAAGCATTTTCAAAACGTTCTTTAAAGGGCTCAATCTCAGGAAATATTTCCCCAGCCGCACTGTCGATCCCTCTTTCAACCAGGTAATCCACTGCCTCGCTCACACCAATCTCATGCACTGTTCTTTCCAGTACGGAACCGACCTCTTCCTTGACAAATTCGGGTGCCGCCGGCAAGCGGGATACCTGGAGGGTCGTACTGGCCTCGCCCAAAAAAGTTGACCCAACCCCAATTGCAGCAGAGGCTGTACTGAGCAGCTGTTTAATTTCCAGGGCAATTATACTACTCACCCAGAATAGGGTAAGTGGTTCCTTAAAATCATCAAAAGCTCCAGCATCTAAAACATCAACGATATTCAGCGATTCTGTGATGACAACATCAAGGTCTGCAAGACGCAGATCTCCCTTTTTCAAGGTTGCCACAAGATTATCAATTGAATCATTCAAGTCAGATTTTTCGGCATCGCTTAATTGAATGCCAAAAATCTTATAGTAAATCTTGGAAAATTCCTTGGTCAGCTGACGTACTGCCGATTCGACAATTTTATCAATGGCATAGCGCTGCAGATTGGCATTAAAATTGGTGAAAACGATGTTTGCCACTTCCTCCTTGCTGAGAAACTCGCCACGTTCAACACTCTTGTTACCAAGATCATAGGAAAGCAGGACGATCAAGGGAAAGCTGAAATCAAAGCATTCGGCTAGCAGTTGCTTCTCAGGTAAATCACTGGCCAGAATATGCTTTTTTACCTCGGAGCTTACTCGTAATGATGAACGGTTAACCGCCCGTCGCAAATTCTTGAATCCTACATCACAGTAAAAATCGTAGCCGGTGCCCGCCTTAAGTCCCAGTTTGTATCCACCGCTTATCTCAAAACCACTGCTGAGCCGCTCTATATCCATGATGACATTAGCATTCACCTCAGCCATCGCAGAAAACGCAACTCTTCCCCAGACACCAATCTCGGCCTTGACCTCCTCAAGAAATATCAGAAAGATATCGGCGGTGAAATCGTCCAGGTTATCCTGAATAAACTGGGCGAAATATTGCGGAGTCAAATAGAGTGCCAGACTGCCAGAAGCCATTGCTCTGGCATAGGCCCCGATGTAGAGAGAAAGTCCCATTTTCTCAAGAAGATTAGGTTCCAACCTTACCAGGGCTCTTGCACCTGCGGCCGCAGAGAGCTCACCTTTGGCTTGTGCGCCAACGAAAAGAATATCCATGTTGCCGAGAATATTCCCTACTAATTTAGCATCCAAACCAAGGTTTATGCCATGACAGATGTCAGCACTAATGGTTACGCCAGCTTTGACGTTTCCTTCAATATTTCCGTTGATAATTCCTTCAGAGAAGCCTGCATTTCCAGCTAGGTTTACTATTTCAATTGGTACTTCCGGCATAACGCGATCCTCCACGAAAGAGTGTGTCAAAGTTACCCAGGAGAGTAAATCTGAGAAGATTACTGCTGAAAAAGGGGTGAATAGCTCAGATAATACGAGGTGATGCCAACCGCTATTTAACCTTTGCTCTCGGCAGCGTACGTAGAAAATGTGAGGTTTTTAAATTGAAAAGTGTGTAATAGTTAAGATATTACTCTTCAGGAGAATTTAAAGGTCATAATATAACAGAATCAGAATTCTCGGGATACTTTTGCTCGTCATTATCTTATGTTATATATCAGCTTTACATAAATTATTGAAATCCTACTCTGCCCCAAGCATTAAAAGTAATCCCCAAGATATCAAACAATATTCATTAGTTGGTAGCTATCAGTTCATTAGCTAAGGGGAGATATACATGGTAAAAGATGTAATTCAATTATCTTAATAAATCTTGGTTGCACCATTACTGGTCTTTGAGGTTTTCAGAACCTTTTGGCAAAAAATCATTCAACATGAATATTACTTTATGAAAGAAAAAAATCCCTGGAGAAGAATAGATACACGATTGATTTATGAAAACCCATGGATACGCTTACGCGAGGATAAAGTTGTCCGCCCAGATGGTTCACCGGGAATCTATGGTGTAGTTGAAATTGGTCGTTCCGCAGGGATAGTTGCCCTCAACGATATGAGTGAAATCGTCTTGGTCGGTCAATGGCGCTATACCCATGAAAAATATTCATGGGAAATCCCCACAGGGGGAGTATCTGAGGACAATGAGTCACCCTTGAATGGTGCGAAAAGAGAGCTCAGAGAAGAAACAGGGCTGATTGCCAAACAATGGCTTTCTCTGGGTACAATTGATAACAGCAATGGCGTCACAGATGATGTAGCTCACCTGTTCTATGCCACAAATTTGACCATGGTACAGCAAGAGCTGGATGATACAGAAGATATTGTTCTGCGCTGGGTCAAATTTGCAGAAGCAATCGAAATGGTTATGCAGGGTGAAATCACCGAATCATCCAGTGTGGCAGCAATATTAAAAGTAAAATGCCTGCTCGACATGTAAGCGAGTCAGTCGTATCTTTCTCCTTACGGCTTATTATCTGTTTTTAATAACTAATACAGATAATCTTGGCGGATTCTCTAATTCTTCTGGCAATACCTGATTACTGTCTGACTAACTGCATCCTAGATGAGCAACAAGACTCTGCATGGCTATTATATCTGAGGAAGATAAATCAAACCGGAATTCTATCTATGAATAACATATGGAAAAACCCCATCATTTAGCTGATTTGTCCAAGCTGCTTAAATTTGTTGTCCCAGATATTAA
>CAZWVC010000294.1:0-5607 GCA_964637245.1 uncultured Desulfocapsaceae bacterium
AAGTTTCATCGTTGAAGTCCACATCATTTACGGTAACGAAACCATTGATTAGTGAAAAGAAATAATCGGTAAAATAGTATTTCCCGCCAACACTTATGATGAGTGCCGTATCAGTTGTGTCAGAACCACCACTTGCTGTCAGAAACGGTACACCATTGAATGATAATATTATTGTGGATGAATCTTCAAATTCAAAACGACCAACACCTATTCCTGCCCCTAGAAATAACTGATCAGTTATCCCCCAATAATGAAGTACTTCGGCAAGAATAGCAGAAATCTCCTGTTCACCACTGGAGTTAACAGTTCCAGTCCCTCCGGGCCCGGTTAAAGTTGCATTTAAATCTCCATCCATTTCAAAGCCATCGAGATAGCTAACGGAAAAGTCAATGAAATTGTTTGAGGTTTGACTGTAGTAGTATTCTGTACCCAATGTCACACTACCACCAATCGCACTCGAATCAGCGTCCGTTTGAACTGCAAAACCTTCGGCAACTGCCAGGGCTGCAGAATTATCCACGCTCTCTTCAAGATCATCTGAAAAAGCCCCTGCTACTGCAGCTGCAGCATAAAAACGAACTGTCTGCTTTTGAGGTGTTACTGCACTTACAGTTGCTACTGTGCCATCACCTGTATGCGTAACTCTGATCCTGACTGGAAGTATTTTGATCATCAGCCTGTGCAATGGTGTTAAGTAGTGATCCTGTACTAGAAGCCCAACTATCTTCCGACTCACCAAGCAGATCTTCATCATCGGGCCAAAGATTTTCAGCGTTTTTCTTGGCTTCCTCCAGTGCCTTGATCTCTTGTTGAACTTCTTCTGGCAGCGATTCCCATAATTCGTCGTACCGATCAAGTGCTTTAATATCGAATTTAGCTTCAATCAGCAACCGGTCAAGTTTCGCTATAATTTCTGGAATGTTATACGTTTGGCATTGCTCATTGTTTTGCTGATTGTCTTGGCTGAAAGAAGTAACACAAAACAATGTTATTAGGACATAAACTGCAAGAACTGCAATTTTTTTAGTATTTCTTCGTAAGAAGGTAGAGCTGTCATAGCGAATCCTAGAAAATGGGCCACTAATAGGCATTCAAAATCATGAATGCACCAGAAACAGAGATCAATATTGTTTTCAGGGATATAGGATCACGATGTGGTACTGACACAATTTATTTGATCTCAGATCTTTTGAGGTCATTATGGGTATAAAGAGCAAGCACGAAAATTTACATGCACACTTAACTCCACATAAAAGTCTTGCCAGTTAAACTTCGCGATCAACATTTCTAGAGATTAAAGAGTGTCATCATGAGGTTTTCCACCACCAAAATGTCTTTTAGACTTGAATATCCCATGTAGTTAGGAAATTTCTTGAGGTGATTATTTCCACGACAGGTCGACAAGAGTTGAATATCCGCATTGTCACCCTTAATGTTTTATGGAGTTCAACAACCAGGGAAGCAAGATTTCCCCTTCCTGTCATCTCAGGAAAAATTATTCAATCAAGTTGTCTTTTAAAAAATATGTGTATTGATTTCTCACCTGGCAATATGTACCTTTAGCAGGTTAGGTGCTTGTTCCCTTTTGGTACAAAGTTTCTTATTCATTACGAATTATCTTCAAATCACATCTTTTATTAACCTTTGAGGAGGGTACATCCATGTTTAAAACAGTTCTTGTTGAAACTAGCGACAACAACGTAGGAATCATCACCCTCAACCGCCCTGACCAGCTCAACACCTTTACCAGTACTATGGCTGGAGAACTTCATTCAGCAATTCTTCAAATGGAAGAAAATGAGAGCGTCAATGTAATCTTGCTTAAAAGTTCAGGCCGGGCTTTCTGCGCTGGTATTGATATCAATGAGCTTGAAGGTAAATCAGCTACAGAATATCGCCAGTGGATTGAGTGGATGGAAACTCCTTTGGTTTCCATATCCTCCATAAAAAAACCGGTCATCGCTCAGCTTCAAGGTGTAACGACGGCAAACGGCATGGGACTTGCCGCTGCAGCTGATCTGGTAATAGCTTCTGATCGAGTAAAGATGGGACTCACTGCTATTAATGTCGGTCTCAATTGTGTTGGCCCTATTTTACCGGTCGCCCGCTGTGTTGGCCGCAAGAAAGCCTTGGAGCTACTTCTTTATGGCAATCTCCTTAAAGCCCAAGAAGCACTTGAGTTAGGTTTGATAAATCGGATTGTCCCACATGAAGAGCTTGAGGAAACTGCTTTGAATTGGGCTGAAGACCTGGCAAAGAGGAGTCCGCTCGCAGTGCAGAATGCCAAAACTGCTTTTTATCAATCTGAAGATATGGATTATCATAAGCAATTTCATCATATGAATGAGGCTTTTGCCCGGTTGTGTACAACTGATGATGCTAAAGAAGGAGTTTCAGCATTTTTACAGAAAAGAAATCCTGTTTGGAAGCACAAATAGTATATTAGTACATAGAAGGAATCAGTATCTTTCAACAATCCTAGCATAAAGTTATATGTAGTATAGGGCACCAAAGCTATCTATGGCTATTTGTTGTTTTTCATCTTGTTGAATGAAAAGCCTTTTTATCCAACAAGAGCTTGGAATTAATATCATTTCTGTAACCAAATTATTAGCATTTATACAAGGTCTCCTTTCTCAATATCGATATTGATATCGATAATCCATCGTAGGTTAATTCTATCAATGGGAGTGATTATGAAAACTGTATGGCTAATTTTTACTGTTCTGATAATGTCATTTTTCGTCTCGCCCTCTTCCGCGCAAATTCAACTTACAGGTTATTTTATCGCCAGAGAAGAATGCCCAGCGTATCAATCTTTCCGCAAGAAAACTAACCCTGGCAGTATTGTTACCCAGATTGATAAAGCGTATGATTTGCTCGGTAAAAACAAACAAGCAGCTTCTCACTATCTCATAAAGGTTAACGCTCAACCGAGTACTCGCTGGGTTGCCGTACATTGTGGTGAACACGTGGTTCCCGTTGACGCTCTTGTTCCACCTGTGACGCCATCCGATGATCAACCAGGCACACAAGAGAAATCACGTTACATTCTTGCGATAAGCTGGCAGCCAGGGTTTTGTGAAACTCGCCCTTCAAAGCCAGAATGCCAAAGTCAGACTGAAACGCGTTTCGATGCCAATCATTTCACATTACATGGCTTATGGCCCCAGCCGCGGAAAAATATATACTGTTTTGTTGCGCCTGGAGAAGTGGCTAAAGACAAAAATAAGAATTGGCGAGATCTCCAGATGCTCAGTCTCGATAACGACACTCGAACCGAACTAGATATGGTTATGCCAGGTACCCGTTCGTTTCTCCATCGCCATGAATGGATAAAACACGGAACCTGCTACAATGGTGAAACCCCGGAAGTTTACTATCGCGATTCTTTAATCTTAATGCGAAAAATCAATGACGATAACTCATCATTTCGCAATCTTTTTGCTGATAATATTGGTAAAGAGATTACCTCAACGCAGATAGTGAATGCCTTTGAGGACACTTTTGGTGACGGCACTGGCAGTAAAATAAAAATTGCTTGTAAACGAGATGGCAACCGCCTCCTCATAACAGAAATAACGATTGGTCTACAGGGCAATCTCAGTGAAATTTCTATGGATGAGGCTTTGCTTGCTGCTCCAGATGCCAACAATATTGGATGCAGTGAAGGAGTGGTCGATCCGGTTGGGTTGCAATGATATCCATCCAAATATCTAGCTTGCATATTTCATGAAAATAATTGTCTATTTAAGAGTTTAATATTTATTTCGAAATGTTATACATTGTTTTAAGGCAAATTTTTTCCACTTAAACTAATAAATATAACTTTAGATAGTATATGCGTTACACAACTGCAAATTCTGATAGTTTTATTGTCCACAATTTAAATGAATTGTTCATTAGAAAATTATCCATTGCTTTATTACTAATGATCATCATTCTCCCCGCTACTTGTCTCTCTGCGCAGGTTGGACAGATAATGATTGACCCTCAGAATCCAGCTTGGATGGTATACAACAGGGACAGTAACAGCGATGGTAAACTTGATCCTGCATTTATTTGCGGACCTGGTGATCCTGAAGATTTTCTCTATCGTGGATCTAGAAATAGCGACGGCACAAGAAATGGTGACCAGCAAGCTATAATTACAAATATGGCTCAACAGGGAGTTAATTCCATCTACTTCCAAGCCATCAGATCGCATGGGGGTGATGGAGACAGTAGCCATAACCCATATGTAGATTCAGACCCGACAAAAGGCCTGGATGGGGACATCCTGTCTCAGTGGGATGGTTGGCTTAACCAATTGGATCAGGCGGGGATTGTGATCTACTTTTTTATCTATGATGATTCTGCGAGGATATGGAGTGGTGATAGTGTTTCTGCACCTGAACTTGCTCTCATCCAAGCGTTGGTTAGTCGGTATCAACATCTCAAACATCTCGTTTGGGTGATTGCCGAGGAATATTCTGAAAGATACAGCGCCGCCCGAATCAGCAATATAGCCTCGGCCATTCGAAATGCGGATTCACATAATCACATAATTGCAAATCATCAGTTAAGCTCCCTTGTCTTTGATCATTCCAATGACCCAAACATAGATCAGTTTGCATTACAATATAATGTTACCGATGTGGCAGGTTTACATAATGGTATGGTAACCGCCTGGAAAAATGCCCAAGGTCGATACAGCGTGATGATGGCAGAGTCAGTTGACCATGGCAATAGCACTAGAACAACTTGCCGCCAAAAGAATTGGGCCAGCGCTATGGGTGGCGCTAATATCATGATATTGAGGATGGATGGTACCTCGGCTTACAATTCCAAAATGAGAGATTGTAAAACGCTTATCGACTTCTTTGAATCCACTAACTTTAATACGATGAGTCCACGCGATGATCTAGGTAACCAGGGAACGTGGGTGCTTGCAAACCCAGGAAATGCATATATTGCCTATCGAACGGCAACAGGTGCTTTCACCCTTAGCGGTATTTCCGCAGGTAAATATGCTGTTACATGGTTTGATACTATAAGTGGTGTCACACTCACCCAATCTGTCAATTTGAATAATGGTAAGCATACTCTTGCCAAACCTCACAGTATTGGCAATGAAGCAGCTGTCTGGGTAAATAAAACATCAAATACTGTGCCGTCCAATACAGGGCAATGGTCATCGGCACCTGTTAATTCCCTGCTGCTAAACGAAGAATAGTCAGGTTATTTCTACATTTATCAATTTTAAGTTAGCAAGCAGGCTGTGGGTCAATCTTTTAACAAATGGTAGTTATGGGTAAAAGCCATAATTCTCAGTTTTCAAATGAATAACCCAGATATTTACGAGTAACCTTCTCTCTCATCCCTTCAGCAACAAGATCATCCAGTTTGCTCTGCAGCAGAGTTATTATATTGTCAGGAGTGTTAACGTTGAGAGCCAAGTAGTAGCCTCCCTGATCAATCAGAACAAAAGCTTTCTCCAAATCACTAAAACTATATGGAGAATCTTTCATCCGGAAGGCCATACTAATATCAGATCCAGGGATGAGATCGACTCTCTCGGCAAATAATTTGGGAATATTTTGTGACTCCTTAGATACAGCTTCGTAA
>CAZWVC010000295.1:0-5575 GCA_964637245.1 uncultured Desulfocapsaceae bacterium
ATACCTGGTGAAACAACAAAATGCAGAACATTTCCGGTTAAGGTTGATGGCAAAGTAGTTATTAAGTTTACCGACACCCCCGGGTTTCAGAATCCCGGTAAGATGCTGCACCTGTTAAAGAGCGATGATGGTCCATTTGAGACATTGCTTGACAGGTTCTATACCCAGTATAAAAATGACCCTGAAATGCTGCATGATTGCGAGCTCCTTCAGCCTCTTCTTCGCGGTGCAGGCATTATTTATGTAGCTGATGGTTCTCGTCCATTTCGAAATGTTGATCTTGCTGAAATGGAAATTTTGCGGTTAACCGGTAAACCGAGAATGGCTATTCTCAATTGTAAAGAAGACGACAGCTCCTACATCGATGAATGGAAAACAGAGTTTCGCAAGCATTTCAACTCAAGCCGGATGTTCAATGCTCACAGTGCGACCTATCGTGAAAGAATCAGGCTACTTGAAGCCCTAAAAGCTATAGAGCAGGACTGGCACGATGTTCTGGATTATGTGGTCACAACCTTCATTAAAGACTGGCAAGCACGGAACAACCGCTGTGCCGATATAATATGTGAGCTTGTAAAAAAGTGTCTACGTCATAGCCTGACCAGCAAAACATCGACAGAATCTGCCATAGCAGCCGAAAAAGCAAAACTTTTCGAGCGGTACATATCTGAAATAAAAAACCTGGAAAACAATCATCATTTACATATTCGTAAACTCTTTAAGCACAATATTTTCAACTACGAGCTACCCTCACATTCAATTTATAATCAAGACCTTTTCGCTAAGGAGACCTGGAATTTATTAGGTTTGAGAAGATCCCAGCTGGCAATTGTCGGCGGAGTGGGAGGTGCTGCCTTTGCGGCCACTGTCGACCTCGCTGTAGGCGGTGCAAGTTTGGGCTTTTTTACTGCCATGGGAGGAGCACTGGGTGCTCTTGGAACCGTTTATGGAAGTAAAAATATCGCTTCTAAAATAAAACTTCTCGGCATGTCTGCAGGCAAACATGTAATCCAGGTAGGCCCCAATGAGAATTCTCAGTTTCCCTATATTTTACTGGACAGAGTGCTGATTTACTACCGTCATATCATCAATTGGACTCACGGAAGAAGAGACTACCCCTCTGTACCAGAAGAGACAGACAATCATGGATTTACAGGAGATCTGCCGACTCCGACGCTGAAAATAATGGCAAAATATTTTCATTATCTCCGGAAGGATCTGGCCAAAGCAGAACAATATGAATACAAGTTTAAAGAAGAAGTAATAAAAATTCTCGATACTCTGTCCAATACAGGCGACCATGAAGAAGATTCTTTCGACGGAAAAAATTCCGCTAAAACTATGGCTCGATGATATTGAAGACGGTGCCCTACAGCAAGCTAAAAACCTGGCAAATTTACCATTTGCCTTTCATCATGTTGCTATAATGCCAGATGCCCATTTTGGCTATGGCATGCCCATTGGCGGAGTTCTCGCCACTGAAGATATGGTCATTCCCAACGCAGTTGGAGTTGATATCGGCTGCGGTGTATGTGCAATGCAGACGACTCTCACTGATATTGATAATGAAACTCTTAAAGATATCATTGCAGCAATAAGGCAGGCAATACCTACTGGTTTCAAGCATCACAAACATAAACAAAATGCTGGGTTGATGCCAAAAATCCAGGGCAATCTTGATATTAGTGAACTCAAGATCGTGGATCGTGAATATGAAAATGGTCTCAGACAGTTGGGAACACTGGGAGGTGGAAACCACTTCATTGAAATACAGAAAGGCAGCGATAAGCGGATCTGGATAATGATCCATAGTGGCAGTCGAAATCTAGGGTATCAGGTGGCCAACCACTATAATAAGCTTGCCATAAAACTCAACCAGAAGTGGAAAACCGAGGTGAATCTCAAATGGCAACTTGCCTATTTACCAGTATCTTCCCATCAAGGTAGACAGTATCTACTGGAAATGCAGTTTTGTGTTGATTTTGCCCTGGCAAATCGTTTGCACATGATGCAGAGAATTGAGGAGATCCTTCTGAGTTACTGTGTCGGGGTAGATTTTGCTGACCCTATAAATATTGCCCACAACTATGCTGCCCCTGAAAAACATTTTGGCAGTGAGGTTATCGTCCATCGCAAAGGTGCCACCCGTGCTCAAAAAAATGAAAAGGGCATTATTCCAGGGTCACAGGGAACAACCAGCTTTATTGTTGAAGGTAAAGGCAACAGTGAAAGCTTTTGCTCCTGCTCGCATGGTGCAGGCAGGAAACTGGGACGAAAACAAGCACAACGCACCTTGAATCTCAAAGCCGAGATCGAACATCTCGATAAGCAGAATATTCTACACGGGATTCGCAGCAGAAGAGATCTTGATGAAGCGGCCGGTGCCTATAAGGATATTCACGCGGTTTTGGAAAATCAGAAGGATCTCGTTGATATCCTGGTCACACTTCAGCCGCTAGCAGTTGTTAAAGGTTGAAAAAATCAAACTACATCAAGGTGCCAGACGCTCTATCACCCAATTATTCCCTTGGCGGATATAATGAAATCTGTCATGAAGCCTGTTTTTTCGGCCTTGCCAGAACTCATATTCATCTGGCACAACTTTATACCCTCCCCAAAAGGAGGGCAAAGGCACCTTTCCTTCACCTATCTTCCTTTTCATTTCAGAGAACTTCTGCATCAAAATCTGCCGAGAGCTGAGTTTGTGGCTCTGTGAAGAGACCCAGGCAGCCAGCTGACTGTCTTTTGGCCTCGACATAAAGTATTTGGCTGACTCGGCAGTTGAAATTTTTTGTGCATCACCAGTGATCATAATCTGACGCTCGAGCTCAAGCCAAACAAAGAGGAGGCTTACTTTTGAATTGGTGGCTATCTCCTTAGCCTTCCTACTTTCATAATTTGTAAAAAATACATAACCACTGCTATCATAGTATTTTAATAAAACAGCTCTCTGGCTTGGTCTGCCTGAAGGATCTACGGTTGCAAGGATCATTGCCGTGGGATCAGCAATGTCGGTTTTGCGGGCCTGTTCAAACCAATCGGTGAACTGTTGGACGGGATCTTTTGCTAGAGTGCTGCTGGATAGACCACCTCTCAAGTATTCTCTACGAAAATTACTTATATCCAAAAATTTACCCTCTTTATTTATCTACTTCTGTCGAAATAAAGACTACTCTTCTTACCACAGTCATTCACTTTCAAAACTATCAGTTTCTCCGGACTAATACTTACGGTATTACGTTTTGATTGCGTGGGCTTTTCCTAAAATAATGGCATCAACCACTAACTACATTTATGCCTTCCAACAACCAGTTTTCCGTGCCTGATAGTCTTGCCCAGGTCCATTCCTCGGCAAATTTGACGGGCGTTGTCATAGAACCATCTACTAACTCACCACTTTTCTCATCAATGGTATAATCTAAGAGGTTTGCAGTAAAAAGCACGGTTACAAAATCCTCACTTCCATCACTTCCTGCATTCACTATCTCTATTTTTCTGATTGCGATACTTTCCAGCTTATTAACATGCCCATTTTCGCGCATTTCCCTGAAATGATTGCTGTATTCATTTGCTAACTGTTCGCCCAGGAGATGTTTATAGGAATCAAGGTCTCTTCTCATCCAGCCAGCCTGAACCTGGAAAAATACATCCGAGGCAACTTCCACAAAATGGGCGCTATCAAAATGTGGGTCAGATTGTTGGATTTCTTCAATTCCCTGCTCAACTGGAGTCAGATTATGTGATGTTTCCTGGGCAACTCCTTGGTTCTGTTGCCCGGGCATGGAAAACATACCTGGAGATGCACCACCGGCAGAGTGATGCCCTGCACCTGGTCGTGCCGTAATTCTGCGGAAGAGGAAATATCCTACACCCGCCAATAACAAGATTGGTAAAATTCCCATTCCCTGACCTGAAGCACCAAAAAGAGATCCAAAGAGCATTGCGCCTAAGGCTCCACCAAGTAAACCACCTGCCAGTCCTCTGCCAAAACCACCTTTGTTCTGCTGGGTGCTCTGATTGGTCTGTTTCATGTTCTGTTGCACCGGTGCTTTTTTAGGGGCTGGTCGTGAGAACATTCGTCCTCCCATACGGGACCTGGCATCTACTGTTTGCACTGACATACTGGTGTCGATCAAAAAAAAGGTAAGTAGCAGCAAACACATAGGTGAAATTTTACTGATGATAATATTCATGCTTCCTCACAATATTTCTGTAATTTAGTCGGGTATAATTATTTTGTATTTACATTCCTCAAATGTATTCAGCGGCACATACTATAAGATAAAATCAAACTACGGCAAGATATAATTTGGAAAGATAATTAGATACCCGCTTTTATTCCAACGGCAGGCTTATGATGAAATTTGACCCTTTATCGGGAGAAGAGATAACCTGAATCGTACCTTTATGATTCTCCTTTATAATAAAATATGAAACTGATAGACCCAAACCGGTACCGATACCGACCGACTTGGTTGTGTAAAAAGGTTCGAAAATACGTTTACGGGTATCCTCTTCCATACCTATACCGTTATCTTCGATATCAATATTTACCAGATCATTGGTCTCATAGAGTCGTAATATAATCTTTGGCTTTTGTTTTTTCTGGTGAATTTTATCTGCTGCAGATATAGCCTGTGCCGCATTTTTTAAGATATTCAGGAAAACTTGTTGAACGGTACCACTATCACAACGGACTTGTCTCAGATTTTCTTCATATTCCCGGATAATTTCTATTTTGCGGAAATCAAATTTTTTCTTTAGATCATAATCATTTGATGCGAGTTCCACTGTTTTATCAAGCAAATCAGCAATATTACAAGGGGTATATCTCGAAGTACTTTTCCTGCTGAATGACAGCATGTTATTGATAATGCGAGAGGCTCTCTCACCAGAATCAAGAATGGAGCTGAGCATGATGGGAATATCACGTGCCTGCAGATAACACTCAAGACTCTCCAAGGAAATATCACATTGTTCTGCCACTCGATGATTTTTTTCAAAATCTTGAGAGAAGCGGTTCTGGATTACCTGGACACCTTGCATCATGCCTGCCAAAGGATTATTTATCTCATGGGCCATGCCAGCTGCGAGTCCACCAACCGACATCATCTTTTCCGTCTGGACCATAACTTCCTCAAGTTTCACTCTATCTGTAACATCATCGAGACGAATAACCGTACCCTCTGGCCCGTTGGCGACGAGTGGATAAATCGCAATATCAAATAAGCGGGTTTCCTCACTCAAATCAAGGGCTGCTTTTATCTCAGTTTTAACCTGATTATCCTCCAATGCCTTTTTAACCGAATTGAATATACTTCCAAGTGGTGGCATCACATCAAGTAATTTTTTACCGTTGGCTTCTTCCCTGGCTATACCCGATATTTTTTCCGCCTCATTATTCCACTGGGTTACCCTGAAGGAATTATCCACACCGATTATAATGGAGGGCATCGAATCAACAATATTGCTCAGATAAGTCCGCAGCCTGCGCAGCTCGGTCTCCGACCGTTTTCTCTCCCTGATTTCCTCATTGAGAAAAGTGATTTTTTCTCGTACGGCATTGCGCATTTGT
>CAZWVC010000296.1:0-5570 GCA_964637245.1 uncultured Desulfocapsaceae bacterium
GGAAACCAGAATCCCGGCGCTCTATTGCAACATTTGAAACATGACATGACACTAGTTTCCATCCCAAAACTACCCTTTTGATCGATATCTTTGTAAAGCTCAAAATTTCATCCTCGGAGGTAAGCGCAGACTCCGATATCAATAATATACCTACGGTAAAATTTCTCCCATGCTTCGATCTCAATCAAATCCTGAGTTTTAGGATAGAATCTAATCTATAATTATCGTAATCCTGAGATAATGTACACTCTTTCTTCAACCCCAAAATGACAATTTTCCAGTTTTTCAGCGTATAGTGTAGTCCCAGGGAAAGCAAAAGTTTAAGATTTCAAAGAGTTACATTATCGTATGTCTGTATAGCCTTTTTTTCTTGGAGGTAGTTTGTATGAGGTTTAGCCAGAATATTTCATGAAATATTCTGGTTAGCTCAAAATTTATTGGACAGCTAGAAACTCTACAAGGAATTGTTTTGGCGTGTTATTGAATGAATAACTAAAGAGGTAATATACTCAGATAACTCTGTTTTATTTTGTCAAAAGATTTCAGACAAGATTGAACACAATTTATGTCATTAACTCACTCAGGAAAGGTGCTAACAAACATATCTGCCCTGTCGCAGTCTCCAGAAGTTGTCACCTGAAAAGATGAGTTTGATGATACATGGTGGATGAAAATATTTTTTGTTTTGCCGTCTGATGTAGATACCAGCCACTGAGAGTTATTTGACCAGAATTGATTGTCAAAAGTGAATTTAGGTGGCGAGGAGACGTAACCTGCAATTTTTAGCGTATCCCACTTGTACATATGCAGCTTTTTATGGTCATGGGCATTAACGGTCACCAGATTTCCGTCTGGTGATAGACTTGCCGAGCAACCGCTTGCCACGGTGCGCAGTGATCCACTTGTGGGGTCATACACCATAACTTTGTAGCCAAAACCGGAGCGAGCAGTTATCGCTAGTCGTTTTCCATTTGCTGAAATGTCGACTTCTTTAACAGTCTTATCCTTAAGCAGGGTGTTAATTTTTCCTGATTCTATCTCTACTTCGCGTAAATACTTCCCATCTGTAAAAATAACAGCTTTGCCATCCGGTCTGAAACATACCGCCTTTGCCTTATCTGCTATTGCCAGTTGCCTGGGCTTTTGCATAGAATCCCCGATTAACATGATCATATTGTTGTGGACAAAAGTGACCCACTTGCCATCAGGTGACCACCTTGGGTGGGAACCATAGTCAGCTATTTTGTTTGGTTTGTTTTCACCCACCTTTACGCTATAGATGCCGTCCGGCCTTTGAAAAACAATCTTTGCCTCCAGGCTCTGGATAATGGGGTTTGCAAGTGTTGGTGACGAAGCATTATCTGATACAGGGTGATAGTTATCTTTGGGTTGACTGAATAGATTTTGTTGGAACAGAAAGACGAAGGTGAGTGAAAGTAATATGGAGGATGAGATTAATAAATTACGCCAAAAATAGTCCTTTTTATTCATTTTTACTGAGTGTTGTATGTTTGTCTTTTTGAAAACAGGAATCATCAGGATCAAGAGAGCAAAAGCTCCCAATGAATATCCGTAAAGTTGCGTGGTCAAATGATGGGAAATACTGGTTAATACAGAGATATGTTGAGGATATCCCAACAGCTGAAAAACAAGCGACCAGGTTCCCTCATATGCCCCAAAGCCAGCAATCCCTGAAATAGGAAGGCTGGCAGCAATTTCTGCACTGCATAATCCTAAAAATACTGTTGGTAAGGGGAATTCTGCGACAGAATACCCCAGTGGAGTGACCAAAGCTAATAGCAGGAAATATAAAGCAAGATACTTACTCCAGCGAACCCCAAGTGAAAGAAATAAGAGGCGTAATTGGATCTTTTTTTCATTGGCTATCATGAGGTTGTGGCGCATATCGACTAATGCACTGGATAACTGAGTGGTATATTTTGGTGAAAGAAGCGGTAATGATAAAACAATCTTACTCGAGTAGGAGAGCAGTGTCGGCAGTATAATAAGTACTCCTAAACTCAGCATTCCAAGCAATGCTGCTGCACCAAGTATTACACCCGAAGTTGTGTAAACTAAAAAACCTATACATCCTGCCAGAAAGACAAGTAGAGCAAGAGCTATAATGTCATAAATAAAAGCAAACGAAAAACTTGATGCTGCTGCACCAAAAGGCACTCCTAATCGGCTCTGAACCAGATAAATATAGATAAGAGTCCCAAGTCTTGCGGGAAGAAGATCTGAGAAAAAATTACGCACTAAAGTTATTAGAAATAGTGCGATTTTATCAGGTTGAAATCCAGAGACCTGCAACAAGATCATATATCGCCATGTCCTGAAAAAGCTCATTGTGAATGAAAAGAGTACAAAAACAAACAACCAGTACAGCGAAATATTCTGAATAAGTGTGATGATTTCTTTAAGTGTAACAGTTGAAAATATATAGGTGAAAATTGCGATTGAAACAATACAGGAGAAAAAAACATATACAAACTTTTTCCTTGAAAATAAAGGACTTAAACTGGAAGTATCCATGACATTACTCTATATCTGCAGATGGCAATGAGCTAAATGGGGATTAATAATTTTAAGCTGTAGTGGAGCAATGTAGTCGCATGCCTCGATAAATAAAAATGTATACCACAACTATATTAGGGATCTGTCCTGAATTTACAATGATTGTTATTCGTATCTGTAGAGAAGTGGAAATAACACCAGCTAAAAATGTATAAAATCAGACGAATACATCAAAGGTGATTTGCTATTATTCCCAATAACTCAATGCTGCTGATTAGATGCTAATTTTGTTTAATAGTGGTATACAGTGTTGTGCTATTCAAGCTAGGCCAGTTGAATACAGAAAAGATGGGCTGGAAATGGTTCTTAGCTGTTAAGAACAACAAAATAATTAACTGAGAAGATTACCCGAATAACATATAATGACCACAGCAGTGAATAAATCTGATGCTTTTAATATAGATGATAGCAAACTTAGTGCCGCCTTTAAAAATTACGATTTGTGTACGCGATGCGGTACATGTGTCGGCATCTGTCCTGAAGATGCCTTGTATTTAAACGAACATTTATTTCCCGAAATTGATCCTCAAAAGTGTACTTCCTGTGGCTTATGCGGTAAAGCCTGTCCGGGAGAAAGTGTCGAATTTGAAGAGCTGGCTCTGAAAACCTTCAATCAAGTTTATGATATTACAGATTTTGATGGTTTCGTAAAAGATACAAAAGTTGCTTATTCAATTGATGACAATATTCGTGCTGGTGGTGCCGGAGGAGGAGTAATAACTGGAATATTATGGGATTTGCTTCAATCTGGAGAGGTGGATGGTTGTGTGGTAACCCGCATGAACAAGGAACGCCCCTGGCTGGGAGAGCCATTTATCGCGCGAAATTATGAGGATCTTTTGAGCTCTATGGGCTCAAAGTATGTCGTTATTCCGCTTAATACGATGCTTAAAACTATAAAGGATGAGCCAGGAAAATTTGCCGTTGCCGCTCTGCCATGTCATGTTCATGGTCTTCGTAAGGCCATGCAAAAAGCACCTTGGATAAAGAAAAAAATTAGTGTAATCATCGGCTTATTTTGCGGTGGTGCACTTGAGCCTCAAGTGGTTATAGATCTATTGCGCACCAAAGGGCTCAGCCAAAAGGATATAACTGATTTTCAGTTTAGGGGAGGTGAATGGCCCGGAAAGATTAGAGCAATTACCAAAACCGGGGAAATCAGAAATATGCATTACTCCAATTACAAGGATGGTGCATACAATTATTTCATTGGGCTATATATGCCTATGCGTTGCCAGACCTGCATTGATGGTTCCAATGAATTTGCTGATCTGGCAGTTTCCGATTCATGGACAAAAAATGAATATGGAGAGTATATCTTTAAGAACAGTTCAAGAATACTCCTGCGAACAGGTATAGGCGTTAACCTGATAAATAGAGTAGAGGGACGTGGCTCGCTGGAATTAATACACGTCGGAAATAACGATAACTATAAAAGTCAGAAACTCCACTCCAAACGTAAGGGTGTTGCTGCACCATTACGGGTAGAAAGGCTTCGTAAAAAAGGGGTAGCCGTACCTTTCTATGACAAACCGGTTCCTGTTGCATCATTGAAAGAGATAATCATGGAAAGAGCAGTGAGCTCAATTTTGCAGGTTACCAAAAGAACCGGAAGCAGATATTATCTCATCAAATTTCTCACAAGCTATTCTGCCATTCCCCTGATCAAGCTGCGTTTATGGCTGAAAAACCGTAAATATCTAAAAAGAAAATAAAAATAGCTTCCATAAATATCCTTGGTCAATTCTCTTAAGGGATAAGCTGGGGAGAGGTGGTTATAAGTTTTTTGCAGTCCGAGGTGCAGAGCATTCAGTTGTAGTCATATAACGCGATTGCTCTGCAACAAGGGAGTAGCGAAAAAATCTACTGCCCCGAAAGGTGGTCTTTTTGTTTTGATAAAGTATGACGCTCTGCCATCAGGATGTATAGCAAAGATAACACAAGAGAAAACCTTTACGATTCAGATCAAAAAGTTCATGAGAAACCTGGGCTGGCAACCATTTTCCTCAGGGCATGAAATGAGTGATTGATTGAGGTTTCCGGCATCTTCATGGAGAACTTTAAGTAAAATGGGTGAAGATGCCGGTATTATTGGTTATTCAGTTTATTATGAGCGGCCAGCACCCTGCCGCTCCAATGGTGGATGTGGGTTACTGAACTGTAAGCAATAATTAATAAGTCTTTTTTGCCACAACTCGCAAATACTCGACGTTGAAATCACCGCTTCGCTGCTTTGGTAAGATCCAGATTTTGGCATTTCTGATATCCTTTCTGCTCCAATTTCCGGAAATATCAAGGTTGGCTCCTATAGTATGGCCCCAATGATTGCCTTTATCCCTCCGATAGATATTTCGCGTATGGGTTTCTCCAGCTATTGTAATACCGAGAACTGCAGCAAGAGGATCACTCGCCGGCCTTTTACCGCTGCCTGCCAGGCTGGTCCTTATCGAAAGCTTCTTTATATGACCATGACGGCTATTATTGTTGAAAGCTCTGATATCTGGCCGGATAAAGAGTTTTACAGGTTTATAGCCGCTTCGATAGGTGGCTCTGCTAGATCCATTGCAAATTGAGTTTGGATAATCCCATCCATCTCGCACATTACTTGATGCATGCCCACAGCTGCGCTCACCCTCACGATCGGTTCCCCATGTACGCGCCGTCAAAGTGAGTGGAGAGGTCGTGTGGTAATCATTATATGGTGGATGATGAGTTCCTTGATATGATGAGCCATGGTCATCATTTATGTAGCCGTAGCCTGCCGAATAGTTATCTTGGTGACTGGGAGAATAATGCTGTTTCTCAACGAACAACGATATTTTACGCAGGATGATGTTGCCGCGCAGAAGAAGCTGCCAGGAACCTCCATTAGCATAGCCTCGGTGAGGCAATACGATTTTGGTGAAAGTGTGTCGCCTGGAATCATGGAAGTCATATTTGGTACCAGGAATAACAATTGGCCTGGAGAAGTCATTTTTTACCCGAAGTTGAGC
>CAZWVC010000297.1:0-5570 GCA_964637245.1 uncultured Desulfocapsaceae bacterium
TCCTTTTGGATGAAGACCTTCAGAAAAACTGATCAACTTCCTAGGACGTAGGTGGAGCTATTCAGTAGAAGGACAAACCGTTTTAAAGTATATTAAAATTGGAAATGAAAATGGCAAAAACGGGTAGGTGCGGGAGCAAACAAGGTACTTATTAATGTTGTGGGATAGGGTAGCAACCACCTCTGCAATGGTCTGACTTGGTGAATGCTACCCTTTGCATAATGTCCTTCTTCTACCAGTGTATTGCAGTAATGATTTACCACGAGACAGGCATTACGTTGCCTGTTTTTTGGGAAAAAGTGTCGGTGTGGTGAATTTTGCTGTCTTCGGTATTATCAAGCCGCAACTGCGAATAAACGACTGGATCCGTAGTTCTTATATTATGTAGTCAAGTGTTCGTTTGAGGTTCTAACGGTTACTAACGTTATTATCGGCAGAACCAATTGTATTCACCCGACTGACAGTAAAGAAGCTTTCTTTAGCCATTTAGGCGGGATGAATTATTAACTGATATCCCTTTTTAAATGAAAGGTCTTAAGCGCCTTAACGTGTTCTAAACTGCTGTGTTGCTTTAGCCGATTCATCAGCTAGATGTTTGAGTGTTTCTGAGGTTTCGGCTATTATAACCACCGCTTCATCAACTTCCACGACAGAGTCTGTTACTTCGTTTGCCATGGTTGCTATATCATCGGCATACTCTGAAGCCTTGGAAACCTTGTCGTTAGAGTACTCAAGTTTTTCAAAAGCGTTGGTAATTGAACCAGCAATTTCACTGACTGTGGCCGTTTGCTCTTCTACCGCAGTGGCGATGGTGGAGACAACTTCAGTATTATCAGCCACAATTTCTGTTGCCTCAACTATCCCGGAGATGGTGGCCTGGGTGACTTTCTGCACCTGATCGATGCGTTTTTGGATTTCGGTGGCAGCAGCAGCTGTTTGATGGGCAAGTTCCTTAATTTCATTAGCTACTACAGCAAAACCTTTGCCTGCTTCACCGGCTCGGGCAGCCTCAATGGTCGCATTGAGAGCAAGTAGATTTACCTGTTCGGAAATCTCAGCGATGGTCTCGGTTACCTTGCTGATATCTTCACCTGCCGCACCAAGTTCCTTAACCTCTTCTTCCAGGAGTTCCATCTTCTTCTTGGTGTTTTCAGTATTCATGTGGGCTTTCTCGGAGGTCTCGGAAATTTCGGTAACCGTACTAGTTAGTTCTTCTACAGCTGTGGAGATAACATGAATATTGCCAGTGGATTCCTCCAGAACCGATGAGATCTCGGTCATATCGTTGCTCATATACCCTGCTGAGCGAAATACTTTCTGGGAAACGTCTTTGGCTGAACTGGCTTTTTCCTGGATGGTGCCGATAAGCCCATGAATTGATAGTGCCGAATTATTTACCTGTTCAGAGCTGTTTTGCAGATTAGAGATAATTTTCTGGAGCTTTTCAAGAAAACGATTGAAATATTTGCAGACCATCCCAGTTTCATCGCTTGCTTCGGCGGGTAATCGTTGGGTGAGGTCAGCATCTCCTGAGCTGATATTCTCCAAACCAGAAGCGGCTCGGGAGATAGGCTTAGCAATAAGACCTGCGATTACCAGTGCTCCTATGGTAGCCATTATTATTACTCCAACAACAATTGAGATAAAAACAATCCCGATTTTGTTGATTTTTTCGTCTGCCTGGGTGGAGATCTGCTGCAATAATTGATCAGTATCTTTGGTACTTGCCTTGTCACCATCAACAGTTTGCACTTGTTGAATCACTTCTTTGAAATCTGCTATCGAGGCGTTTTTATAATCATTGAGGAAATAAAGAGCCAAAAAAGTCATGACGATACCAAAGGCAATGGTAGACGGAATGACAAAACCCGAAATCTTGAGCCTGATTGACAAATCCCTGAGATACTGAAGCATAGTAACACCCTTTACTTTGATAACTTTCTCTTTCCCCACCAATGTGTCTCTTCAAAACATCAACTCACATTTTATCGGTAGGGAATATTGAATCTTAAGGAAATTAAATATTAAAATTCCAGGCAACATCAGATATTTATCTGATTTAGAACCATAATCATCTTTGTATACCTCATACAAAGACAGCTGATGAATTTAGGAATCAATGTTTTTAAATTTTAATAAAATTGTGTAACTTTTTGTTATAGATGAAGAAAAATTCCACACTCAATTTTGAAATAGATAATAAAAAAGAAAAAAATGCGTGACATGATAACTCTTCAGATTGTTAAAAAAAAATTTAATTAATTTCACTTTTTTCTGTATTCAAATCAGAAGTTTACATATGCGCATATTGCTGGTGTTTTATGTGGTTAGGTTTGGGGTTAATTGTATCCTTTCGTGCTGATGATAGGTCACATTGTACAAACACATGGTGGTATGATATTGTTTTGAAGATAAACATAATGAATATTGGGTGCTTACCCTGGTGGTAACCCTTTGCACAATCTTCTTTTTCTATTAAACCAGCTTTTGACTTATGATTAACGCATGCGTAAGAACATTTTTCGTCATCATCCTTATCTTGAGTTTCGGTGGAAATGATGCAAATGGCCAAAACTGCAATTGCACCATCTCTTTTGACACATCTACAAAAACAAATATCTATCTCAATGGCGATATAACTCCTGTCAATCCAGGAGATGTGATTTGTTTTCAAGCGGATGTCTATAGTACGATCAGGTTGATAAATATCCATGGTACCAGTGATAGCCCGATTGTTGTGAAAAATTGTGGGGGAGTCGCAGAGATAGATCTGCGTGAGGGGACAAACCATGGATTTATTGTCAATAACTCCACCAACCTTCAGATTACCGGAACGGGCGATAGCGGCGAGCAATATGGTTTTAAGATTTACCGTGAACCCACAGACATTGAAAAAACTGGGATAGCCATTTCCGATATGATTTCAGACATTGAGCTGGATCATATCGAAATTCATGATGTGGAGTTGGGAGTACATCTGCTGAATTTACCAGAGTGTGATCCAGCCACCTGGCGGGGAAACTGGACTATGGAAAATGTCAGTATTCATGATTTTTATATTCATGATGTGGGCAATGAGGGTTTCTATATTGGCAGTTCGAAATATAACGATGGTCACCCCATGACCTGCAATGGTGAAAGTGTCAGCCTGCTCCCGCCATTGATCAAGCATATCAAAGTGTATAATAATCGGATCGAAAACAGTGGTTGGGATGCAATGCAGGTTAGCGTGGCTACCAAAGATGTACGTATCTTTAATAATAGTGCTATCAACTGGGGAATGAAAAACAAACCAAGTCAACGTGCGGGGCTGGTAATTGGTGGTGGATCAACCGGAGAAGTGTTTAACAACTATTTTGATACGGGTGAAGGTGACGGAATAGATGTGTTTGGCATCGGCGATGTGAGGATCTACAATAATATTATTGTGGGTGCCAAGGGGCAGGGGATTTTTATCGGCAACAGAGAGCCCTTTGCCGGATATAACTATTATCTCATCAATAATACCATTGTCGATTCCGGCGAGGATGGGGTTCGTTACAATAATGAGTTTGCCGTCGGCAGCAAAATAATCAATAATCTGCTGGTAAATTCAGGGCAAAAAGATATCAACTTACTCAAGCAGGGCAGCGGAGGCGTCATGGTATCCAGTAACCTGGGTCTGGCCACGGTGAATGAGGCTAAGTTTAGCGATCCCGGTAATCAGGATTATTCGCTTGCCTTTGACTCACCTGCAGTGGACCAGGGTGAAGATATCTCTTCCCTGGCCCTCTTATTCACAGATTTTTTTGGAATTCCACGGCCGGATGATAACACCATCGATGTTGGGGCTGCAGAATACTCAGCGGGGAGCAATAAAGCTCCCCAGGTAATCAATCATATTGGTGACCAGGCCGTTTTTCATGACAAGCTTTTTCAACTAAGCCTTGCCCCAAATACGTTTGTTGATCCGGAGGATGATTCTTTTGATCTTTTGGCGACTGAGGTTGACGACACATCTTTACCCGACTGGCTGGACTTTAATTCAACAACAGCTACCTTCACCGGTATGCCGGAAGAAGAACATGTGGGTATGATCCAGATTAAAGTGACGGCAACCGATACTCACGGAGCCGCAAATAGCGATTTGTTCTACCTGCAGGTAAAATCAAAATCACAGATTTCTCCGCTCTATCTTAGCCTTCCTGCAATCCTTGCTAAGCCATAGCGTAGGAGACATTAATTACGCCGTTAAGTTGGCGAGAAGGTGATATGACAGACTCAGTATAACAGGAATCCTAAAGTCAATCGAGCTACAACTAATTGCCGACGATTGCAAAAACGACTTTTAAGAATAATAACTAGAATTTCTCATCCAATTTTGCTTTAATAAAACATAATTCTATGTAAATGAAAGATTAGCTTCTCACTATGTAGACCTGCGGAAATACCGGGGGGACTCCGCTGGCACAATCGTTTTACTGGAAAATGTCTCGTAAATTTCTAAATTTACGATGCCCCCTGCAAAAGCACTACGCTTCGAGTCTTGCTTTTCTCTGGAGCGTCATAGGAATTCTGTTTTGGCAATTTCGCCAATTTACATGTGCGCGCTCCTTCTCTCAAATACTATCACTTCTTACCTACAAAGTTCTGCGAATTGGTAACAGAGGCTTAACCCTGATCGAGTTGATGATGGTTATCGCGATCATGGGAATACTTGCTGGAATGGCAGTCCCGCATTACCAGAGTTTTGTGAGCCGATCTGAAGGCAATAAGGTTGAAAAAGAAATGAAATTGCTGGAAAGCGAAATACTTATGTTCAAAATAGACAAAGGTCGTTTTCCTGACAGCTTGGCTGAAATAGGCTTTGACAAGCTCAAGGATCCGTGGGGAAATCCTTATCGATATCTGAATATTGAAACGGCCAAGGGCAAAGGGAAAATGCGGAAAGATCACAAAATGGTTCCGGTAAACACTGATTTTGACCTTTATTCAATGGGGCCAGATGGTAAATCTAAGTCCCCATTTACGGCAAAGCATAGTCGTGATGATTATGTGCGGGCGAGCGATGGGGCTTTTTTCGGCTATGTTTCAGATTATTGAGAGTTGAGTATGGAAACAGGGATTTCATTTTTTAAAAGTAAGTTGGCACGTAGGTTCTGTCTGCTATTCATATTATGTGCTTTCACCCCAACCGTTGTCTTAATTGTCCTCTCCTATCAACAAGTCATTAGTCAACTGGAAGAACAGAGTTATCTTCGCCTAAAACGAGAGGTCAAATCATATAGCGTTTCTTTATTTGATAGAATGGTAAGGATAGATACTGAGCTTCGTGCTATTGCGCGCTTCATCTCACCAACACAGAGTGATTTTTTACACTTACATGAACATTATCAAGAATCGCTAGATGAGTTATTTCATGGTGTCGCACTGTATATTCAGAAAAAACCGGTTCGCAATATCTACAAAAAATTAGATATAGAACCGCTTGAGTATCGTTTAACCGATGAAATTATTAAAATCGAAAAACCATTTATATTTACCTTGATGAGGGAAACAGAGATTGCCAGGTTTTTCTTTGGACTTAATAT
>CAZWVC010000298.1:0-5555 GCA_964637245.1 uncultured Desulfocapsaceae bacterium
GCATTGCAGGTCGCAAAATTCCCCGTACCTGTGCTTCTTACCGGAGAATCAGGGGTTGGAAAAACAATGTTTGCCCGCTTTATTCATGACCAGTCCCCTAGAAGAGAAGGACCTTTTATTGCCATAAACTGTGGGGCTATCCCGGATCAACTCGTGGAATCAGAACTTTTTGGACATACAGGAGGGGCCTTTACCGGTGCCACAGCCGGAGGAAAAAAAGGTCGAATACTGGCTGCAGATGGAGGGACATTATTCCTTGATGAAATCAGCGAACTTCCTTACATTCTCCAGGTCAAACTTCTCCAGTTTCTTGAGACAAATCAAATTTACCCTGTGGGTGGAACAAGTTCGATCCCCATTGACTGTACTGTTATTGCAGCCACAAATAGAAATTTGTCATCCATGATGGCCAATAAACTATTTCGAGAGGATCTCTATTTTAGACTCAACGGTATGCCGATCGAACTTCCGCCTCTGCGAAAGCGTACAGAAGAGATACCATCTCTGGCCCGTTTTTTTCTTGAACAGTACTCAACCAGATTTGGGATTGAGGCTTCTCTTACTCCTGAGGCCTTAAACGAGCTTGTGCAAGTCCCTTTCGAAGGCAATGTACGGGAGCTCTCCCACCTTATTCAGCGTATGCTAATTGCCACCGGAGGAGGAGACATCACAGTGGAGCATGTTCACGAGTGGGCAACCATAAAAACAAAATATACCCCAAACCAGATACCACACTATCACGGTAGTCTCAGCCAACAGGTTTCTCAGTTTGAAAAAGATATTATCCAACAAACGATAGAGGAGTGTGGGAGTCAGGCTGAAGCTGCAAAAATTTTAGGCGTCCATCAATCGACTCTCTCCAGAAAACTATAACATTATGCAAAAATGCATTTAATTTGCATAAACGCATTCCCTCCACCAACGCCCTAATTCATAACACGCTGTATTAACTTGATTTTTAATTCAGGCACGCCCCTTGCTACGAGACCTATATAGATTTATCAGAACATATATACCAATATTACTAAGAAGCAAGGAGCCATATTATGAGCCAAAACAACATAAATCAAATGCCTGAGGACACGTTGACTAATAATAACCAGGTCAAAAGAATTCTATACGCAACGGACCTGACTAAATCCGCGCCTAAGGTGTACCAATATGTACTTTATCTTGCGAAGCAGTTTAACGCCGAGATCGTCTGTTTACATGTCATAGATAGATATTCACAAAATACAGCCATGACATTTGCCATGTCTTACCTCACCCGAGAGGAAAAGCAGGAAATATTTCTTCGAGAGAAAAACAAATCACTTGGGGAGATGGTACACAGAAATCGCCAGACTTTTATTCGTCAGCAGCTCGGTACAGTTGATGGATTTTATCCTGAGCAACTTGGCTTAGCAATTGAAAATAAAGTCGTGTTCGGTAATGTCGAAGAGCAGATTATAAGACAATCAGTTGACTCGAACTGCGACCTCATAGCCATGGGAGCACATGAGAAACCCCTTTTCACCTTTACGACAACCCTCTCTAAACGAGTAATGAAAAGATCAAAAGTACCTGTCACTGTCGTACCTATTCCAGGTGAAAGGAAAGAGCAGGCAACCGGTTTTCTGCCATCCTTTTTGCCTCAAATTACAGCTGCTCGGTGTAGGTGATACAAGAATAAATGGATTGAATTCATTATGTTATGGCTTCTTTTTACAATTGCAAACGTGAAAAGGAGCCTATTGTATTTAACCATTTCAATTAAGAAGATCGCCACTTAATAGCATGTTGATCATCTGTTGCTGATTCTTCCTGTTCAAATAGGGGGGCCTTATTGTCGCTCTTTTCCAAATTAGGATTTTCTCCTTTTTCTGACTCGCTGTTTTCAACATCTGCATTGGCACCTTCTGAGGGTTCAGCTTCTTCAGTTTTCTGCTTTACAGCTTCAACTGCGGATTCTTCATCTGCATCATTTTTCTTTTCATCTGGAGGAGGAGCTGAAAATAGATTTTTTAACCAGATTTTGCAACGTTGCCAGACAGTTTTCTCCTTCATTGACTCAAGAATTTCTCTTCTTCTCTCTTCTGATGCGAGTATCTCTTCAGGTGTAAAGTCTTTTCTGTGAAAATTTTCTGCAAGTTCTACTTCCAATTTGCCAATCTTGTCCTCAGCCACATCGACAACGGTAACCTCTACTTCGGTCATTCCTAGATTTTTACAGGCAAATAACCTCCTATAACCGGCCAGGAGTTCTCCATTTTCGTCAATTAATATAGGATTAAGAAGCCCTACATTTTTAATAGACTTCTCAAGTGGCAGTAAATCTCCCACCTCTTTACGGATACGCATATTTTCATCAACTTTAATTTTTTCTATGGCAATTTTCATGTTCTCTCCAGGATGAATAATGACCAAAAAGCTATAGCCGTTGCATGAAACTTTACTGATCCTAAAATTAGTACAATGGGCTTTCCTGCGCAAGAGGAAGTTGAGATATTGCTTGATAACAATAAACAGGAAGAATATTGGATAATTGGTTACATAATCACATCAAAAATTATAAATTCAATGATTTCGAAATTGGTTTCAATCCACTTTGTTAAACAAAGTAGGGGTATTTACTTTAAATGAGTCATTTATTTAACCGTTGTCAATTTCTTCCATCCGCAGCGAAACATCCAACCTTTGATTGAGAACATTTTGAAATTGCTCAAGGATGGTTTCATCAACTGCCAGCAAAGCTTTAACTTTATCTGAATAGGAAAACTCGATCTGCTTAATGTCATGTTGCTCCAATATATAGCGAAAAACTCTCTCCTTATCATAGGGGAAGCTGCATGACAGAGTAATCGTTTTAGAGAATGGCACAAAACACGCCTTCTCCACTATATCTTTAGTTGCTTGGGTATAGGCACGAACCAGGCCGCCAGTTCCGAGCTTTGTTCCACCAAAATAACGGGTAACAATCACTCCAAACTGGCCTTTGCCTGAATGCTGCAGGACATTAAAAATGGGTTTTCCTGCAGTTCCTTTGGGTTCTCCATCGTCACTAAAACCATACAAACCAGAATCATGTGGCGGACCTGCAATGACTGCCCAGCAATTATGGCTGGCTTTGGGGTGCTTTGTTTGCAATTCTGAATGGAATTCGCGCATCTCGACAAGAGATTGAATACGCCGCAGAGTGCTGACGAATTTTGATTTGGTTATGGTAATTTCAGAAGTGTACTCACTGTCAGGAATTAGGTATCCAGGGGATTTCATTGATATGTTGAAAGCGTTTTTAGTTTACATGACATGAGAGTTCACTACACGCTCATAGGTTTAGAGCAGCATTCAGGGGTGTGTCGGGAAAATTCTTTTTCCACCTCAATCATAGCCCTTTACAATTTGCATAGTAGGTGACTGTTGCCGGCCAATCTGAGAATATTCCTATTACTCCTACATCCTGTGCAAGAAAATCGATAACTTTGAGTACATCACTATCACTGCGTATAACATCTTTGATTGTTTGATAATACCAGCCGCCACCGTTTTTTAGTGGCCCAGAACGTTCCACCGTCCAGGTAATTATATTCAATCCAGCCTGTTTTGCCTCTAGCGTATATCGAGAAGGTATGATTTTACCGTTCTCATCAAGAGCGAGAAGCATCCAAAGGGGAGGTGCGATGATCCGGATACCGCTGGCATATAGCTCTTTCATCGAGGGCGACCAGGTTTGTGGCTGGGAAACATCAAATCCTGATTGTCTGTACCTTCCGTCAAGATAAACAGCCTGATGTGCATATTGAGGTTCATTGGCAAGCCAGAATTCTATGTCCTTTCTGTTGAACGACTGAGGAAAGATATCTTGTGGGGGTATACCTGCCTTCTTATATTCATCGATCAATTGTTGGGCGTATTTGCCTTGAGTGTAGTCACCTTGATAGGGCATTGTGACATCAGGTGCCTTTAATTCTGGTGTCATTTTCATGCCCAGGCTTTTAAAAAGCTCAATTGATTGAGCATGTGTGAGCAGCGTAGCAGCTTGGGCATGGAGATCTGTTCTCCAATTTGGTGTCCCCTCCATAAATTCTTCAATATTTGAAGCGCGTGGATTAGAGGCATCCATTTTGCCTTTGAGCAAGAGAAATTCCTTTAGGGTGATGTCGCTGGTGCAGCATTTTGCCTGGGCAGGGCGGATGAGTTTACCGCTCTTTTTATCAATTCTTGCAGGGGTAAATGGTTCGGAACATTTAACCGCGAGTTCGGGGATCTCGAGGATATTGGTTGTGGCGTGAAGGTCACACTGTGAGTGACGGCAAACCAATTCCCTATCTTTTGTAAAGGTTACATCACATTCACCAATTCCAGCACCCATAAGTCCTGCTGCCTCGTAGGACTCTCGGGTGTGTTCAGGAAATTGCAAAGGTGCACCGCGATGGCTAATAGAGAAATCTGTTTGTATAAAAGGGCCCTCTACACAAGACTTAAGATCTTTTTTAAGTTGGCTTTCAGCGAGGCTATTAACTAAGAAAAAGGGGCGAGGGCCGAGTTGAATATAACGCTGTGCAGATTGAGCAGGAAGTGAATTGATGATGATTGAGAGCATAAAAAGAAGATAAAGCGCTACATTCTTCATAGTGGAAGTATCAGTGTTGTCTTTGACTTATTTTGCAAAGCTTATCAAGCTGATCGAATAAATCTGAATTAGAGAGCAAGAATCAGAGTGTATCGATTTACCCCATTGTCTATAGTATGATCATCCAAGACTAAAAAGCCATCGGAGAACCAATGCAGAAAATACATTCAACAATGACCTTATGGGAATGGTTACTTCTAATCATCTTGTCAATCCTCTGGGGAGGTTCTTTTTTCTTCAATGGTGTTGCGGTTAAAGGTCTTCCTCCATTTACTATCGTAACTTTACGAGTGGGACTGGCAGCGCTTATTTTGCTGGTAATTATTTACCTGAAAGGAAAACTAAACACCAAGCTACTCTCTGTATGGCCTGTTTTTTTAACGATGGGTATCATCAACAACGTTATACCTTTCAGTCTTATTGTATGGGGGCAGACACAAATTGCCAGTGGTTTGGCTGCGATTTTAAATGCTACTACACCCTTTTTTGCTGTCATTGCAGCACATATGTTCACAAAAGATGAGAAAATGACCATGCAAAAAATCATAGGTGTAATCTTAGGGTTTTTCGGTGTTGCAATTATGATTGGATTGGATGCCTTGAGCCATATAGGGACGGAAATCGTAGCTCAACTGGCAGTTCTCGGCGCCGCATTATCCTATGCAATTGCAGGAATTTATGCCAGACGTTTTAGAACTATGGGAATAGACCCATTGGTTACTTCTACGGGGCAGGTGTGTGCCTCAGCTCTTGTTTTACTCCCCCTTGCCTGCATAGTTGATACTCCCTGGAAGCTAGGGATGCCAGGATTGGAAGTGTGGGGAGCAATTTTTGGAATTGCTTTTTTCTCTACAGCACTGGCCTATATTCTTTATTTTCGCATACTTTCCTCAGCAGGAGCTACCAATGCTTCGCTGGTTACCCTGCTTATTCCAGTGAGCGC
>CAZWVC010000299.1:0-5549 GCA_964637245.1 uncultured Desulfocapsaceae bacterium
ACCACTCAGGCAGAGAAAAGTTGATATGCCCGCACTCATTCAACATTTCATTAACGTTAAAGCAAAGGAACTTAAATTAGGAAGTATCCCTTCCCTGGCACTTGGAGCGATTGACACCCTGATGCACTACCACTGGCCGGGAAATGTACGTGAACTGCAGAATATAATCGAACGAGCATTAATCCTTCAGCCAGCAGGCCCATTAACATTCGAACATCTAGAAACCTTGCCCACTGCACCAGTATCTGCAGCTGATATAGTCAGCGATGGTTCTCTCAACCTCGATGAGGTTATTGCTGGCCATATCCGCCATGTACTTGTTAAAACTGACGGAAAAATAAACGGTTCCGACGGTGCAGCTTCTCTCCTTGGCGTTAACCCAAGCACTTTACGTAACCGCATGATAAAACTGGGGATAAAATATGGTAGGCAACAATAGTTAGTTTTAGGACAGAAACTGGTTTGGTCAACCAAATCTAGTTCCGGCAAATTGTTAATCCCAGATCACTCATCCTGCTGATGAATGATACATCCGTTCAATGAGAAACCTGTATTTCGTGATAGTACTTCTCCTGCAGTTCTCTTCCCAGATATTCCAATCTCTTGGTCTGTTGAGGATTGACTGGAAGAGAGCTTTCTGAAGAACAAGCTGGCAAGATATAATCCTGCATATAAGCATATGGCGAAAAAGTGGGTGGCCACCTAAACTGCTGGTAAATACAACAACCATCTTTCTTTGAGGGACTATAAAAATAAATTGTCCTTCATACCCAAGAGCAAAGTAGAAATCTTTTGTCACCCACCACTGGTAGCCATATTGGAGCTTCGGACTGACCCGGATATGAGCAGAGGTTGCTGTTTCTATCCAACTTTGAGAGAGAATCCGTTTACTTCCCCACTTCCCTTTATTTAGATAGAGATACCCCAGTTTTGCCATATCATGTGGGGTGAGCCATATTTCTCCATACCCTATTGAAATCCCCTTAGGGCTTGAACGCCATAATACGTCCTTGATACCCATTGGCTCAAACAGATGGTCATTGGCAAAGCTCAAGGCGTCTACACCAGTTTGTTTTTGTAATATCGCAGTAAGCAGAAAAGAATCAGCATTGTTGTATTCAAACTTGGTTCCGGGTTCTGCCGTCATAGGTCTGTCCAGAGCATATTGGGTCCAGTCGGCCGTGGCTTGCATTTCTTCTAGACCAAGCCACGAATGAATTTCAGGATTGTCCTTATTTTCAAGTCCCGAGCTCATGGTTAACAGATTCGCGAGGGTGATTTTTCGTTTTTCTTCATCAAGTTTTTTGATTGCTTTTCCAGGAAAAAACTCAATGAGCTGTTGTTCAATACCTTTGATGTAACCTTTATCGATTGCTATACCGATCAGGGTGGATGTTATACTCTTCGTGGTAGAGTAGAGGGCATGTTTTTTGTCCGGAGTTGATGGGTACATATAAATATCTGCGACCAGATATCCATTGCGGATTATTGCAATGCTATCGATATCAACCCCATCGACAATAATTCTTTCCAACATACTAACGAGTAAACCTGAATCGATCCCCTGTTCCTCAGGAATTGAAGTAGGCCAAGCTGCAGTGGGCACACTGTGCGGTTGGCGAATTTCCATTTGTATCGTGCATGAACAGAGGGTAACCAGCAAGGACGAGATTAAGAGTAATCTACGGAACAGAATCGAAACTGCCAAAAACTTCATTTGTTTTATCGAATGCATGAACAATTGTAACATTTTTTGACCCCGATTTCTTCGTGTTCCTTTTACAGTTCAATCGGTTCCAGGTATCCTTGTCATGTACCAATATTCATCCACATTTCAAGCGCATCACTTGATGTTATATAGGATTTAGGCCCATTCGACATTAGAGAAGAAGGATATATTGTAGAGGTATACCAGATTTTTTCCAATGAATGCGTTTTCAACTTAAAACTAAGCGTTTTGTTCAATTGAGAGGCATGGTTATTTAATTTCTACAACCTATGATGATCTTTTTGAACAACACCACGATATAGATCTAAAGGGCAGTTTGAGGACAGGAACTATCTAACAGGGGGAAATGCCATGGATTCAGTAACCATTTTCACAACCGCTTTAGAGTATGAGAAAAAAATTCGGGATCTCTATCTTTCAGCAGTCTCGATCATTGATGATAATCGCGGTAAGGCCATTTTTAAAACCCTTGCGGATGAAGAACAATCACATATCGACTTTTTGGAATATAGCATTGAGACCTTGAAAAAGAGCGATAATATAGATGTAGATAGGTTGAAAACAACTATCCCTGATACTGAGACTATTTTGAATAATATTGAGTCTATGAAGGTACAAATCCCGGAGCATATGCTGGGTGATATCAAGCAGGTCTTGAGTAGCGCACTAAAGCTTGAAGAGGAAACAACGGAATATTATCGGAAAGCCTGCGATGCAACAGATGGTGATATCCGGAAAATTATGGGCAAATTTGTAGATATTGAGCAACGCCATACCGATGTTGTACGCTTTGAGCTCGACTTTGCTTCCCAAAATGGTTTCTGGCTGGACTTCCCTGAAAAAGATATGGAAGTCGGCTGGTAACCCTACCTGGCACGCATATCTGGGCAGCCGGTTGATGGGCTGCCCCAGATCATACCTTCTGCAAAAAAGACTGGATCACGCTCTGTATCCAGCATGGCTCTGGTAAGAGTAGTCCTCTTTGCCAAAGAATTCAAAAAACTTGGCAATATACCTGACCAGAAACCGCCCAATCTCTTTATCGTGCAACCTGCGACCAATTTGCAGATGGACATCAAATCCTGAGTTGTAATTTGCAGCTGATTTTACGGTATCATTGTGATTAGAAATTTGGGCTTTCATGGCAGTCTCCTTTTATCGATTATCGATAATGTTGGGTAGAATTTAACTCAACTGAATAAATAAATTGCGCTTTATCCATGCATCTCCCAGTACTTTCCGATTTCCCGGTAGTGTTTCGCAAGAAATCTGGCAGAACCTTCTCTGTGTTTTTTTTGCAAGGCCGCCACAATAGGCGGATGCAGGCTATATAAAAAATCAAGAGGTATTGCTGTCTCTGCAAGAGTGGCAATAACCTGCAGTTGTATTTTCAGCGAATCCCATATTTCGAGCATCCTGACATTCTTGGAATACTCAATGATGACCCGGTGAAACATATTGTCTGCTTCGGTGAACGATGGCACATCAACACTCTGCACGGCTCCATGCATCCTATTCAACTGTATGTTGAGTTGATTGATCATGGCACCATTACCATCATCTGAGAGGATTAAACAGTGACCTTCCAAAGCTTCACGTATCTGGAATGCCTCTACGATTTCATTTTTGGTAAATGTCTTAACAAGTGCACCGACATGGGCCTTATGCTCTACATATCCCAACGCCTGAAGGCTGCGGATGGCCTCTCTTACCGGAGCCTGGCTGGTGCCGAACTCCCCTGCAATCTGCAATTCCTTCAATCTGTCTCCCGGCGAAAGTGATCCATCCATAATCCTGCCTATAAGGATTGTTTTGATCTGCTCGGTCAGACTCTCACGTTGTACAGCTACTTTTGTCATTTTTCTTCACCTTTTATCTATTATCGATAATATATGAAATCGAAGTGAATTGTCAAGACTTTAAATTACGCTCAGGATAGTGCATATTATTCCAATAGTTTTCAGGTTACCTTGAGGCTTTTATCATCTCCAAACTGGGTGTGATAGAGACTGGCATACAATCCTTCCTGGTTAAGCAGCTTTTCATGAGCACTACCAGACTCATTGCAATGTGCCTGCTCGACAATGCGCCCCTGGTCCAATACCAAGATAAGATCAGCATCGAGAATCGTGCTGAGGCGATGGGCGATGACAAGACTGGTTCTCCCCTGCATTATCCTGTGCAGGGCTTCCTGAATGAGTGCTTCACTCTGACTGTCCAGACTGCTGGTCGCCTCGTCGAGAACCAGGATACGAGGATTTTTTAAAATTACTCTGGCGATGGCAATACGCTGTCGTTCACCACCACTTAAGCGATACCCTCGTGCACCTACCATCGTGTCATAGCCTTCAGGCAGATCTTTGATGAAATGATGAATATTGGCAGCTTCGCACGCAGCTTCTATCTCGTAATCCGTAGCGTCCGCTTTGGCATAGAGCAGATTGGCTTTTAAGGTGTCATTGAAAAGATAGGTTTCCTGGGTGACCATTCCGATTGCACCGGCAAGCGAAGCCTGGGAGAGCTCACGAATATCGGAACCATCCAGACAGATCTCTCCAACAGTGGGATCATAGAGACGGGGCAGCAAATAGGTAATTGTCGTCTTGCCTGCCCCGCTTGGGCCCACCAGCGCAGCAAGTTCACCAGGCTTGATGGTAAAGCTAATGTTCTCCAGTGCCATCTTTCTACTTGACTGTATAGCCACCAAATGTTCCACCTGTTCAGATTTTCTCGCATTTCGATCTATGCCAAGGCGTGAGAGGGTGGCTGTGTAATTATCATTCTCACTGAAGTTAAAACTGACATCATGAAACATGACCTCACCATTTACATTGGTGAGCGTTGCCGCATTCTCACTATCCTGAATTTCGATGGGGATATCGAGAACCTCGAATACCCTCTCAAAACTCACCATGCTGGTGGCAAACTCAACATGGGCATTACTGATTGAGCTCAAAGGTCCGTAGAGCTGGGTGAGGTAGGCGCCAAAAGCCACAATTGTTCCCACGGTAAAAACCCCATGCAAAACCATATGTCCGCCAATCCAGAATACCAGCGCTGTACCCACGGCACTAATCAGTCCCAAGCCCATGAAAAACCAGCGTCCCACCATGGCCGAGCGTACACCGATATCTGCAACCGCTGAACTCCGACGCTGAAAGCGCTCGGTTTCCTTCGATTGCCTGCCAAAAAGCTTAACCAGTAACGCTCCATCGACATTGAGGGTCTCCTGCATAAGAGAATTCATTCTGCCATTCAACTCCATGCTCTGCCGCCGAATCTTTCTGAGTTTCTGCCCCACTTTTCGAGTCGGTGCGACAAATAACGGTACAATGGCAATACTGAGAAGGGTCAACCTCCATTCCAGCGATACCATGATTATGAGGGTAGCCACCACGGTGACGAAGTTGGATATAATATTGATAAATGTACCGGTAACCGCACGCTGCGCCCCAACTACATCGTTATTAAGACGACTCATGAGTTCACCCGTTTTAGAATGGGTGAAAAACCGCAGACTCATCTCTTGCATATGGGTAAACAAGGCGTTCCGCAAATCGGCAATCAAACTCTCTCCGATGGTTGCACTGATATAGCGCTGCCAGAAACCTATTGCTGCACTTATCAGCGGCACACCGATCATACCGAGTGCCAGAGAATTTATGCGAGCCATATCTTTTCCGACAATGGCATTATCAATAAGGTCGCGATACAATAAAGGGGGAATCAAACTCAGCCCAGTAATCGCAAAAATTGTTGCCAGCAGCCCCAGCACTTTCCATTTATATGGCCTGGCATATTGCCATACCCGCCGTAACAA
>CAZWVC010000300.1:0-5547 GCA_964637245.1 uncultured Desulfocapsaceae bacterium
CGGTATTGTTGGACTACTCATACCATGGGCTGCGAGCGTTGATCAGCTTATCGGTATCCGCAGTTTTCATGGAATTGGATCCGCCATGATTGTCCCCGTTGCCATGGCCTACCTCAGCGTTCTCTCACCAGCAGGCCAGGAAGGCCGTTATATGAGCTATCTGAACACGGCGATTTTTTGTGGAATTGGTTGTGGCCCAATTATTGGCGGCTTAATATATGATGCATTTGGTATTGCAGAAGTATTCAATCTTATGGCAGTGCTGAGTTTTGTTGCCTTTTTAATGGTTATTTTCTTGATGCCAGCCCATATTACACCAAAGAGTAGCAAGGCAAAAGGTCTTATTGAAAGTCTTGCCAGTATGCTGAGGAGTCTCAATACCAGCGGGATCCTCCTTGCCAGGTATGGTACTATGATAATCATGGTACCAACCATGGCTTTTCTGCCATTAATTATGTCAGACTGGCCAGACAGCAGCGGTCTTCAAATTGGGGTGGTCATTGCCGGAAGAACCCTCTTAAATGCCCTGCTCCAAGTTCCATTCGGTAAACTTTCGGACAAATTTAATAAGCTCACTATCCTGTTAATAGGCAGTGTTTCTCTCTCCCTTACCGTACTAAGTATTCCTTGGATGGATAGCTTCTATGAAATGTTATTTCTCTATCTCCTGCTTGGTGCTATAGAGGCGGCCATCTGGGCTGTTCTCGGTGCCTATGCATCAATTGAGGCAAAAGAACATTATGGCCATGGAACCATGATGGGCGCTTTCAGTTTTGCCATGAGTATTGGGGTTTTCACTGGTGCGGTTCTATCAGGTTTCAGCATGGACAGTTGGGGAACCGTCTTTTCCTTCACCGCCTCAAGCATCGCGGTACTATTAATTTCACTCACTGCAGCTACAATGATTTACGTCCATAATCTACGCAAGGTACCATCCATAAGTTAATCTAGTTACATCCCCTGGAAGAGTAAATTCCCCTCTATATACATACCCATTCCACTTTCCCTGACTGTTATTTTTAAGCACTTAAAAAATCAGCCTCATACCATTCAGTGGTTATATTATAGCTACCACACAATTTCAAAATGAGGAGAATAGGACATGTCCACGCAAAAATATGTTGCTCGTTTGTTATTCATCCTTACTTCCCTAGTTTTACTCTCCACCCCTGTCGCTGCTGAGGAGAAATCCAAGCAGCAGGAGGTTGTAGACTCTGCCGTTGTTGTACTGGACCGCTTCTCCATCGATTCCAATATGGGATATTTCAGAGAAATGGTGAAGAAAGCCAAAGCTGTTTTTATTGTCCCCAGGATGCTTAAAGGTGGCTTCGTTATCGGTGGTTCCGGTGGTTCAGGCGTGTTGCTTGCTAATGATGAGGAAACTGGAGCATGGAGCTATCCTGTTTTCTACACCATGGGCTCGGTTTCCTTAGGTCTGCAAGCAGGAGCTGAGGCTTCGCAAATTGTTCTCCTTGTCATGACGAAAAAGGGTATGGACTCAATGCTGGGAACCTCCTTTAAACTTGGAGCTGATGCAACTATTGCTGCTGGTCCCTTCGGTGGAGGTGCTAAAGTTGCCACTACAGACATCCTTGCTTACGCACTATCGAAAGGTGTCTATGGTGGACTATCCATAGAGGGTGCAACCATCACCTCAAGAGACAAATGGAACACCAGCTACTACGGAAAACCGGTTACCCCTGTTGATGTGATCGTTCGCAAAACCGTTTCCAACAAAGAGGCAGAACCGCTCCGAGAAGAAGTTGAAAAGTTAACGAGATAATAGTACTCGAATAATAGCTTTACAGGTGGATACCACCTGTAAAGCTTGCTGACACTTCTCGGTTGTTATAATCTTAGACCGAACCTTTCACGTTCTCTTTGTTAGTATTTAGTAGTCTTTATGGATTACAATGAACTGCGATATTACAGTCGACTGTTATGCCAGTTGACGTATTTTACTATGGGGTGTGTATTACAACAGTACATTCTTCATAATCATGGCAATTAAACAAAAGTAACCTGTCGTTACGCTCAAAAACAGCAGGAATCCGAACCTTCCCAGGGCAGGATATCTTCCAGCAAGCCACCTGGAAGTAAACCCTGCTAGCGAGATAGAGGCGGTGAACATCGCAATGATAACAATCCAGCTGCCACCGTCTTCAAGAGCAAATCTTTCATACATGTTGAGTTATCCTCGTTTTTTTAGTGCTGTACACATCAAGTAATTAGTTTATCAACAAAGAAAGAGTAAAGAGCTTATCAACCAATAAGTAATACCTGATCGGAAGATACTGGATAGTGTAGAACTATTTTCTACAATATCGTTAGCTTATCCTGACAATAATGACCCCCAGACATCATGGTTCTGCACACGCAAAATGTTAGGAAAACGTCAACTGCTTTTCACAAATTCGATCCATATCATCTGAAAACAGTACTTTACATTCAATTCGTGGATTCGTATAAGTAAAGAAGATCACAAACATCTGTGAAAGCCTCAACGTTACAGCATTACGTTAAAAGTAAGTTGGTAATACATTTAATCCATATTGTCATTTATTGGCTACAACTAACATATTCTTCCAGAAGAGAGTACTATGAAAATCCCACCAAGAAAGAGTCAGGTTCAATTATCATGGAACTCTATAATTGCAGTGGTCGTACTTGCCGTTATCTTCTTTATTGTCACTAAAAGCTGGGCCTCTGAAAGCGGCTCTGAAACCATTGACTGGCTCAAGATGGGCAAAGGTCTTTTTGGTGGGCTTGCCCTCTTTCTTTTTGGCATGGAGCAGATGTCCGGTGCTCTCAAATCCGCACTTGGCAATCAGATGAAAGAGCTTCTGGGGAAACTCACACGTAACCGTTTCATGGCCGTGATCACCGGAGCTTTTGTTACCGCCGTAGTTCAGTCCTCTTCAGTAACTACTGTTTTGGTTGTGGGCTTCGTCTCAGCCGGCATGATGAGCATGGCGCAATCAGTGGGCGTCATCATGGGAGCCAATGTCGGGACCACGGTTACTGCACAGATAGTTGCCTTCAAGGTTGAAGAGGCTGCGCTGTGGATGGTTGCATTTGGCTTTATCATGCTTTTTGCGGCAAAACAGGATCGCATTAAACACTACGGCAGCATGTTAATGGGATTGGGCCTTATATTTTACGGTATGGGGCTGATGGGTGACAGTATGGAACCACTCCGCAGCTACCCGCCATTCCTTGACCTCATGGTCAAGATGAACAATCCTCTTTTTGCCATATTAGCAGGTGCTGCTTTTACTGCCCTGGTACAGTCATCATCAGCAACCACAGCCATAGTAATCACCATGGCTGGTCAGGGTCTCATTTCTCTTGAAGCTGGCATTGCCCTAGCCTTTGGAGCCAACGTCGGCACCTGTATCACTGCAATGCTGGCCAGCCTTGGCAAACCGCGCGAGGCCGTCCGGGCAGCTGGGGTTCATGTGGTCTTCAATGTTGTCGGTGTACTTATCTGGCTGCCGTTTATCTCCATCCTAGCTGGTTGGGTTGTTTCTGTCTCACCGGTTCATGCTGAGCTTGAAGGAACCGCAAGGCTGGCAGCAGAAGTACCACGGCAGATTGCTAATGCCCATACGATATTTAATATCGCCAATACCGTTATATTTATCTTTTTCACAACACAAATTGCCAATTTAGTACATCGCCTTGTACCAGATAAGGTTGAAGAGGAAAAAGTTATAATCAAACCGGAATTTATCAACGATGCATTGATCGAAACACCTTCCATTGCATTGCAGAGCGTCCGCCTTGAAATAGCCAGGATGGGTGATCTTGTGTCGGATATGCTCAAAGAACTCCGCAAAGCCTTACTAGAAAGAAATCGCGACAAAATCAATGAAGTAAAACGTAAAGATGACCAGGTTGATGTTCTCGAAGGTGAAATTCTTCGTCATCTCGCTTTACTGCGAAAACAGGAACTCACTGAGGATGAAGGACGAGACATTGCCTTATCAATGCGAGCTGCCGATCTCTTTGAAGCATTAGGCGATGTGATTGAAACAGAACTTGTCAATGTGTGCTACAGGTCACTGGATCAGAAAGTTGAATTAAGCAAAACCATGGTACACCTCCTGAACAACATTGGCGACAAATTAGAAGAGGCTTTAGCATCCGCAATCCTGTCTGTGAGAGAACTTGACCAAAAGGCAGCCCAAGAAGTAATTAGAATGGAATCGGATATTAATAATATGATCAGTCAGGCATTAGAGGTGCAGTCTCAAGAAATGGTTAATACGGAATCCAATATTGAATCGCTGCGTTTGGAAATGACGGTTCTGGATAATTTCAAACGAATGCACACCTATCTCAAGAGAATAGCACACAATATTCTACCGCAGGAGATGCTAGTAGAAGAGTAAGCAATCGCAACGTTAAGTTATTATTAAGAAAATCTATTCTTCTATTTTATCTCACAGTATACCGGCAGGAGTAAGTCGATACCCTCATTCAGGTAATGCATTTAGTTGAAACACGGCTCTTACTGCAGGTGGTTGGTCACCTGTAATTTTTCTGAACCATTTATTAAAAATTGCATCAATTTCCTCACAACGATACAGATCGGCCAGAACACGATCAGCTATCAACCGAAAATCCGCATCATTCCGCCTGACTGCCAATGCAATGGGTTCAAAGGAAAAGAGATCGGGCAGAATTCTGAATTCACCAAGATTTTTGCCAGCGACAACCAACCCAATCAGCACCACCTGATCCGCTGAAAATGCATCTATCTCGGCATCAAGCAGTTTGTTGAAACCTTCTGCTGTTGTGCCTAACTGGATTACCTCTGCATTTATAGCGGCTTCTGCAAAAAGATTTGTCAGCGCTGCGGCGGTTGTGGTATTTCTCACAACCCCAATTTTTTTTCCTTCAAAATTATTCCTGATTCTCGTTCCTTTGCGAACCATATATGATCCACCGGTGACAAAAATGTGTTGGGTGAAATCTACAATTTCACGTCTTGCAATAGTTTCCGTTGCCGCACCGCAAAGTATATCGATTTTATTCTCGACCAGGGCAGTAAAACGATTCTCAGCTGTTACTGCTAGATACTCCGTAGAAATCTCCTTACCTAGTGTTCTCTCAACATCCGCGACAATGTAGCTGCAGAGATCAATGGAATAGCCCTGTGGCTCACCCTTATTATTGGCATATGACATGGGCGGCAGAGCGGTCCGGTAGCCAACTCTTATTTTTCCGGAATGCTGAATTTCGGCAAGAGTACCGGTGAACTCCTGGGCAGCAATAGTGTGAGGTGACAGGAGAACACAAAGAATTGTTACGAACAGCATCATGTGCATATATAATTCCGCTTTCATTTTAACACTCATCATCTCTCATCCATCTCTTTTTAATAACTGTATAAACATGAACTAGCCCGAATATTTCATGAACAATTTAATGATCACAGATAAAAACATTTTATTTCGGCACATTACGAGTATTACAAGGGCAATCTCTGGCAATGCAAAGTGTGCTGTCCAAGGTTGCCAGCATTATTCACCCTTCGGGCGA
>CAZWVC010000301.1:0-5531 GCA_964637245.1 uncultured Desulfocapsaceae bacterium
CATTACGAGGAGGAGCAGACGTGAGCGAATCAACCCAATATGATGTTGCCGTGTTAGGTGGAGGCCCTGGAGGGTATACCGCAGCATTTCGCGCAGCAGACCTTGGTCTGAAAGTATGTCTGATTGAAAAAAATGATAGGCTTGGCGGTGTCTGCCTAAATGTTGGGTGTATTCCTTCCAAGACCTTATTGCACTGTGCCGCAGTTATCGAGGAGGCTAAGGAGGCAGCAGAATTCGGAATCAGTTTTGCCGAACCTACCATTGACCTTGACGGTTTGCGTACCAAGAAAGATAACATCATTGGCCAATTAACCATGGGGCTTGATGGTTTATGCAAGGCAAGAAAAATAACCCGCATTACTGGAGCCGGCAGTTTCAAAGACTCTCATTCCATAATCGTAAAAAATGGTGATGATGAGACCTTGGTAGCGTTCAAGAATTGCATAATTGCAACCGGCTCGAGACCTTTCAATCTCCCGGGTCTGCCTGAAGATCCACGCATTTGGGATTCAACTTCAGCACTGGCACTTAGCACCATACCTAAGCGACTATTGATCATTGGGGGTGGTATCATCGGCTTGGAAATGGCCCAGGTATATCATGCCCTGGGATCGCAGATTACGATTGTGGAAATGCTTGCCCATATCATTCCGCCTGCCGACAAGGACATGATTCAGCCACTTTTTCAAAAACTAAAAAAGGGCTATTCTATCTTAACGAAAACCAAAGTAACAGATATCAATGTTGAAAAAGATGCGATAAATGTAACGATTGAAAGTGCCAAAAAAACTGAAACGGCAGAGTTTGACGCTGTTTTGGTTGCGGTTGGTCGTACACCCAATAGTGGAGGATTAGGTTTGGAAAATGCGGGCCTCAATCCGTCGGAAAGAGGGTTTATTGAGGTAGACGAACAGATGAAAACAGGGCAGCATCATATCTTTGCTATTGGTGATGTTGTGGGAGAGCCAATGTTGGCTCATAAAGCCACCCACCAAGGGAAAGTTGCAGCAGAGGTTATTGCTGGCCATAAGGCCGCCTTTACGCCTTTATCAATTCCATCCGTTGCCTACACAAATCCTGAGGTTGCCTGGATTGGCCTCACTGAAAAGGAGGCTAAAGAAAAAGGTATCGCCTGTGAAAAAGGTAAATTCGCTTGGGGCGCCAGTGGCAGAGCTCTTGCATCCGGTGCTGCGGTTGGTTCGAGCAAGGTACTTTTTTCCAAGGAGACCGGCCGGCTTGTGGGTGCTGCAATTTGTGGCCAGAATGCAGGAGAGTTGATTCACGAGGCTGTTCTTGCACTGGAGATGGGAGCAGATGCTGAAGATATAAGCAAGACCATTCATGCCCATCCTACTCTTTCCGAGACCTTTGCCTTTGCCTGCGAGATGGTTGATGGTTCCATAACCGATGCCATGCCTCCACGGAAGAAATAGTAGTCTCGAGTGCATTTTCCATGATTAAAGCCTTTATTTTTGATCTCGACGGCACCTTGGCTGACACAGAACTCCTGCACTACCGCACCTGGAAAGCGGTACTTGAGGAAAACGGTGTTGAAGAATTGTCTTTTCAGCGGTTCATGGATTATGTTGGAACCAGTAATGAAAAGGTAGCGCATGATCATATCGTCAGTAACGATATACCGAAAACAGTGGATGAGCTGGTGGCTGAAAAACAGCTATTGTATATGGAGTTGATTGCTGAGATCCAACTCTATGATGGTGTTAATGCGATACTTGAGATATTTGAAGAGGAGGTGAGGATGGCTGTTGCCTCATCATCTCACCGAAAAGAGGTGTGTGCTATCCTGGAGACCCATAATATTAGCCGGTTTTTTGAATATATTATCGGTGGAGACATGGTACAAAAAAGAAAACCAGACCCGGAAATATATCTAAAAGCCACTGAAGTCTTAGGTGTTCAGCCAAGGGAATGTATAGCTTTTGAAGATACTAATTTTGGTATTACCGCAGCAAAGGATGCAGGTATTTATAGTATTGCGATTCCCAACGCATTTACTCAAAAACATGATTTCAGCAGGGCGGATCGGATTTTGTCAAGTCTGGGTGATATGAATTCTGGTTTGCTGTTTGAAATTGGACAACTAGTTTGATGGATTGGAACCAAATTAGTTAATTAATATTTTTTTCCTAACGAATATGAACTTTCATTTTCATTTCTGGTAACAGTGTTGATGATCATTAACTCTCACTGGAGCTAAGTGAAGTCATGAAATATCTCATATTCATAATATTCTCTTGATATGCTGTTTATATTTAATTATTACAATAACAGTCTAGAGTGGCTTATTGGTCAAGATAAAAACCAAAAGTGGCTCACAGTTTCATTTCCGATGTTTTTATCCAATTATACATAAAAAAAGGAGCAAAAATGCGAAAAAGTAAACTGATAGCAATTGGCCTCTTCATCTCAATGACCTTAGCAGGCGGTCAAACAGTTTTTGGTAGTGACTACAAGTTAACATTAAAGTTAAGTCACGTATTTAGTCCGGCGGAACAGCTAACCAAATCCATGGATGCGGTAGCAGAATCAATTCGGAAAAAGACTGATGGAGCAATCAACATTCAGACTTTTCCACAGGCTCAGCTGCCAGCGTATAAAGAAGGTGTTGAGCAGGTGGTTCGTGGTGCAAACTTCATCTCTGCTGAAGACCCATCTTTTATTGGCGATTACGTTCCCGATTTTAAAGCGCTTTATGCACCAATGCTCTATCGAAGTTTTGATGAGTACGTAACGATTGTTAAAAGTAAACTTGTTGCAGACATGAAGGCCAAGGCGGAAAAACAGGGTATCAAAATTCTCGCCCTTGATTACATTTACGGTTTTAGAAATCTGATTACCCAAAAAGTTATTAAAACTCCTGCAGATTTAAAAGGAATGAAGATCAGAACTCCTGGATCCAAATCCTACATTGATACCCTATCAGCCATGGGTGCTGTTGCAACACCATTACCGTGGGGTGAGACTTTATCAGCTGTTCAGCAAGGTGTAGTAGACGGACTTGAAGGCTCTGAATTTACCAATATAGGGACAAAGGTATATGAAGGCCCAACCAAGAACGTTGCAAACACCCGTCATATTCTTGGGACCTGTGGTGTCTATATCTCCACTAAGGTTTGGGACTCAATTCCTGCTAAATATCAGACGATTATCCAGGATGAGTTTACCAAAGGTGCGAATCACATGGTAGAACTTCTCAAGTCTCAGCACGGTGGAGTTGTGAAAGAACTAGAGTCATTCGGTGTGAAATTTAATGAAGTTGACGGTGATGCATTTCGTAATGCCCTGGCACCGCTCTATAAAGAGCAGCCAGGTATGACTCCTGGTGTTTTTAAAGCGATTTTCTCAGAGCTTGACAGCATGAGATAATAATACATACAGGTGCTCGGAAATACTTGTTTTCCGTGCACCTTGTTTGAGCAAAATGACGAATACTCTAAAAAAAATTCTCTCTAATTTTGACTTGATTCTCAGTGGTTTTTTTCTCTGTATAACTGTATCGGTAGTAATCGTTAACGTAGCCCTGAGGTATCTTTTTCACGGTGGTCTTTTCTGGGCAGAAGAGGTGGCAACTACGAGCTTTATCTGGAGTGTTTTTATAGGTTCCGCTGCTGCTTATCGATATAAAATGCATATTGGCATCGATTTTATTACACGACTTGGTCCTGCTTCGTTTCGGAAACTCATAAAGGTAGTCATAGATAGCCTGATGCTTGTGATAAACGGCTACATTGTTTATCTCACCATCCTTTTTATTCAGGCGAACAGCTTAAAGCGCACCCCGGTACTTGATATTCCAGCATTCTATGTCAATTTAGCCTTGTGTGTTGGTTTTGCAATGATGACAGCGTATGCCCTGAGTTTTCTCTACCTGGATATTTGCAAACTTTTCGGGTTAAAAAAATATTCGATATCACAAAATAACAGTTAAAGAGATATGCCAATTACAAGCCATTCGATATCTTAATTTGCCAAAAGGCGTAACAACTCTTTTCTAATATTGCTATGTCAACATTCCCTCTTATCATCGTAATGGTACTCTATTTCACAAGTATTCCGATAGCTTTTGCTCTATTGGCTGCAGCTCTTGCATATTTTACTTTTGGCGATGTAGGGACACCACCAGATCTAATTTTACAAAAATTTATTACCTCGACCTCTTCCTTTCCTCTTCTGGCTGTGCCTTTTTTCATCATGGCTGGTGAGATTATGAACTATTCGGGGATAAGTGCCAATCTCATGAAGATGGCCGATGTACTCACTGGTCATTTACGAGGTGGTCTAGCCCAGGTGAATGTCTTGCTCTCAACGCTGATGGGAGGTATCTCCGGATCAGCGAATGCAGATGCAGCCATGCAATCGAAAATTCTGGTGCCACAAATGACAAAACGCGGCTATAGTGCTTCTTTTTCAACAGCTATTACTGCCGCATCCTCAGCTATTGCACCGGTTATACCACCTGGTATCAACCTCATTATCTATGCATTGATTGCCCAAGTATCGGTGGCAAAGATGTTTATCGGTGGTTACACACCAGGAATACTCATGTGTTTTGGATTGATGCTGACGGTTCATCTCATTGCCAAAAAAAGAAACTATCAGCCGACGCGGGAAAAAAAGGCTTCATCTCGAGAGATATTCAAGCAGCTTAAGGAGTCGATATGGGGGTTACTCTTACCTTTTGGCATTATTTTGGGGATCCGCTTTGGTGTCTTCACACCAACTGAAGCAGGTGCAATGGCAGTACTGTTTTGTATTATTATTGGGGTGTTTATCTATAAAGAGCTTAAATGGCAACATGTGCCCATCATCTTAAAAAACACTATTCTTTCCACGAGCTCGGTAATGTTGATTATTATCGCGGCATCTGTGTTTGGCCAGTACATGAGCTGGGAGCGAATTCCGCATCAGTTGACACAGAGTATACTTGCTATATCAGATTCTCCGTGGATTATTCTGATTGTTATCAACATTCTCCTGCTTGTACTCGGTATGTTCCTTGAAGGGGGAGCTTTACTCATAATTGTTGCACCACTTTTGGTGCCACTCGTTAAGATTATGAACATTGATTTGATTCATTTTGGTCTGATCATGATTGTTAACATTATGATTGGTGGGATAACGCCACCTTTTGGCTCAATGATGTTTACTACCTGTGCTATAACAGGGGTTCGGGTTGGCCAGTTTGTCGTGGAAATCTGGCCTTTTATAGTTGCACTGCTTCTGGTGTTGATTGTAGTGACATATATGCCTTCTGTAGTGATGTTTCTTCCAAATCTTTTATAAGAAAGGTTGAGTCATTTCTAGCCGTTATACATTGGAGAGCCAGCCAGATCGGCTTCAATCAGAGCAAGATCTGCGTTTTAGGAAATTGACAATTAGTGTCTTCCCACAATTGAACTTGATGCGGAGATTCGTGACCACACTTTTCTCGTACTATTCATAACCTCAAACTTAAGCGTCTTTATACTGTAAAAGGCGCGGTCATTAAAATGAGTACCATAAGCTTAAGA
>CAZWVC010000302.1:0-5507 GCA_964637245.1 uncultured Desulfocapsaceae bacterium
TCTGAAGTTCACTTAAACCTAGTCCGGTCTTTACTTTTATTGTACAGTAGAGACCGGATTTTTTTTGAATTTTTCAGTTTCCAAATAACAATATAAATTGAAATGAAATATAGCAATTTGTCAGGAACAGTAAAGGTACTCATAGGTTGCCTTTGTCTTACCATACTCTTTTTTTTCGGATCGCTCATATATTACAGCAACATTAACAGCGCCGAAGATCCACGAACTCTCCCAGCCAAAACGCTTTTACTGCAATACGAGAAACAACTAGAGGAATCACAGACAACTGAAGCTTTAGATATCCTCAATAATATGCTTGATTTATACCTTGCATTGCCAGGTTATGAGAAGTCATATGAGGTAGGTGTGATTTATAATAACATTGCCTCTGTATACCTTGTCCAACTGGAAACTGAGCTACTCACCAATGATAAAGTCACTAAAGAAGATCTGGTCATGAACCTTGATCTTGCTTTGCAATACAGTCAAAAATCTATAGATAATTATGAACGATGGCTTAAGGAAATGGGTAAACTCTCTGAAAGCCAGATAAAAGAGAAAATTACACCTTTTTTTGATCCCAAAGACCCATCATTTAAAGATGCGGATTTTCAATCTGTATTAAATAAAAGAGTAGAAGATATCAAATTAGCACAGCTTGAAACAGTAAGAAGATTATCTGTATCATTAACCAATATGGGAGTGGTTAATCGATACCAGGGTAATCTAGAGCAGGCCAAATCAAATTACGAAAAAGCAATAGAGCTTTGGGACAGAAATTATACAGCCAAAGACAACCTCAATGTGCTCCTGAATCAACCCATTGAAAAACGATCAATGCTTAACAGACTATTCCCGCCTGAAAAGAACAAAGATTAGGTTTATCCAAATTACAGACTAGCCCTTGTGTTAGTCTATTTTCCCTAGTGAAAAAATGGCATATACTTCATTTCGATAAAGAGGATTAGAATCATTTTGATACCTCCTGTAATTTTCGAATTCAAAGCTGCAGAAAACTTCTGTACCGATGAAATTAAAAATTGGTAACGAGATGTACACATACCATTGTTTTAATTAAATTCTTCAACACTTTTCTTTCTCAATTTAGTTGTATCTTTAATCTTTATAGAATAAATACATTCATTCAACTCGTAAAAACAATTGATATACTAGTAATCTATCTGGTTGAATTAGAATATCAAAGAGTTTGTCGTAACCAGAGTTTCTGATCAATTTCTTATTGAGAATAATCGTAATTACAAAATTCTGTAACCATTATTAGCATATTGAAACGGACTGTATCTTTCGTTTAATTATTACTACATTTTTCCACACTGGAGATAGATATGACAAAAATTAAAAACATTCACGCACGTGAAGTAATCGATTCAAGGGGTAATCCAACCGTCGAAGTTGATGTGACCTTAGCCTCGGGGGCTTTAGGGCGTGCTATCGTGCCTTCTGGCGCATCTACAGGAGAGCATGAAGCGCTAGAACTCAGAGATGGTGATAAACGATATCATGGCAAGGGGGTAAAAAAGGCGGTTTCCAACGTCAATGACAAACTCAAACCGCATTTGCTCGGTAAAATTGGCGACTATAAAAAAATCGATAAGATCATGCTTGATTTAGATGGAACTTCAAATAAAAGCAAATATGGAGCAAATGCAATCCTCGGTATATCTCTTGCAGTAGCTAAAGCGGCGGCTATTGACAAAAGCCAGTCATTTTTTACCTACTTGGGAGGAAAAAAAGCAAATCTTCTACCGGTTCCCATGATGAACATTGTTAATGGTGGAGAACATGCTGATAATAATGTTGATATCCAGGAATTTATGATCATGCCTCACGGCTTTTCCACCTTTTCTAGAGCCTTGCAAGCAGCGTGTGAGATCTTTCATATTCTCAAAGGTTTATTGCAAAAGAAAGGTCTTTCAACGTCGGTAGGCGATGAAGGTGGCTTTGCCCCAAATCTTGGGAGCAACGAGGAGGCTCTTAAATTCATCATGAAGGCTATCGTTAAAGCAGGATATGAGGGAAAGGTTGCCATAGCCCTCGATGTTGCGGCTAGTTCATTCTATAATCGGCAAACGAGTACATATTCCTTTGAGAACAGTATGGTCGACTCAAAATTCCTCATAAAATACTATGCAAAACTGGTTAAAAAATATCCCATTGTTTCAGTTGAAGATGGTCTTGACGAAAATGATTGGAAAGGCTGGAAGAAACTAACAGATAAACTTGGATCTCAAATCCAGTTGGTAGGTGACGATCTGTTTGTTACCAATGTTGAGCGATTAAGCAAAGGTATCACCAGGGGGGTTTCTAATTCTATTTTGATCAAGGTAAATCAAATAGGTACTTTGAGTGAGACCCTAGCTGCTGTAAAACTTGGTGCAAAAAATGGTTATACGTCCGTAATTTCCCACAGATCAGGAGAAACTGAGGATGCAACCATCGCACATTTAGCCGTTGCCACAGGATGTGGTCAGATAAAAACCGGATCGCTTTCCCGATCTGATCGCATCGCCAAATATAATGAGTTGTTAAGAATTGAAGAAGAATTAGGAGGCAAAGCTGTCTATGCGGGTACCAAGTTTACGACTATTCTCCCACAATAAAATTTGGTGATAGTTAATGGTAAAGGCCTGATATTAAAATTTGAAAAATCTTTTCAGGCCTTTGCTTGACTGCATTTTCTGGAGTTCAGGGATAACGATATCACAATTTAGTTTTACCATGGCAATTGAAACCTCCAAAGCCATACTAATCAACAGCAATCCACTTTCCGTTTTTCGCATGTAATAACGTCCACTCTCAAAAACAAGGTCCATTTCTCGAAATTCTTCGAGAGAATCGAATATCATTTTCCAGCTCAGAGTACTTTTTTCAAGAAGGAAACGGCTGTCATCTAATGACTCGAATAATACTTTCCCCTCATCAGAGAGAAGAACAAGACCATGAACCCCATCCATGGTTATGAGATCTTGAAAAATTTTCTCCATATCTGCAATTGCCGTGTCAAAAACTATCCTTTATCCGCCATTGATGTCGAATAAAAATTATTCATGGTAAGTAAAGTATGTTACCAAAATACTTTGCAATGTAAAACACTGCAACTCAGTATTATTGTACCAGTAATTACTCGTTTATATAATTTCTTACTGTTGACTCAACAACTGAATCAACTTATCCTGTGGACATTTTTGGTTAACTTCAATAATTGTGGTCGGCTGACCTGGTATAACAATTCTATCCGTCTCATTCCCATTGTCAATATAACCGACCTTCAAGTTTCCGAAATTAAATAATGTTCCGAGTTCATTTAAAAACTCAACCACATTATTCATTGACTCATCATGGTGAATATCTTCAAGACCGCTTTTCTCACCTACTTCACGCTGAATGATTGTCCTAATTTTATCTAATTTAGATTTGCCCCCAGGTTGTTTCTTAACTGCTGTCCGTTTTTTGGGAGTAGATGGAGCTTCTGGCTCTGGAGTACTGTTTATTACTTTTTCAGGAGGACTATCTGGTTCAATTATAGATGATGTTGGTTCGAGTAGACTCTCTGAAGCTGTGACCCCCTCATTAACATCAAAAAATTCATCAGGTAGCTCAAGACTACCTAGTTCATCGCTTGGATCAACCAGCAGATCGCTATCTACAATTTCCGCGTCCTCAATAACATCAGAACTTTCTTCCATCAGAGGATCTTCAGCTTCATCTTTCATACCTACAGCTTTCATGATAATGGGCTGCAGATCACTGTTTATGTGATTTTCGCGTGGTGCGCATTCATTTTGAATAAAAAGGGTAACCTCGTCCCACGAGAAAACTCTATAGGCTGCGTTTATACCTTTCATCTCACCTACCCGAACATCAAGAAGGTTTCCATCAATGAAATAGAGGATGCCACCTTTTCCACTTTTCTTATCAAGGACTCGGATGGTACAGGTTTTTGCCTCCATCTCCATCAGTTGAAGAAACACTGTTGGGGAGACATTATGCATGATACCTCCATCAGCCTCCTTCTGCAGAGTACTAAGGATAATCTTGCCAAGGTCATCCACTTGAAAGGGTTTACTAATGTAGGCAATAACTCCTTTAGACTTGGCGAGCTTGTACATCTCTGCGGTACGGTATCCAGAAACAATAATGACAGGTATATCAGGATATTTTTCCCGGGTATGGGAAAGAAGACTCATGCCATCCATTCGTGGCATTTTGAGGTCAAGCACAATAAGAGAAACAGAGGTTTCTTTGAGTTTTTGAACAGCTTCAAACCCATCATTGGCCATGATCATGGTGAAGTAGTCTGCATGTTTTGCAAATCGCTTCTCAATTGCAAGCAGCATTATCTGATCATCATCAACAAAAAGAACCTTTCTAACCATTTACCTATACTCCACCCTTCTGTTCGGGGTACTCTTCTCTTGTGCTTAATAAATTAGGCTAATCAGGCCGGCTGCTTTCTCTTCGCAACCGGCCTGAGCTATCATCTTATATAATTTCTATTTTTGCAAGAGGCAGTTTTATCTTCTTTTCTTACGACTTAACCGAGAAATAGACAGTCGAATACTATCTTGCATGCGTATAATTGCAGCTGCCAGATCACCAATCTCATCTTTGGACTTAGTGGAAATCTCAACATCGAGGTCACCTACGCTAATCCTATTGGCAGCAGTGGTAAGACTTCGAATAGGATTGACAATAGCCCGACTGGATAAATAGGCAATAATAAGAATAGCAATAATTGTCACTGTGAGCAGAGTATAAGCAAAAATTTGAGCTTTTTTCAAGGGCTCAAAAGCCTCTGCTTTATCCTGCTGAACTGCGAGGGTCCAGCCAAGCTTGGTCTTTTGCGAAAAGCCTATCGCTTCTGTTCCATCAGCATCAATAAATTCTATCTTTTCAGAGCCACTGTTGGTGGAAGCCATGACCAATGGATGGGCGCTCATATTCTCTTGCTGCTGGACATAGGCGTTATCTCTATGAGCAACGGCTTTACCTGTCTGATCAACCAGAAAGCTTCTGCCTGTTTGACCTTGGGTATAGGTGGTTACCAGTTTTGATATATCATCACGAGTCATAGCCGCAGCTAACACACCAACTGTAATATCACCACTTTTGATCGGGACAGCTAAAACTAGAGCCGGTTTCTTCGAGGTTTTTCCAATGAGGTTCTGCCAAGCTAAATCCGCGCCGCCACTAACATCTTTTACATATTGGCGATTCGAGTAATCCTTTAAAGATTTGCCATCACTTCTGGACACATTCATACCTCGTCCATCTGTGGTAAACACCAGATACATCCAAGGATATTCCTCTTGTAATGCTTTTAAAATAATCTCCTGATCAAACTGATTCATGGATTTGAGCGAAGGTAACTTGGCGACTGCTTTTAGTACCCTGATATTTTTATCAATCCACTCATCAACTTCTCCTGCAAGAAGCGTGGAGACGAGTTTGCCCGATTTGTTAGTATCAGCTTCTATCTGATCACT
>CAZWVC010000303.1:0-5499 GCA_964637245.1 uncultured Desulfocapsaceae bacterium
CATACCCTGCTTGAAGAAGTTGATGTAGTAGCCGGGCTTAAGGAGAACGGTCTGGTGGTACTTAATGCGCCAAAACCGGTTTCCGAATACACATTTAATGGAGCCAAAGTGGCAGTATCCGATGTTACCTCGCATGCCGTGGATGCTGGTTTACCGCCAGGTATTGTGAATACTGGAATAATCGGAGCATTTTCTAAGGCAAGTGGCCTTGTTGATATTGATGTGTTGCTAAAGGCTATTGAGGAGGAATTTGCAGATAAAAAACCGGAACTGAACTCGAAAGCTGCGAAGATTGCTCATGACAATACCGCAATTGGAGGTATGTAGATGGCGAAGAGGGAATTTTGTAAAATGATATCAAGAAGTAAACCTGGGCCTGGCGATGGTGGAAAAACCGGATCCTGGCGGGTTTTACGGCCTATTATCAACCTTGAGCAGTGTATTCCAGTGAAGTCCAAGAAGAAATCCTGCTTTAATTGCTGGCTGTATTGTCCAGACTGCGTAGTTTCCAAAACCATTCCTCCCAAAATTGATCTCGAATATTGTAAAGGCTGCGGTATCTGCGCCGAGGAATGCCCCGTGGGCGCTATTGATATGGTCGATGAGTCAAGTAAGACAGTGGAGGGTAAATAATACCATGCATGTTATTGAATCTGGAAATGTGGCAGCAGCTACTGGGGTGATGCTCTCAAGAGCGCAGGTAATTGCGGCCTATCCGATAACACCACAAACACCGCTTACTGAAAAATTGTCTGAATTTGTTGAATCGGAACAATTGGATGCGGAATATATTCCGGTTGAAAGTGAGCACAGTGCGATGGCTGTCTGTATAGCTGCCTCAACAGCTGGAACCAGGGCCTTTACAGCAACGAGTGCGAATGGCTTGCTTTATATGAATGAACAGCTGCACTGGGCAGTCGGAGCCCGTTTGCCCATAGTGATGTGTGTTGCTAACCGGGGTATTGGCGCTCCCTGGACCGTCTGGAATGATCAGCAGGATTCCATATCACAAAGAGATGTAGGCTGGATTCAAATCTATGCCAACGATCATCAACAAATTATTGATTCGGTTATCAAAGCGTTTAAATTAGGTCAGTCGGTAAATATTCCGGTGATGGTCTGTTATGATGGCTATCTGCTTTCCCACACCTATATGCCATTTGAGCGGCCGGATCAGCTAAAGGTGGATGAATTTCTGCCGCCATATAGCCCAAAACATTTTCTCGACCCTGAAAATCCGGGGAATTTTAATACCGTTACCCTGCCTGATGTACGGCCAGGAGTTGATGGGAATGTTGAGCCAGGCTACATTGAAATACGACATAACCTGCAGGAGGATCTCCGCGCTGCACTTGATGTATATGCAGATATTGATGCTGAATTTGTGTCTGTATTTGGTCGTGGCGGTAATCCATTTGTAGAAAAATACCGTTGTGAAGATGCTGAATTTGTAGCCGTTTGTATTGGTTCTCTTTCCTATCAATTACGAGATGTTATCGATATAATGCGGGACAGAGGTGTGCAGGTCGGGGTAATGGGTGTACAGATGTATAGACCGTTTCCAGATAAGGCAATCGTCGAATCCTTGATCGGCAGGACAGGAGTTATAGTCTTTGAGAAAGCCCTGAGCTACGGTAATCAAGGAACGCTTTATGCAGATATTAAATCAGCGTTATACAGCAGCAAAGACAAACCTTTAGTGCAAAATTATATTCTCGGATTGGGCGGCAGAGAAATTAAAACCCAACACCTTATTGATGCTTTGGAAGAGACCTGTGGTTCACCTCATGCTATTGAGGATACTCCGCGTTGGATAGGCTTGAAATTATAGGAAGTGATTATGGATAAGAAAACAACAGTAGTAAACCTGACTGAGGAAGAATTTGTCCATCCGGGTAATCGTGCTTGTTCAGGCTGTGGACTTTCTATTGTCTATCGCATGGGATTGAAAGCTCTGGGCAAAAACACTCTTTTGGTTGTACCGCCCAGCTGTCTTACGGTTCTTCAAGGCTTGTATCCAGTTGCCAGTGCTAAGTTGCCCTGTATAAATGTAACATTTGCTTCAACCGGTGCAGCCGCGACCGGTGTACGCGGAGCAATGAAGGCGTTGAAAAAGGATGACGTAAACGTGGTTGCGTGGGCTGGAGACGGAGGCACCAGCGATATTGGTATTCAATCCCTTTCAGGGGCATGTGAAAGAGGTGAGGAAATAATATACATATGCTATGATAATGAGGCGTACATGAACACCGGTGTTCAGCGCTCGGGCACCACACCGCAGGGTGTTTTAACCACCACAACGCCGATAAAAGGTAAGTTACAGGTTAAAAAAGATGTACCGGCAATTATTGCAGCACATGGAATTGCCTATGTCGCTACAGCATCTGCTGCATATCCCTTGGATTTATATGACAAGGTAAAAAAAGCAACAAGTTTTAGCGGCCCTAAATACATTCATGTTCACACTCCCTGCCCGCCAGGTTGGGGATTTGAGCCTCGATACACCATCAAAGTGGGTAAGCTGGCTGTTGAATCGGGACTTTTTGATCTCTATGAAATCGAAAATGGCGAATTTAAACTAACCGGCCCTTCCCAGAAGCTCATCGGAAAAGAACGAAAACCGGTACGCGAATATTTTGCCGCACAAGGTAGATTTACCTCCCTTGATGAGGAACTGGTAGAGAATGTGCAAGTGGAAGTGGACTCCAAATGGGAGGGTTATCAGGCACTTGCTCAGTAAAGAAATTTTTCTAATCTCAAGAAGGTGTGTGCAGCAAATGGTATTACTTTTAGGGGCTATAATCGCTAGTTTCTCAACCACTGTGGTAAAGTGAATCACGGAATGACTACCTTTCAATCCAGAGCTATTTTAAGACAGTCGAGCCATGAAATAAAGAGCCTCTTGCGAATTCCTAGACCTTAAAAGGTGGCAGCTATATCACGACCAAATTGTGTCGCTTTGGCGATTTCATCCTCACTGTTTTTCAACGCCCCTCGTTCGTCGACACTTCTGACAACTAATTCTCCACCATATTCAACATCAACGGTGTCAAAGTAGGATTTGGCTACAAGAATACAGGCATCGAAAACCTTTGGCCCCTTGGTTGCTGCGGTAGCGAGTAAATATCCTTTGCGGTTATCTCCTTGACGAACCCTTTCTTTGAGCAGGTATTTTCTGCTCCAACGAGCCTGACAACGATCAATGAAAATTTTTAGTTGGGCACTTGGGCCGTAGAAATAGACAGGGGTGACTAAGAATAATAGATCAGCAGAATCGATTTTCTCATAGAGTTCGATCATATCATCTTTGATTACACACATGCCGGTCTTTTCACATCCACCGCATCCCATACAGGGGTTGAGGTCCTTGAGGCCGTGGAGATAGATAAATTCAACATTACAGAGGATGCTCTCTTCAACACCTGCGAGAACCTTTTCAACCAGTGTTTGGCTATTCCCTTTCTTGCGTGGGCTTCCCAAAACTACAAGTACGTTCATGTCTCACTCCTTATGGATGAAGATGAATGGCGACAGGCATAAATGTGAAAAGTGTTGAGGCATGAGTCAAATTTCGTCGCCTGAATATGAGAATTTGCTTATTATTAAAAACAAATATTTCACACCCTTCATTGTTGCAGTATGTCTCCTATTACAATTTTTTACTCTATACATCAAAATTATAGAAGAAAAGTTTCAATAAATGCAAATTTACTCCATAACAACAAGTTATTTAAAGAAACATTATCATAAATAAGGGGTTACTGGGCACTCATTTTCAGAAGATGAGTTAGGGAGACTAATTGTCCTACACAGTGGCAGACAAAAAGGGTTGCTATATTCACGAGTATATGCTCTTTTGGCCTGTGGGAAATCGCATCAGCATGATTTTTTTCTTAAAAAAATTCATAAGAAATTTTTATAGACGGAGGAAAAAAAATGTTTGAAATTGTGCGGCGTGAAGAGATGTCTGAAGGAACTGTGATCCTCAATGAAATTGAGGCTCCACTCATCGCAAAGAAAGCTCAGCCGGGCCAATTTGTGATTTTGAAATCCGGCGAAGATGGGGAGAGGATTCCCCTGACCATGGCTGATGCCGATCCGGAAAAAGGTACCATTACAATTATTTACATGGTTGTAGGTAAATCAACTGCCATCTTTAAGGGTCTAAAGGTAGGCGATGATTTTACTGATGTAATCGGTCCGCTGGGTAAACCAACCCATCTTGAAAAAGTTGGCAAAGTTGTCTGTGTCGGCGGCGGCACCGGTGTTGCTGTTCTCCATCCGATAACTCGCGGTTTAAAGGAAATAGGCAATGATGTCACCTGTATCATTGGTGCTCGCAACAAGGGGCTTCTCATGCTTGAGGATCAGATGAAAGATGCATCGCATGATCTTCGTGTCTGCACCGATGATGGTTCTTACGGTCATCATGGTTTTGTCACCGATGTCCTCAAAGAAGTACTTGAAGGTGGTGATATCAAATTGGTTGTTGGTATTGGACCGGTACCAATGATGAAAGCTGTCTCCAACCTTACCAAAGAATATAATGTTCACACCCTTGTGAGTTTAAATCCAATCATGGTTGATGGTACGGGCATGTGTGGTGGCTGCAGAGTAACTGTTGGCGGCGAAACCAAGTTTGCTTGCGTTGATGGCCCTGAGTTTGATGGCCATTTGGTTGATTTTGATGAATTGACCCTCAGGCTTCAAGCCTATCTTGAAGACGAGAAAAAATGTCATCAAGATTACTGTACAATCCGTGATGCACAATAGTATTCCTGGTTACCCGATTCAGGAAATACTTAGATCACACTCTACAGTGTTATGACTGAGATATATACTTACGGAGGGAAAAATGGCTGAACAAGCAGCAAAGAAAAAGAAGAACCCAAGGATTGCAATGCCCGAGCAGGACCCAAAGGTAAGGGCTAGAAATTTTCTTGAAGTACCAACCGGGTATACCCCAAAAATGGCTCAGGAAGAAGCCGCAAGGTGTTTACAGTGCCGCAAACCGGCCTGTGTAAGCGGTTGTCCAGTTGGGGTCGATATTCCCGGTTTTATTGATCTGATTGCTCAGGGTGATATGACGGGTTCAATTCGAAATCTTTGGACTAAAAATGCCCTGCCTGCCGTCTGTGGACGTGTGTGTCCTCAGGAAATTCAATGTGAAGGTTTGTGTGTTGTCGGGAGAAAAGGTGAACCAGTAGCCATCGGCAACCTTGAGAGGTATGCAGCAGACTATGAACGGGAGAATGGCACTGGAGAGTTACCTCCGAAGGAAGCGCCGACCGGAAAAAAAGTTGCCGTAGTTGGCTCTGGTCCTTCAGGGCTGACCGTGGCAGGTGATCTCATTTTGAAAGGTCATGACGTAACAATTCTGGAAGCCTTCCATAAACCAGGAGGTGTACTGGTATATGGCATTCCTGAATTTCGTCTGCCAAAAGCAATTGTTGCCCAGGAAGTTGACTTTCTTGCTAGACTTGGGGTGAACGTTGAGTG
>CAZWVC010000304.1:0-5498 GCA_964637245.1 uncultured Desulfocapsaceae bacterium
TCAAGAGTATAAAATGATTCTGTGGCAGGCGGCCTATATACCAAGGGATCAGCAGAAGGCTTAGAAAAAAGGTTGTAATGGAAATTCCAGCCAACCACTCCAAATATGGTAGCATTTTATCTAGGTGAACGGTTAGCATGGAAAAAATATGAACTTAGTCCGGATATTTTACGAGACTGAAAGGCTTAAGGCCAAGGCATCGAGGGTGAAGCTGTAGTTTGCTACCGCAAACCCTCGGTAACGAAGGCCATGGGACTTTCAGACTCGCCCGAAGGGTGAATAGTGCTGTCAATAGTTGACAGTACACTTTATACCAACAAAGATTGCCTATACAACACTCGTAACATATCGAAATATTATAGTTTGTTCTATGATCGTTAAACTCTTCATGAAATATCCGGACTAGAATGACAGATATCTACTTACCAATAATTGAAGGTGGCAGTACAATATCAGCAAGTTTTCGTTTGGGCACATGATGCATATTTTCGCTGTCACGCCAATATTTAATATTATCATCATCGCATTCTTCAATAATAACCTGCTCAGCGGGTTTGCCTAAAGCAATAACGTGCGCTAGTTCAACATGTGCAGGAAGTGAAAAAAGATTAGCCAATTTGGGTGAGAAAGCACCGATACGACATCCACCGAGACCAAGAGTAGTAGCACCCAGGAGTATATTTTGACTTGCTATGCCCAAGTCAAACATGGCTTCCTGGCGAGAACCTTTGAGCCATTCAGTGTTAAGAAAACAGAGTATATAAGCGCTGGGTCTTTGATTCTCAGCAGGTCCCTTCCAATCACTTAAATAACCAGCCCAGGCCAGATGCGGAAAGATCTCATTACACATATCTTCTTCCACAACAGGGAGGTATTGCCAAGGTTGGCAATTACGTGCAGACCCGGCAAGCCTGCCAAGCTCAATGAGCTCCAGTAAAGTTTCTTTAGAAATTCGATAGCTCGCATCAAATTTTCTATAGGTTCTGGTTTGCGAAATTATTGATTTCATTCAGTTTGTCCTTTTTGCAGGTTGGGAGAATGACTAGGAATGGAGCCTAGTGTTAGACGAATAATTGATGTCTGTAAATCATCGTTAATTGTGATTTGGCTGTCTAACTCAATGTTTTGAGGCGGAACAGAATTAATATTTACAAGGTAATCACGCATAGCTTTGAGTCGTAGTTGAGCTAGTTGGGTAAGCTTTGCATTATCAACTACAACAGGTTCTGCAGACAGTGGCGTGAATAATTCAAGTTCTTCTTCGGTTATTTCATCAGTGGGTGTATTTGTTGTGGTAGAAGAAGGACTAGGTTGTTGAATCTGATTTTTCTGCGCGTCCTGCTGGAGTTGGGAATTCTGGTTTTTTACTTTTTCTAGTTCTCTTTTTTCCAATTGTTTTTGCAGAACTGGTTTTTCAATTGCTCGGGCGATAGACGCTTTGATAAGGAGCTTAACCCGTGGATGATCTTTAATCAAGTTGCTGAAGCTGTTCAGTTTTTCTTTGATTTCACTGTGAAGAGTTGTGTCACCTGGCTCAAAAGTAAAAGTATCGAGCTCTCTTAGCTTATTATATGGAGAATCAAGGAGTAGGTAAGGGGATACAGCACCTTTTATAAGAAGTTTTTGGAAATGGTTATTTAGATAGGTAAAAAGATGTTTATCAGATGATTGAAAGAAAAGGGTTGCTGAAACTTTTTTCTTGTTGTTTTCCAGCAAAGCCAATGCTAGATCAGTTGCTGATGCATTAGGCTTGGCTTTAAGTAATGAAATATCAAATGAAGCGATAGCTGGTGTTGTTTGTTCTGACTTCTGATATTTCAAATCAATCAATGCATTCTGTGTTTCAATATCAAAAGATCTAGCGAGTTGCGTTTTATAGAGATCCAGCGGGACAAATGCATGTTGAAGGGAAAATGTCTCTTGGGGATTTTCTTGAGCATGGATAAATCTGCCCTCATAAGAAAATGACGAATCTGATATATCTCCTTTTATGGCAAAATCGATAGGTTCTTTTGACTTTCTAAGTTTAAATTTTCTAATGTTGCCATCAAGTGAAGTAATTTCACTCTTCAATGGAGGTGACAGTCGACCATCTGTAAGGCCAACCTTACCATTGCGGATCACAATTTTGTCTATAAATACCTGGGGATTAATAGCTGTCTCTCCTAGTGGTACTTCGACAGCAACTAAAGATTTTATTTCTTGGCTGAGTGCGGTAAGAAAATGTTCCTGTTTTGTGGTAAGATGTGTTTGCGGGTTATCAAGGGTAAGATTACTTATCTCGATTCGATAAGGTAAATCTGCAATTGTGAGTGCATCAATTTGAGCTTTATCCCATTTCAATGAAAAATTCTTTTTGTTGCCAATGGTGCCGCTGCCTAGGTTAACTTTGCCAGAGTAGCTTTTCTCGGGATATTGATAGGAAATATTTCCAGAAAACGAGCTCATCAAATTGAGGTTTTGGATTCTTTTGAAATAACGGTTGAGGATTGAGCTATTTACATCTGAAAAGGTAAAATCTAGTTGAGTTTTTACGGGAAAGATGGATAGACTTCCCGTAGCTGACACCGCTGCTTGATCAGTTAAACGAGCTTTAATACTAAGGTTTTTGTCCTTTTCTTTAGGAGAACCAAGGGCAGATATATCGAGCTCAAAATTATCCGCGATAATTTGGTCTTCTTTGTTCTGCTGTACAAGGGTTATTTTGCCGTCCAGGTGAAGTTTATTCAAACTGAATTTGCCTTTTCGCACCTTGAATAGATCTGCTGAGACTTCAGGAGAGAAGTCGTTTAGTTTGATAGCTGCCTGCGGAAGCGAAGCGGCACCAATGGAAATGTTATTATTTTTATTGCGTAACGAGTCTAAGGTGAATCCATCTGCAGTAATGTTGAGGTCCTCAGAGTTAAATTCGATATTCTTAAATACCGAATTTGATATTTCCAATAGATTAGCTGCTGCAGAAAAATCAAGTTTACCAATTACACCTTTGCTGAACTTTATTTGTCTTTTCTTCTGCTTGTTGTTGAAGACACCATTATCAATTTCGAGGGCTCCATTAAATAGTTGTTTTTCAAGGTTGTAATTTCCTATACCACTTATGAAAGTTGAAGCATCAGGTTGATATCCAGAGAGGGGGAGTCGGAGAATAAGGCTGTTTGCTGGTATTGCATTAAGAGCAATACCAATTATCCCTTGTACGGGATTTAAAGATACCTTCCCTTTGGCTTTAATTGAACCAGCTTCTCCAAATGCTGCAGTAAAGATAAAATTGTCGTTCTTGCCCTTATTATCGAAGTCTTTTAATTGTAATTTGATGTCGCTAAAGTTGAGCTCCGCATCTTTATTATTTTTATGGAGTAATCTCAATTCACCAACTATGTCTAACCCTTTAATACGAAGTTTTTCAGCACTTATGAGGTCATTAAGTAGGGTTGGCAATTTTTCTTGCTTCAAGGTTATGGTGGTTTTTTCAAGGAATATGTTACCCAGGGAAACTACCTTCTCACTTATACTAATCGGCGAAATTTTACCCTTTTCCCCTGCTAGCCACTTCATGTTGTCTTCAGCAAAAGAATATTTTGAGAAATGAAGACTACCTTGGTCAAATTTAATATTAAATGGAGTCTTATCCGAACGGGAGATTGTCAGGTTGCCTCGAATAGATGCGTTTCCAGTTGCTGCTGTTTTTTTAGCAGGTGAGAAGGTAGAAATGATTTTGTTCAGGGAAATATTTTTAACCTCCAGTTTGCCGGAGGGAAGATCATTTTTAAATTTTCCGTTCCAGTAAAATTCAAACGAGTCAATTTCTGATTGTCCACTAAAACTAAATGAGGATTCAGTGGCAGCTTTTTTGCCTTGAAGAATTCTGGCGTTGGCGAAGTTCTTTATGCTTAGCTGAATCTGATTGTAAATTTGCTTATCTTTTTCAGATTCAAGAATAATTTTTCCATTGTCGGCTATTAACAGATCAATCGAAATTGCTGGTTTCGGTTGGGCCAATTCTTCGATCAAATCTCTCTTGCTAGTCTTAAGCAAAAGAGAATCAATAGTAGCTGCAGAAAGTGATTGAGCAAGTTTCACCTGGGGTTCTTTTACCAGCATCTTTTTTATCTTAACGAAAGAATTGAGGGGTTTGATTGAACCCTCCAGGATAAGGGATGGGGTAGCTAGCAGGGCGGTTTTGTCATGACTTTCAACAGCTACATTCTTGGCAGAGAGCTGATAGTCTACTGTAAGTTGACGGCCTAGGGACTTTTCTGAGGAAAATGAAATTTGCAGTGTGCCATCTGCGCTTCCTTTTAGGATATTTACAGGTAGGCTTATAGGGAGAAAATTGGCATAGAGCGGCAAATTGAAGGATTGTAGAGTGCAGGTAAGTGTGGTGGTTTCTCTATCCTGGCCATCTATCATCTCTTTTTTAGTTTCACCGACCAACTCAATGGGACTACCGTTGACAACAGCAGAAAAGCGAGGCTGGATATATTGACCTGCATCATAGGAAAAATTCGACAAGGTTGGAAGATTCACACTTAAATTTTCAATATTATGGATCTTTTTGGTATTAAGGTCATGAAAATTAATCGTCGAATCACTAATTGTGATATTATTGAGTGAATAAAGAAAAGGAAGATCAGCCAGGTTCAAGGTGTCAGAAGCCTGAGTACTTTCTTTGGAAAAAAATGGTGAGATATTGTAAGTCTGATCTGGATGCCTGAGGATGGAGAGCGTTGCATCTTTGATAGTTAGACGTTCAGTAACGAATCCATTGCGGAGCAAAGATGGGAAATTGACATCTAAAAATAGTTCTTTTACCTTTAAAAGATCATCGGTCGTACCATCTTTATCTATAGAATCAATAGAAACACTGCCAAGCAAAAAAGAGAAGTTTAAGGGATTGAATTTGGCAGAATTAATGGAGAGCTCTAATCCTGTTTTTTGCTGAAATAGAGCTGGAAGTTTTTGCTGAATCAAAATAGGAAGAAATATTGAACTCAGCACATAGTAACCAGCAAAAACGAGAAAAGTGAGTAAGGGAATGAGCCAATATTTAGAGATTTTTTTTCTTGGCCGAGGAATCTTAGTAGAGGTCTTCTTCTTGGTTCTTTTTGCGCTTTTCGGTGAAGAACTACGTTTACTCTCTTCTTTTCCTATTGAAATGGGAATTTCCCCGTATCGGTCAGTCATCGTATATTAATCAGTACCTGTTATGAATAAGTATGGAACCTGATAGATGTTTCCCGTTAGTTTTTAAAACGAAAATGCGAATTTTACAAGAACCTCACACAATAAATATCCAGCTGGCAAGATATATTATGCAGTTCTAGCCTGGGAGCAAGATTAACTAGTTCCCATTATAAAACCACCATTTTGATCGATATCTTTGTTATGCTCAAAATTTTATCCTCAGAATATCAATTATATACACCCCAAAGGCACTTCTTTTAGGGCGCCTGCGGTAAAATTTTTCCCATGCCTCGATCTCAATCAGGTAAGCGTAG
>CAZWVC010000305.1:0-5496 GCA_964637245.1 uncultured Desulfocapsaceae bacterium
AGATCGTCCCCATGATTGTATCACACAGCTATGAATATCCTCAAGCAAGGCTCCTTGCTGCAGTATTTTACAGTCTGCCCTTGAGTTTTGCACTTGCTCACATACTTTCCGCGTTTCTCTGGATTGACCCACTTAACATTTACTTCTTTTTCTTATTATTTTCACCACTCTTTGGGCTATGTTATGCGATAATTTCAACCTTTCCAGGCCTTGCTAGAATTTTCATATCTGCTGCGGAAATGGCAATTGAAGTTGAAGAAGAAGCCACTAAGAGTTTTTTCTCAGAAAGACTTTATAGAACAAAAGAAGCAAATGGTATTCTGCTTTTTATCTCCGTCTATGAAAAAAAGGCTTGGATTCTGGCTGACCATGGTATCAATGACAAGATCGATCCCGGTCATTGGCAGGAAATAATAGATTCATTAACGGCTGAAATTGCTAAAGATAATCGTTGTGAAGCTCTCTGTGATGCAATAACACAGACTGGCAGTATTCTTAAACACCATTTTCCCTGCAGCCGTGATGACACAGATGAGCTACATAATCTAATTATTAGATAAGACTGCTCAAATTTAACTAATATTGGCTTTTAATGCGGGGTGAAAAATACCGCATAAGAGTCCGGTCCGGTATTAATTGCCACAGAGGGGCTAAACCGGGCAATATACACATGCCTGCAGTTAAAAGTAGACTGAAAAACATCGTGGAGGTTCTGCACCAGGTTTCTGTTTCCCGAATAGATGATAGATAGGGTAATTGGTCTGCCGCTGACATCTTTTTTAATCTTATCCATCATCGAGAGGATCATATTTTTTTGCTCGCCGAAAAGCTTGGATTTCATCACCATTTTGCCCTGGCTCATTTCCAGTACTGGTTTAACTCCTATTGCCAGACCGAATAGTGCTTTCATACCAGTTATTTTTTTATTCTTTTTCAAATATTTTAACGTGGGTATAGCCATGTAAGACTTCATTTTCAATCTGGTTCGATTGACTACAGAAAGTATCTGGTTAAAATTCATTCCCTTTTCCATAGCTTCAGCAGCGGCAAGCACTACCATGCCAAGCCCCATACTGCACTGACCTGAATCGATAATCTCAACTTTACACGCAGCATTGGAATTGAAGTCCTGGCTCACCTTCACGGCATTGTTATAGGTTTCAGAAAGATGTTTGCTAAGGTGAATTATAATGATCTCGTCATACATCTTCGTCATCTGCAGAAATTCGAGGCCATAATCTTCATAACGAACCGGCTCGGATGACATATTGGTGAAACTATCAAAGGAATTATAGAAATCAGCCCTGCTGATATCCCTGCCATCACGGTATATTTTGCCATCTAATATGACATTTACCGGCATGATTCTGATATTGTATTTCTGAATAAGATCTTCAGGAATATCAGCTGTGCTGTCAGTTACAATAATTCTTTTCATCTGTCTTCCTCCCAGACCGCTTGTCCCAGGGAACAAGCATTTCTTGCAAATACCCAAATTTCCGTCGTTTCTGTTATGCATAGCAATACATAACTTTAACGTTAAAGTCAACAACGAGGTTAGGTTTTAACACACATTTTTCTGTTTTAGCGAAAAACACTGAAATTTAGAGCGTTAGTTTAAGTGCCATGAAGCACTCAGAGAGATTAACTCCTGTTGTCTAAACCGGATTTTTCAGAAGAACCATTAAATGCTTCAGTAAATACTATGCTTCTTCAGACACATAGACTTGTTGTCCTTGTGGTATATTATGGTACTTTTTGTAGCCGGTATTTCCCAAATGGACGAATGGACTCTTCGGTTTCTCACCCATCAGACCCTCGATATGCAGGCATTTGCATCGAAGTCGAAGCTTATGCCCAGCATTTAATGGTGCTTTACTGTCTCTCGCAAGTCTCCTCGGTTAGCAAACTATCTCAACCCATTAAATCTTAGGGTTAAATATCAACAGAGTTATGGCACCATTTCCCAAAGGATACATAATTCAAGATCAAAAATATCGCTGCGTCTTGGTTTGATAGAGAAGGTTTCTATCTCAAAATTCTCCACCTCATACCTTTCTGCTAGCTCTGATGTTTTCTCTTCTATCTCTGTAGTTAAAGCTTCCACTTCCTCCTGAAGTTTTACCAACGCTTCCTCTGCATGTTTGACCTCTCCTTTTTCCCTGGCTAGTCTTCCTGCATTTTTAATCCCGGTGGAAGCTTTTGAAATAGTTGAAACAGATACGCTTTTTCTGCCAAAAAAAGCGCCAAGCACAGCCGCACCGACAGAAAGTATGGTATCGGTGGTTTTCGTTTTGACGTCGGCCTTCTCCTTGGAAATCTTTTGCACAGCTCTATCAATCCGTTTTTCAAGCCGCTGCTGCTTTACCCTATATTTTTCTTCAAGCTTGGTGATTTGCTCATCTTTAATTTCTCTAAGTTTATCTGACAACCTCACCTTAAAGTCCGATATGCTCTCTCCAGGTTGAGACTCCAATTTAAGCTCAGCAACACGATAGAGCTCTAATTTCTTATTTTGATACAAATAATTACTTAAGGATCGGGTATACGTCCGCAAATCTCTTAACCTGGCAAAAGGAGCTGGTAAAGGGTAATAGTTGCTTCCAGCAGGTGCACTTTGTTCCAGCTCAGCAAACTGATACGGTGTTTCCTCACTCAATTCCCAGTCAGGCTCCGAAAAATTCCCCTCAAGATAAATCCTTGTCGATATATCTATCACTTCATCTATATTTCTTTTAGCATTAAAAAACCGAACAGAACCTTGCGCGGCCAGCCACGGTTCAAAAACACAGGTTTCCACCTCTATAGGATGGAGATAAAACCGTTGCTTGATTGTGTCAGCTACTAGTGGCGGATGATCAAGAACAGCGGAAGCATCAGCGGTTGTTCTATCGGGTAAGATTGCTGAATCTTGATTATCAATCAATTCATCTTTCTTTGTTTTCATTAGCTTTTCTATATCAGGCAATGAAATAGGGCCCTTCAGGTATGACATTACCCAGCGTGTTTCAAAGAGGAGAACATCATCCAGATGAGCAGACCTCAACAGAAATTGTCTCCCTTGCATATCATTAAGAAGTTGACGAAAAGCTTTTTTATCCAGGCCGCTTTCACTGCTGCCGGCAATACCGTCAATTACCCGGTTTTGATCCTGGCTTGTCTGCAGCCTGCCAACAAACCAGGTTCCGATATTGGACAGACCTTTATAATCTAGATCCACTGGATTTTGGGTTGCCAGTATTACGCCAACCCCATAAGCTCGGGCCTGCTTAAGCAATAACAACATAGGTTTCTTTGATGGTGGATTGGCTGTTGGTGGAAAATAGCCGAAAATCTCATCCATATAGAGAAGAGCCTTGAGCGAAGAAGTACCCTGTTGCCTGCGCATCCAATCAACAAATCGATTGAGAAGCATGGTAACAAAAAACATACGCTCAGTTTCTCCTAGATGAGCTATAGAAAATATTGCCGTATTGGCTTTTCCATTTTGATCGTAAAGTATTTTTTGGATGTCAAGAGGCTGCCCCTGAGTCCACGCAGCAAATGAGGGATTGGCAATGATGCCGTTTAATTCCATCGCCAGCACCATTCTATCAGGCTGAGGATAAAAAGTATCAAGACCGAATACTCCGATTTTTTTAAAGGGTGGATTTACCACATTCCCAATGAGGCTTTCCATATCAAGCCCCTGCCCTTTCCTCCAATGATGGAGCAGAATTGAACTCAGCAACACATACTCTTTACTTTTATTGGAATCATCTGCAATATTCGCCAGTGACAAAAGTCCAGTGACCACAGAGTTGACCAGGCCATTCAAGGTATCTGTGTCAGAGAGAACATCTGGTGCTGGAGCAGCAAAACTCTCCAATACCGAAACAGAGACACCAACACTACTGCCTGGAGTGTAGATAGTAAAATTTGTTTTCTGGCGCAACTCAGCTATTCTTTTCTTAGTTTGCCCCCAAGACAGCAAACCCTCTTCCCAGACTTTGGCTTTTTCAGCCGCATATTCGGCCGGACTCATCTTTTTCTTCTCTGCCTCAAGCGGATCAATCCAGGATTCGAAATCCTGAGGGTCCAGCTCCGGGAAAGTGAGTAAGAGATTGCCCATATCACCTTTTGGATCTATGATTATCGAGGGTACATTGTCCATGATAGCCTCTTCAATCAGACCAATCCCGAGACCAGTCTTTCCACTTCCCGTCATTCCAATTATGGCTGCATGGGTTGTCAGGTTCTTACTTTTGAGAAGTAAGGGAAGAGATCCCTGTTCCTGACCATCTAAATCACGTTCACGCCCCAAGTAAAACAGACCAAGTTTTTCATACGAGAAGTTTTTATCCATAGCCATCCTCATTCTATTGTGAGTAAATTGTTCGATTTGCTATACAAGCAATAAAGAAATCTGCCAGCCAGTTATACCCGCCATTTCACGATATGTAATTACTTGTACTACGATTTTAAATGCAAGAAAAGATCCCACAAACTGTTTAAACTTTATACCAATGACCTCCCCAGGAGGTTGGAACATATCAATTACCCGCTATGAGAGTTGTTGCTTTCTGGACTTCACTTGGTAATTACCAAGATAACTTTCAGAGAGAAACTCTTTCTCAAAAAGAAGAGGCGAGTAAAGTTCAATAAACTCAGATGTGTACTAGCTGACTCCGTTATTTGTAACCACATTCTCACAATATTTCAATTATCTAGATGTTTATGTCTATCAATTTCTCTTGTGCGTTAAAAAAAGTGGCGGAAATGACTCCTATTAGCTGCAAGGAAACGGAAAACGACCAGCAGCCTTTCTATTGATCATCTTATGTGTGTGAGACCAATACTATATTGGATATTATCTCTAGGTTCAGCCAAAACCAATCAAAATCAGATTAATTCTGCTACTTTCTAGGTTCACTATTGAGAATAATTCTTATAATTATTACTGTACAAGAAAACATTGATTTCAATACGTATTAAACATATAATGTGTCTGATCTGGGAGAGGGAGATTATGGAGGTTGCACAGAAAATGTCTTATCAGCAACACTTAATACGCCCTGTAAACCAGTTGTCTCAACTAACATGATATTACGACGAAGACATTTATCACATCTTCAACTTCTGTGAATCATGGTCCTATGAGATCCCTTCAGTCTATGATAAGCAGAAGAAAATTCATAAGCATCACCGCTGCCGCAGCAGCACTGGGTACTGCCTACTTTTATGGTGTTCATCGGGGTAAAAGTACAGGTTTCACCCTAAAAAATACGCGAACAATGATGGGTACTTTTGTGAACTTTACCATCATTGGACCGGATCAGGCGAGTTGTAACGACGCATTACGCGCAACAGTTGCTCACATGGAAGAGGTTGGTAATGTGATCAACATGTACAAGCCTGAAAGTCCTCTCTCCCGGTTAAATCGTGAAGGTTTTATGGAAAGAGCTGATGCAACCCTTGTAAAAGTCATTGCTTTGGCCAAGAATATGGCAGAAATAA
>CAZWVC010000306.1:0-5443 GCA_964637245.1 uncultured Desulfocapsaceae bacterium
TTGAAGAATATGCCACCATCAAAGAACATCCGCAGATTGGTGCACAAATTCTTGAACCAATCAAGGTATATCAGGATATTATTCCGGTGGTTGGGCAGCACCATGAATGCTTTGATGGTACTGGCTACCCTTTGGGGCTTGCTGGTGAAGATATCGATGTTCGGGCGCGAATAATGGCGGTAGCCGATGTGTGGGATGCGCTGGTCTCAGATCGACCCTATCGAGGTGGTTGGGTTCATCAAAGAGCTCTAAATCATATCCTGGAAAGATCAGGTACGGTGTTTGATCCTATGGTCATAGACGCTTTCCTGACAGTAGTACCACAGGAGTAATGTTGTCTGTCGTATTTACCCATACATCAAAACTCCGGGAAGTGATCCTTCCTGATGGTCCTATCTCTGCTGTAATTTTATAAATATTTGGTGTCTTTGGTGCTAAACTGTGCAAAAATTGTTTGCTGTGGGAAAAAATTTGCTGAGTGATCTCAGTAAGCTCTACTCTATTTCTTGTAATATAACCTAAAATCAGCAAGATGTCTCCTTGGCACGTGTATTGCTCTTGTACTTGTACAGTTTTTGGGGGAGTCAAATCCCAATTAAAACGAAGCAAATTAAGGAGACATTTATCATGAAAAAAATACTATCAATTTGTATACTCGCAGTTTGTGTAGCAATGGGCTCTTCATGTTTTGCCTCTGCCCCGGCAACCCCTCAGGCTGCAGCCAAGCAGGGCAAAGAAGTGGCAGAACAAATGAAGGAAATGGTGTTCAGCGGTGTTGTTAAAAAACATGAAGATGGCACTGCACTTATCACCAAAGATAAAACTTATCCTCTGACTGGTGGGGACTTCGCCATGATTGTTGGTAAAGAAGTTGACATCGTCGGTAAAGTCGTCAAAGAAGGCGAGGTCGAGAAACTAGTTGTTTCTAAACTACAAGTTTTGAAAAAATAACAATATTTGACTCCTGCAAAAGATAAGGGGATAAAGGGCGGCTGTTTACCAGCCGCCCTTTTTTTATTTCATGAGAAAACTCTTTTTTTACATCTGTGTCTCTCATTTCCGCAAGTCCAGTTCATTGATCCTTACAAAAAACTGAAACATTGGCTATTGCAGAATTCCGGTTTTTTTTGCTAAATATATCCGAGACAATAATTTACCAGAATAAGCTTGAATATCTTACCATCTGAAGATCAGGCTGTTTTTGTTGAAGAAACTCTATCTTTTTCATGCTTCGTGCCTATGTTGACAGAATATCTAATTCTGTTTCATCGTACAATCTGACTAGATTAGGTCAGGATATCAATAAGTAAAGAAATTTGAGGTCAAAATGACGGGAAAGAATTTAGTACTGCAGACCTTAAGAAACAAAGGGGTAAAGTACATCTTTGGCTACACAGGTGGGGCCATTATGCCAATATTTGACGAAATGGATAAACACAATGATTTTCATTTCATCATGTCCCGGCATGAACAGGGTGCCGCATTCATGGCCCAGGGTATTTCCAGAGCATCGTTGTCTACTGCGGATCCAAAGATTGGTGTATGTATTTCAACTTCCGGTCCCGGGGCGATGAATCTTGCGACCGGAATTGCCGATGCCTATATGGATTCCGTTCCCATCGTCGCAATTACCGGTCAGGTTGCCACAGGAGTGATTGCCACAGATGCTTTTCAGGAGAGCGATGTAGTAGGTGTGATGATGCCCATCTGCAAACAAACCTATATGCCATTAGATGCTGAAGAAGTTGAGATGACGGTACACGAGGCGTTTTATGTAGCTACCACCGGACGTGGTGGTCCGGTAGTACTCGATATACCCAAAGATGTGCAAAATCAGCAGGTAACAAAGAAATATACATTTGATGCCAATAGTTATAAACCTGATTTACCTGGTTTTTTCTACCACCCGACTCCTGAGCGTGAGCCCGTAAAAAAGGCTATCAACCTGATTAATCGAAGTGAAAGGCCGATCATGTTTTGCGGCCATGGTGTCATAAACAGCAACGGTGGTAAGCTTTTGCAGAAGTTTGCAGAAAAGGTCAATATTCCCATAGCCTTTACCATGCACGGCCTCTCCGCAGTTCCTGCAGATCATCCCTTGAGTCTTGGGATGATGGGAATGCATGGAACGGTGGAAGCCAATCAGGCTATCATGAATGCAGACTTATTGATTTCCTTTGGCATGCGTTTTGATGACCGAGTTACTGGAAAACTCAACGAATATGCCCAAAATGCTGATGTGATCCATGTTGAGATAGACCCATCAGAAATAGAAAAAAACGTCCCAACCAGTGTTGCTATAAATGCCGATGTTCATCGAACATTACATGTACTTCTCGGTGAACCAATGCTCACCTATAAACCACGTAAAAGATGGTTTGGCATGATCAACAAGTTTCGCAAGGTTATGGCCGATGACCTCAGGAAGGAAATAAAAAAAGGTGTTGGTGAAGAGGGTAAATTGCTGATGAAATCAATTATGCACCAGCTCTCTGAATTAACCGGAGGAAAGGATCTTATTGTTCCTGATGTTGGTCAACATCAGATGATGGCCGCGAGGTTTTATAATTACCAGACCGAAAACAGTTGGTTTGCCTCCGGTGGTGCGGGTACAATGGGAGCCTCTTTGCCCATGGCGATTGGCGTGAAGCTTGCTCGGCCGCAAGAGAGGGTTTGGTCGATAAGCGGTGATGGCGGGTTCCAGATGAACATCCAGGAACTTGGGACAATTATGGAACAGGAAATCGACATTAAAATTATCCTGTTCAATAATGGGTATCTCGGCATGGTTCGTCAGTGGCAGACGCTGTTTTTTGACGGCCGTTATGCAGGAACACCTATGAAAAGCCCGGATTTTGGTCTGATCTCCCAAGCCTACGGTATCCCATATCGTCGGGTGGAAAAGTTGAAGGATGTAAAACCAGCACTGAAACAGGCGATAGGGCATAAAGGTGCTATTATGCTCGAATTTGTCTGTGATCCAAATGAGGTTATACTACCGATGATTCCTGCTGGTGGCGGGTTTGACGATATGATTGTGAAGCGTCCTCAGAAGAAAAATAAAAAGAAAACGGTGGCAAAGCAACAAAATAGAGGAGAGAAGGAATGAGACGACGCACTATTCTGGCGTTTATGCTTGATCGCCCCGGAGTGCTCAACAAGGTATCAATGCTTATTCGTAAGAAAATGTATAATGTCGATACGCTCACCGTGTGCAGCTCAAGGGTAAAGGGAATCAGTAGAATGACCATTACCCTGGAAGAAGATGATGAGCGAAAGGTGAGCCAGGTAATGAAACAGCTGGAGAAATTCACCGAGGTTATTTCAGTGAAGGAACTCGATACCAACAACAGCTACTGGCGAGAGGTTGCCATTGTCAAATTGGAAGTTGACGGACCGCATCTCGAGGCATTTCATGGCAAGTATAATTTTGAGATACTTGACAAGAAGAGTGAAGATCTGCATATACTTCAAGTAGCTGGTTCGAGCAGACACATTGATGCATTCCTTGATGATATCGGCAGAAATTTTATCATCGAAATTGCGCGGACTGGTGTCTCTGCCATGGAAAAGTGATCGCTTATACCTCTTCTGATAACATCCATTTCTTGCACTATCTAATACAGTAAATTATTCTTTATCGGTAGGGATTATTTTGGTTGCCCCTCCTCCCATATATGCATATTGTAGGGTCAAATTTTTTTATCTGTCGCCGGAGACATTTTCAATAGAACACCTCAGATCAAGATTCAGATTACCTCCGGTTTAGCGTGGCAGGAAAGGGTTTTGTCAACACTATAACAGTAGAGGAAATTACGTTCATGCCGAGAAAAACCAAAATAGTGGCCACTATATCAAATTTAAACTGTTCCGTACCTTTTATTTCGAGTCTTTACGAAGCTGGGATGAATGTGGTGAGACTCAATACCGCACATATGACCCACGAAGATGCAATGGAAGTTATCACCAATGTGCGTGAGGTTTCCGACAAAATTGGCATTTTGCTTGATACCAAAGGTCCAGAGATTCGTACCTGTGAAGCAGTCGAGCCATTGCGGGTGCATTGCGGCGATGTTATTCGGGTTAAAGGAGCACCTAACGAGGTATCACAGGATGATGTCATTTGTGTGTCCCATGAACATTTTGTCGATGATGTGCCTGTGGGCAGTTCTATTCTCATAGATGATGGTCATATTGCCCTGGGCGTGATGGAAAAGGATAATGATTATCTTCAGTGCTCGGTAGAAAATGACGGCTTAATCCAATCCCGGAAGAGTATCAATATTCCCTCCGTTCATGTTAAATTGCCTGCTTTAAGTGAAAAAGATAAAGGGTTTATCCGCTTTGCCGCAGACAACGACCTGGATTTTATTGCTCATTCATTCGTGCGAAATCAGGAAGATGTTATCGCTGTTCAGGAAATTCTAAATGAAAAAAAATCACCAATCAAAATAATTGCAAAAATTGAAAACTTTGAGGGTGTACAGAATCTTGATGAGATTCTTAACTATGCCTATGGGATCATGATCGCCAGAGGTGATTTGGCAGTGGAAATTCCCACCGAACAAATACCTCTCATTCAAAAAAAGATTATCAATGCCTGCGTCATAAAAAGAAGTCCGGTGATCGTCGCAACTCAGATGCTGCATTCAATGATCGACTCACCACGTCCTACCCGGGCAGAAGTATCAGACGTTGCAAATGCCTGTCTTGACCATGCCGATGCCCTGATGCTTTCCGGGGAAACAGCCAATGGTAAATATCCGGAAGTTGCGGTTCGCACCATGGCCAAGATCATCAGGGAAGTTGAGGGTAAGGATGCCAGCTTCATAGATGTACCCTACAGTCATGATAATAAAATAACTGCGTATTTAGCTAAAGCAGCGGTGAAGGCAGCGTTACGATTGAATACCAAGGCTATTGTGGCCGACTCAGTTACCGGCATATCAATTCTGGCACTCTCTGCCTATCGGGGTGGTAATCCCATTTATGCACAAATTTATGACAAGCGGGTTATGCGACAGCTCTCCCTTTCCTTTGGCGTGTATGCCGATTATGTCGTGATGGATCTCACCTCAAGTGAGCCTCTACAAGCTTCTATCTGCGGCTTGGTCGAAGAAAAGCTTTTTGAGGATAATGACCTGATTATCGTTTTGGCTGGGAGTTTTGGTTCACAACAAGGAGCCTCATACATTGAGATTAGTAGCGCCAGAAACCTCAAGGAAAAGTGTCGAGAAAAATCCAAAGCCGGAATTCACCAAACTTAAGTAAGACATAAATGACTTATTTCGCTGCAGGATAGTAGTGATCTTTTCCCTGATGGTCAGCCCGGATGTTTCATGAACAATTTAATGATCACAGATAATAACATTTTATTTAGACATATTGCGAGTATTACACGAGCAATTTCTGGCAATACAAAGTGTGCTGTCCAGGATTGCCA
>CAZWVC010000307.1:0-5431 GCA_964637245.1 uncultured Desulfocapsaceae bacterium
TTGCAAAAGATCAAGGAAGATGATCAGTCGATGGTCTGGTATGAGGATTTTCTCGACTTCATCAAAGAAGAGAAAGTCTTTGCCACCCTCCTTACCCCCGAGGCCTATGGTGATGGGTCTACCAGGTGGGATATGTGGCGAATAAGTGAATATAACGAAGTGCTCGGTTTTTACGGTCTGTGCTACTGGTATGCCTGGCAGGTTACTATTCTGGGACTTGGGCCCATTTGGATGGGTGAGAACGAAGAACTCAAGAGAAAAACTGCTGCACTTTTGCGGGAAGGGGGGGTCTTTGCCTTTGGCTTGTCGGAGAAGGAACATGGAGCCGATCTTTATTCAAGCGAAATGAAACTCTATCCTCAGGATGACGGCACCTACCTGGCCCGAGGATCGAAATATTATATCGGCAATGGCAATTGTGCCGCCCTTGTTTCAACCTTTGGGATAATTGAGGGAACGGATGATTATGTGTTCTTTGCGGTGAGTACCGACCATCCGCAGTATGAATGCGTAAAGAAAATTGATACCTCCGGGGTTAGGCAGGCCTATGTTGCAGAATATGCTTTACATGACTATCCAATAACCGAAGCAGATATCCTTTCAAAAGGAAATCTTGCCTGGAATTCCTCGCTCAACACTGTCAATATCGGAAAATATGAGCTTGGTTGTGCTTCTTTGGGTATTGCCACCCACGCCTTTTATGAAGCGCTGAATCATGCCGCTTCACGGATGTTGTATGGTCGTGCAGTTAGCGATTTTCCCCATGTAAAGAAGCTGTTCACCGAATCATATGCCAGGCTTGTGGCGATGAAACTTTTTGCCCATCGGGCTGCGGATTATCTCCGCGCGGCATCGGATGAAGACCGCCGTTATCTCTTGTTTAACCCCGTTGTCAAAATGAAGGTAACTGGCCAGGGCGAGAAGATAGTGGGACTTCTCCACGAGGTTATCGCTGCCAAGGGATATGAACAGGACACCTACTTTGAAATGGCCTTACGTGATATCGGTATGTTGCCAAAACTCGAAGGTACAGAACATGTCAATATGGCGCTTATCATAAAATTTGTAAAAAATTACTTCTTCGAGCCGATAGACTATCCGGATATTCCCGAAAGAAGTGAAGCGGGTGATGATACCTACCTGTTTAATCAATATACCGGGGGGTTGGCAGATATTCGCTTTCCCGACTACAGGCTGGCTTATGAAGGAAAAAGTTCCGCAAATATTTCTATCTTCAAAGAACAGTTAGAACTATTTAAAAAACTACTGATAGAAGCTCCGCCAAGCAAGGAACAGAGCTACAATATTGACTATATGCTGGCTGCAGGTGAACTTTTCACTCTTATCGTGTATGCTCAGTTGATCCTGGAAAAAAAGGATCATTATTCAATAGATGACGACCTGCTGGAACAGATTTTCAGTTTTATAATCGCTGATTTTTCAAAATATGCCCTTAATATGGTCCTTGGCTATCAAAACTCAGAAAAGCAGGAAGAGATATTCCGCAGCATGATGAAAAAGCCAGAAGTTGATCCAGTATGTTTTACCAGAGTTTTTAATGAGCAGGTTCTCTCATTGAAAGATACCTACAGGATGCAGCAGTAAAAGTAAGGAGAAGAATATGGGACATCACGGTGCAAAAGATAATCTGGTTCCTCTGATTGACAGACTTAACCAATATCCTATCGGTTTATTTGACAATGAAAAGCTGCGTCAGATACTTGCCCATCTATTCTCAGAAGAAGAAGCGTACGTTGCCTCCCGTTTCCCACTGCAGGAATCCACCATTAATGAGCTTGTGAGGGCAACTAAAATAGACAAGAATGAGCTTCAGTTAATTTTGGAAAGAATGGCAAACAAAGGGCTGGTCATGGACTTGCAATACGGCAAGACCACCTACTACCTGCTTATGCCTGGACTTATTGGCTTTTTTGAGTTTACTTTTATGAAGCAACGCGCTGACCTGCCGGTTGCAGAGTTAGCACAACTGATGACCGAGTACCTCTATGATGATCCCGAGCAGGGGCAAGCCAGGGAATTTTTTGGCAGCAAAACCCAGCTGACCAGATCTTTGCCTTATGAAGAGTATATACCGGTTAGTTCGGTGGTTACCTCCTATGAGAGTGCGCGTGAGATAATACAACAATCAAGTTTTGGTGCTGTTGGACAATGCTATTGCAGGCACAAAAAAGAGCATCTTAATGAGACGTGTGAGAAAGAGGCACCAACTCAGGGTATCTGTATTTCTTTAGGCACGGCGGCTAAATTCATGACCCGCAGGGGTTTTGCAGAGAAGAAGACCAAGGAAGAATTACTCCAGGTCATTGAAACTGCTCGGGAGCATAATCTTACCCATATTACCGATAACATCAGACATAAACCATCATTTATCTGCAACTGTTGTTCATGTTGTTGCGAGTTGCTAGGCGGAGTATTGATGGGCTATAGCGACGGCGTAGCTAAGGCTAATTATACGTTAGAGGTAAGTCGTGAAACCTGTCTGGGATGTGGACTTTGCAACAAAGCATGCAATGTCAAGGCACTTGACCTGACCCCGCTGGTCAAAGGAGAAAAGCGAAAACTACTCATATCAGAAGATGTTTGTCTTGGTTGTGGAGCCTGCATATCAGCCTGTAAAACAGACTCGCTGACACTCAAGCCCATGGAGCGTCCTCCAACTCCCGAGCGAAAGAAAGACCTCTTTGTTAAGATTCTTAAAGAGAAAAAACGTTTTACGCCCTTTCTTGTCCAAGGTGTCAAAACCAAGGTTCTGCGCAGCCTGGGGATGAAATAACTGTAATATCTTTTCTTGAAACAGAGTTTTTAATCGAAAAAAGTTAACAAGGACACTTCAAGTTTCTACATAAAAACTTATTGTTACCCGAAGTTGTAAGAAAAGAGCACCTTCACCACATTTACAGGCTAGAATTTTTAACACTCTGTTGACCAGAGTGTAGCTTTTATAAACCACCAGAAAAATCTACAAAACTGAGAGACTGGAAAAGACACTTACAAATTCTTGTTGGAAAATGAAGATTAATAGATAACAGCAACGTTGTTGAGAAGGTTTGCCCCAGGAAATATGGCGACTCATAGAATAAAAGAAGAAGATGGGCTGATTGTTACGCGCTTTAGCGGAAAACATACCTTTAGAGATGCGTCTCTGGCACTTGATGAACTCCTGGTATTAAACACTGGCGAATCTGAGATTTTCGAGTTGGTCATCAATAGTGAAGATATTGAAATTGCTTTCACTAGAGTAGAAGAAAAGTTGATCGCGGAGAAGACTGAAGATGCTTTTTCACAATTTGAATCTGGTGGTTTAGCTATTGTGGCAAAAACTGACCTGGTCTTTGGATTGAGCAGGGTACTGCAATCATCCATCGATAATGAGCGAATCGCAATAGCTGTTTTTCGTAGTGAAGAGCTGGCACGTAAATGGATTGAGGAAGTACGTTATCTCCATACCCAACCTCACGTAACGGCAATGGGGTGATACATAATCATATCAAATCCGTATTATACATCAGAGTAATTCTATCTTCTTCATCTCATCTCTTGCCTGCCCGGTACTTGATCTTAACTCGTGTATCTGACTAATTATCCTTGAAATACGCAGCGAGTATGGTTAGTAAGAATGTATGTCAAAGGTCACAGTCACTCTTTCTAATATTAAGAAGAGAGTTCTTCCCATATGATACATACCGCCTATAATCTAAGCTCTGAGTTCATCGAAGAGTTACAGCAGCGGATCCAGTTGCTCGTTGATTCTGCCACCTCATCGACCATATTTGGCAACCTCTTTAAAGAGGTAAAGCTCATGCCTTCACCAGAGTTGATCACCAAAATGATTGATGCGGCAGTGTGGACAAGTTTTGCCACAGAAGAAGGAAATGCCGTAACTGTTTCACTCATCCTTAATCCTGAGGAAGACGCTTTCGATACCTTCCGGTTTGATAACCCTATTGCATTTGATGTTAAAAATCTCATTAAGCTCGGGGCATCACTGGAGAAACCACGCGCTGATGTGGGTATCTGGCCCAACGAACATGGCATTCTCTCTATCTGGGGTTTCAAAACACGATCGGTCAACTCCCTTATTGCCAATTTGTGTGTCGAAGCAATAGGGCCAGGAAAAGTTTTGATTACCTTTGGTGGCAAAAGCCTGGCGGCCTTGATTGGCAATGAAGCTGTGTTTATCGACCACTCGCATCTAATGAGCAAAATTATCCCGAAATTATCATCACCAGCGGATAAGCAGACCGATAAAATGCTGCAAGTTATGCGCTATATGTCATTACTCAATACTGCCAGGAACATGCGAGAACATGGTAGAGGAGGAACCCTTCTTATTGTTTCGGAAAATATGGAGTGGCGCAGCTCTATTGGAACACCGCTACCGTATACTGGTGGAGCGAACTTTCTCGAAAGTGATTACGACGTCGCCCAAAAACCATCGTTAATGTCTACGGTTACTGATTTTTTTGGGGCACTTGTCAAGGATAAGACGATTTTGGAACGCGAAAATTTAAAGCGGATGAGTGACCAAGTAGAACAGCAGTGTAGACATATTGCCAAATTAACAGCTGTTGACGGTGCACTGGCAATGTCTCTTGACCGATTTGTTTATTGTTTTGGTGCCAAAATAATCCTGGCCCAGGATCAAATTCCTCCTACAGAACTGCTAGTCTATAAGCCGGTAGAAGGTAGTGAAGGCTCCACCTTGTCACTCATGGATCTGGGTGGAACTCGTCATCAGTCAGCTGCTCAATTTGCTCATGGACAACCTGATGCTGTGGCAATAGTGGTTTCCCAGGATGGTGATGTAACCTTCCTCACCGTTGATTCAGAAACTGAAGAACTTATCGCCATTCAGCTGGCAGAACTTGCAGTTATCCCGGAGGGTTTGGGTGCTGCCCTCTGGCGATACTCACAGTTTACCGAGATGGATTTGTTGTAGATAAGTCTTTATAGCTCAAAAAAAAATTGATTAGAGGAGGATATGCTCGATTTTCTTGACACAGTCCCCCAAGTAATAATCTTTAACCTTAGAGGTTAAGCTTCCTGTATTGCTTTAAATTCAATACAACAATTAACCTTATAGTCTTATAGTTTGCAATTATCCATACCAGAAGATGATATACAGCTTTCTTCGAAGTGTTTAGCACTAGAGAGGACCGCTCATGATCGTACATCCAAAACTGAAAATAGTGGTTGTATCTACAATAGACGATTTTTTATCCCCTTGGTTGCAGATGGGTGCGGAAATGGCCCACGTGCAAGTCGATGTTCATCCCGTCTTACCTGACTCCTTCAGAGAATATGATGCAGTAGTTACCTGCGGGTTTAATCCTGAACCCAGGCAAACCGAATTCATGTTGCAGTATGTTCAGGAAGGTGGCGGTTGGCTGGTTATGCCATGGTTAAAAGA
>CAZWVC010000308.1:0-5429 GCA_964637245.1 uncultured Desulfocapsaceae bacterium
CTTTGAAGAACTGGTACGTCTAGTAAACGAATTATTTCTTCTCTTTCTGCAAGTAAGGGTGTCGGATACCTGGAAGGAGGAGATAGTTAAAATTCGCAATTGGGTTAATGGTTCTGTGAAAACGGGAGTATCGTGAAACAACAGGGTTGACTATGGAATTTGAAACTGTCATAGGGCTGGAAATACATGCCCAGCTAAAAACAGAGACTAAAATTTTTTGTGGCTGCTCCACTTCTTTTGGTGCACCACCTAACAGCCATACTTGTCCGGTATGCCTGGGATTACCCGGCGTATTGCCGGTCCTCAATAAAAAAGTGGTTGAATATTCAATAAAAATGGGATTGGCGACAAACTCTACGATTAATAAATTAAATCAGTTTGCCAGGAAAAATTATTTCTATCCTGATCTCCCCAAAGGCTATCAGACCTCACAGTTTGATCTCCCCATTGTTGAACATGGTGCGGTTGAGATAGAGGTTGATGGGCAGCGCAAGAAAATAGGCATTACCAGGATGCATATGGAGGAGGATGCAGGAAAACTCATTCATGATGAGAAGGACCCTTTTTCATACGTCGATCTAAACAGGACAGGAACACCCCTACTTGAAATCGTCTCAGAGCCCGATCTGCGATCCCCCCAGGAGGCCTATGCGTATTTAAAGAAAATCCACGCAATACTGAGATATCTTGATATCTGTGATGGTAATATGCAGGAAGGAAGCTTTCGCTGTGATGCAAATATTTCTTTAAGACCATATGGTCAGGAGAAATTTGGTATCCGCACAGAGTTGAAGAACATGAACTCTTTCAGAAATGTTCAGAGCGCCTTGGAGTATGAGGTGCGCAGACAGCGCGATCTTTTGTTGGATGGAGAAGAGGTGATTCAGGAAACGCTCCTATGGAATCCGGATAAAAACAGAACCGAGTCCATGCGTGGTAAAGAAGATGCCCATGATTACAGATATTTTCCCTGCCCGGATCTGATTCCCATCGAAATCGATGAGGCGTGGATCAGGGAGATTAGAGAAACACTACCTGAGTTACCAGACGAGAGACTAACGAGGTTTGTAAACGAGTACAACCTACCAGAATACGATGCGAAGATATTAACTGATTCTCGGGAGTTAGCAGATTATTTTGAGGTCGCTACCAGGTCTTGTTCAAATGCCAAAAAGGTGTCTAACTGGATCATGACAGAGCTTTTGAGGGAGCTCAAAGGCGAAGAAATTTCTTCGTGTAAAATAGCTCCTGAACAGCTAGGTAATCTCTTGAGTATGATAGAGCAGGGGGATATTAGCGGAAAAATAGCTAAAACGGTTTTCGGCGAGATGATGGAAACAGGCAAGGAGCCAGCGATAGTTGTAGAAGAAAAAAATCTTATGCAAGTTTCTGATGAAGGTGAGCTTCGTGCAATTGTAGAGGAAATTGTGGCTGCCAACCCAGCACAAGCCCAGCAGTTTAGAGAGGGCAAAACGAAGGTGATGGGGTTTTTTGTGGGCCAGCTGATGAAACAGACAAAAGGGAAAGCCAATCCCCAAATGGCAAATGAGCTTTTCCAAAAGCTACTCTCGGAGTAACTGAAGCTTTGATGAAAAAGGAAGAATGGCAGAAAAAAGGTGTAGGCCACAGAGCCAGATTGCGCGACAAGTTTCTTGATCAGGGCGATGTTGGCTTTACCGATGCCGAGGTGTTGGAACTGCTGCTCTCCTTTGGTACTCCCAGAACTGATTGTAAGGAGTCAGCACGTCAAGCTCTCCAACAATTTGGATCCCTGGCAGCTGTACTGGACGCACCGTCAGAGCGGCTGCAGCAGATTCCGGGTATTGGTAAAAAAAATTCTTTTGCTGTCCAATTTGTTCAGGCAGTCTCGCGGAGATATCTCAAACAACGATTGCAGGGGCGTAAATATCTGCACTCCTCGGGTGCTGTTAGAGATTTTCTCATCCACTCTATGAGAGACCTGCAAAAAGAAGTACTGACTGTTATCTTTCTTGATTCCTCATATGCGATACTTAAGACAGAGATAATGGCTGAAGGAACGGTAAATGTAAACACTGTCTATCCTCGTGAGATACTTAAAAGGGGATTGGAGTTAAATGCCGTCGCTCTGATAATTGCACACAATCACCCCTCAGGCAGCCTCAAGCCCTCTTCTCAGGATATCCATTTGACCAAAACGCTATGTCTGCTTTGTTCGCTGATGCAACTCAAACTTCTCGATCATATCATAATTGGTGATGGCGCCTATAGTTTTGCTGATCAGGGCCTTATGGCCTCAATTGAGCAGGAGATCGGTCAAGTTGTTCAGCGTACAGTAAACCCAAGGAACTAAGAGAATGGCATCATTGTATATCCATATACCTTTCTGTCTGGGTAAATGCGAGTACTGTTCATTCAATTCTTACGCTGGTTTAGAGGCCCTATATCCCCGCTATGTCAAGGCGGTTAAAAAGGAAATTGTAGAGTGTTTTTTTTCGGGGAAAAGCAGGGAGCTTGATACGGTATTTTTAGGAGGAGGAACGCCATCTATTCTTTCTGCAGAACAGGTTGCCGATATTTTAGCTTGCTGTCAGGAGTATCTTGGTGTCGCAGATGGTGCAGAAGTTTCCTTGGAAGTAAACCCCAAAACGGTCGATTTTATGAAGCTCCTGCAATTTCGACAGGCAGGAGTAAACCGGTTATCCATTGGGGTGCAGTCCTTTGTTGATTCTGAGCTTACCAAGTTAGGGCGTCTTCACACTGTTCAAGAAGGCTGGGATTGTGTGAGAGATGCTATGGGCGCTGGTTTTGCCAATATCAGCCTAGATTTGATGTACGGCACACCCGGACAGACAACGGATTTATGGCGGTGGAATGTGGAAACAGCACTTTCTCTGGGCATTTCTCATATGTCATTGTATCAATTGACCGTGGAAGAGGGTACGCCTTTTGCCAGTCAATATGCTCGGGGTGAGTTCACCCTGCCCGGTGACGAAGAGATTCTGGAAATGGACGAGATCTCGCAACAGCTGTGCAAGGAATCAGGGCTGGAACAGTATGAAATATCAAATTTTTCCCTGGAAGGATTTGAATGCAGGCATAATATAAACTACTGGAACAACAATGAATATATTGCTGTTGGTGCTGGTGGTGTCGGGTATTTGCAGGGGATTAGGGCTTTGAATATTGGTGATCCTCGGGAGTACTGTCAAGCAATTGAGGATGGCAGCAGCATTGTTATAGAAAGCGAAAAACTAGACACAGAGGGCGCTTTTCGTGAAAGTGTGGTAATGGGCCTCAGAATGATAAAAGGCGTGCCATATGGCACCCTTTACGATCGTTTTGGGCTGCATCTGCGAGAATATTATGGTGATATCCTCACTCCTTTATTGGAAAATGGCTTTGTGGAGTTTACCGATACTCACTTCCGCCTTACCAAAAAAGGACGCCAGCTTGCCAATCAGGTCTTTACCGAACTCGTATAAGAAAACTTTTTATCTTTATTTAGGCAGCTTAAATACCTCTGTCTGTGGGTAAAAAGTATACCAGGCAAACCAGTAACTGTGGATGGCGGTTGGCTGATTTCCCAGAGCATCTAATGCGTGGGCTGACATACTCTCACTCCCCCATACAATAGTTAGTAAATTGCCAACGAGCGTGTCCTCAAATTGCGATACACCGTATACTTAAAATCTGGAAAACGGATATGCCTTGGCACCTTCTCCTTCGACAATCCCTAAAACCCGGTCATTTCCACGGAGAAAACTACTTTCTGCTACGGTTGTAAAAAGCGGATTGGTGAGCGCCGGAGTGCCATCTTTGGGAGGGCCGCCTTGCACAATTTTTGAACTTTCGATGAGACCATCCTCTACCTCAAAACCATTCATGGCTGCTATGGGTGCTAGGTGCTACGGGTGAAGTTGCCATAAATAGAAGTATAAGTGCTATCACGCTGGTGAGATTTCCTTTAATCCTGCCCATAATTCTGTACTCCCTGTACTCCCTTATACCAAGTTTTTACCACAGTAGATGCCGACACTTTTGAGATTATTCCTGGCAGTAATACACAAGATTGAGGCAATCCATTGACAGCGGTCTTGCGAGCAAGTAAATAGGCTTTTCCAGGCTAAAATTCAGGAAACTAGGATGACCATGCAGCTAACACTTAAAACCAATATTTACGGGCTCTATCTCATTAAATTATCAAAGTGGTTTATGTTGATAATGCCCATAGTGGCGCTTTACTACACAGATAACGGTCTGGATGATTTTGACATTTATCTGCTCCAGGCAGTCTATTCCCTCAGTGTGGCCATTCTTGAGATACCTTCGGGGTACATGGCAGATATTATCGGACGAAAAAAATCTCTTATCGCCGGGAGCATTCTTGGTACCCTTGGTTTCATTATTTATGCAGTCTCATCTGATTTTACAGGATTTTTTCTTGCAGAAATGACCTTGGGGCTTGGCGGAAGCTTCATCTCCGGATCGGATTCTGCACTACTTTATGACAGCCTTGCCGGTATGCGTAAACAGCATAGATATTTGCAGTTGGAGGGGCGAATAACTTCATTAGGCAATTTTGCAGAGACATTGGCTGCTGTCTGCGGGGGAATGTTGGCTGCGGCCTTGAGCTATCGTTTTGTCTACATATCCCAGGCTACCATAGCCGCAATTGCCATTCCGGCCTCGCTTTTATTAGTAGAACCGCACCGTGAAAAATCTATCTTGCGGCCTGGATTTGCCCATATACTCGCGGTTTGCCATGAGTCTTTGTTGGTGAATAAGAAATTAAGTTCGACGCTGATTCTGTCCTCTATTATAGGTACATCGACATTATGTATGGCCTGGACAGCTCAAGTTTACTTTGTCAGCAAAGGACTTACCGAGGAAGCGATTACCCCGTTATGGGTGAGCCTCAATCTTACCGTGGCCGTCGTGGCTGCCTTTGCCTCACACCTGGTTGCAAAAATGGGGAGAAAAAGGGCGATAGTGAGTATTGTGCTCATTATCCCCACCTCCTATATTCTCCTTGGTAGTCTCTCGCTTGTACCGGCCATAATTGTGCTTTTGATATTTTATGCAGTGCGCGGCTATGCCACACCCCTGCTGAAAGATTTAGCCAATATCTACTGTGCGTCTGAAATACGCGCCACAGTGCTGTCTATCCGCAATATGATTATTCGGATCAGCTTTGCCATCCTGGGGCCTTTTATTGGCAGCATCTCAGGAGCATACAGTCTGCCAACGGCGTTAAAGCTGAGCGGCTCTTTGCTCATAATCCTCTCAGGAGTTGCGGCTTTCTATCTGTTTGCCATCCTCAAAGATGACTTGAAAGAATATTGAAATAGAAAGGCAAAAGGAGTACTTTCACGCTTAGACAACCAACCGGTCGGGACGTGGCTCAGTCTGGTAGAGCACAGCGTTCGGGACGCTGGGGTCGGAGGTTC
>CAZWVC010000309.1:0-5421 GCA_964637245.1 uncultured Desulfocapsaceae bacterium
GCCTCATTGGTTGAATCGGCTACCATTTCAATGAGGATAGGAGTGGCATCCTCCAATTTCAGATCTGCAGCGATCCTGATTAATTCTGTTTTATCTCTAATCTCCGGTTCCTGAAGAAAATGAAGGAGCATATCAGGATAGGCCAGTAGACTGGAAAGCAGCGTCTCTCTCACTACCGGCATCTGATTAGTTACTTCTTGATGTTCATTGAGCAGGAATAACAGAAGCGGGACAGAGAAAGTTAAATCACCGCGGGCTAATTCGTAGATAAGCCTGTTTTTCGTTTTCTGGTCCACTTCCCCAATGTGGGATAGGACCAGCTTTGCTTTCATTAAATCGCCTGTTTGAATATTTGCCTGAATCTCCTCTAACATATGGGTGTAATTCAACTCGGTCATCTGCATTATTCCTGGTTGTGATACTTATATCTAAAGAAAAATAAAAAAGTGAAGTTTCAATCCCTGATAGTAGCACAAACATTGACCACTTGTCCAACTTGAACCCACCACTCCAACTATGTGGAAAAGTATATTTCATCAGCCTACTCATCCCTCTCCTAGCCCAACATTTCAACTCTTAAGGAACCCAAGCAGCACCAATTCTTTTAATAACGTTAAAACCACCACACAGGACGATATTGTTGGTTAAACCTACTGAATCTAAAAAGACCTGAATTTCATAAGACCTGCTGCCAGCATTACAAAAGATCACCATAGTTTTATCCTGCGGCAACTCATTATATCTCTCCCGAATTTGGTCATCGGGCATGGAAAGCCAAAGATCAGCACCAAATTTTTCAATGAATGGTGCCGCTTGTTTTTCATGACGAACGTCAAGGGATACCCAGTCTGGTTTACTGGTGAAATCTTCCATCCACGCATAAAAATCTTCCATGGTTATTTGTCGCAAGCGATTATCGCAGAGGTTGCCTGCCACATAAGCTGCTGCATTTATTGTGTCTACAGCTGAGGAGAAAGGCGGGGCATAAGCCATCTCCAGATTGGTAAAATCATCAATATCTGCTCCTTTACTTAAATAGGCTGCGGCTGCATTTATTCTACCAGAAACATTGTCATTCATTGGGCCAAAAGCCTGAACCCCTAAAACCTTGCGAGTTCGCCTATCAAAAACCATAATGCAGCAGATTATCTCCTGAGAAGGATAGAAATGCGCACGATCAGCAGGCGCGGTAAGGGAAAAATCGGCATCATAGCCCTCTGCCAACGCCATCTCCATACTCAATCCGGCGGAACCAATACATACATCAAAGGCTTTCATGATAAAACTGCCAACCCCACCTTCAAAGATTGATGGAATTCCAGCTAAATTATCTCCAACAACTCTCCCCTCTTTGTTAGCGAGTGATCCAAAGGGTGCATAGAAATACTTACCGGTGATAAGATTTTGAATCTTAACGCAATCACCTGCCGCATATATATCAGAATCAGAGGTTTGCATTCTTCTGTTAACAATTATGCCACCTTTCTCTGATACTCTAAGACCAGCTTCTTTGGCTAATTCTGAACGGGCGTGTACACCCACTGCCATAATTACCAGATCTGCATCAATTAGTCGCTCTGGAGTACGTACACCTACCGCCCTTCCACCTTTTTCGACTATCTCCACTGCACTTTCAGCCAAATATACGTCCACATTGTTGTCGCGCATATGTTTGCAGAGCATAGCAGACAGTGACCAGTCTATGACACCAGGGAGAAGTTGATCCCTAAATTCAATTAACGATGTTTCAATACCCCAGAGATCAGTTAGGGCCTCTGCCATCTCAATACCAATAGCTCCTCCCCCTATCACTACGGCTTTACCAACCTTACCCTTAGCAATACGGTCTTTTATCTCAATAGCTTTATGCAGGTTGGCAATGGTAAAAACCCCATCCAACTCTGCCCCAGGAATCGGTAAGACGTAAGGTTTTGACCCCGTGGCCAGAACCAGCTTATCATAAGATATGTTGCTTTCATCACCACTTTTTAGGTTCCTAATTTGTACGGTTTTATCTGCTCTGTTAATCGCAAGCGCCTGCGTTGAGGTGAGGGTAGTCACTCCTTTATATTTTTCAAAATAGTATTCATCCCTGAGAACATGAAAACTAGTGGACCTCAACGCAGATTCGTCCGCTACGTCTCCTGCAACATAATAGGGAATGCCACAACCACCATAGGAAATTAAGGAATCTTGATCGATAAGAGTAACCTCGGCCGCAGGCATCAAGCGTTTTGCTCTACAGGCAGCTTTTGGACCGGCGGCCACACCTCCTATAACTACAATCTTTTCAGACATAAGAAACTCCTATTAAAAAAAAATAAATTTAAAAGCGTGTTTCATGCATATGAACACTATGGGAGTTGTTTTACAAGTCCTTTCTAGGCAAATTGGTCGCCTAAACCTTAAGCTTTTCCAAACACAGTCGGTGCCTATCATCAAAGAGGTTGCGACTCGTCAGCCAAATGGCGCAAATAACGCCAAATCCAGTTCCGGCAGCAATCAGGAAGAGTAAAAGAATCTGATACTTCACCGCTTCCATCGGAGGGGAGCCTCCCAATATCTGGCCCGTCATTGTTCCGGGTAGGCTTACTACTCCCGCAGCTGCCATGGCATTTATGATAGGAATCATGCCGGTACGCATGGCATTTTTGCGAATATTTTCAGTGGCATTTTGCCAGGTTTCTCCTAAATATAGTCGTTGTTCAACAATATTTCGCTGGTCAAATATGTCGGAGGTAAACTTATCCAAGGCCAGGGCAATACCGGTCATAGTATTACCAAGCAGCATTCCCAAGAGAGGAATGGCATACTGAGGGGTATACCAGGGTTGTATCTGAATAATCACCAAGAGGGCAAAAACAGCAATGGTAAACGAGGATAGAAACATGGATATAACTCCCACCCCATAACCAAATAATCCATGTGTTCGTATCTTCTGTCTCACTATGATTTCTCGTCCGGCTATAAGAGTCATTACCAGGGCAAGCAGGAGAATCAACCAAACAGTGTAGTTTTGAAAAAGCTGGCGCAAGATCAAACCAATCAGGAAGAGTTGCAGGGTCATACGAACTGCTGCCAAAATCATACGATTCCCCATCCCCAAACGAAATCTATTGCTGACAGCGGCAAGACAGAGTACTAATACAGCAGCACAGCCAAGATCGAAAAAGCTCAGCGGTATGACACTCATAGATCTTCCTCGCGTATTATGGGGTCAAGTTGACCAATTCCACTTTAGATTTGTTTTCTCGACCGTATAACAAATATCGGCAATTCTTCTTAATTGTTCAAGATCATGGCTTACCCAGATCACAGCTCTCTTGGGTAATGACTTGAAATCCAGTATAAGGTGCTCAACACGCTCAACGGAATTTGCATCAAGTGCGGAACATGGTTCATCTAGAAGCAGAATAGCCGGCTGCTGAATAATTGCTCTGGCAAGGGCCAGTCTTTGACGCTCCCCAGTTGACAATCTCCTTATTTTCCAGGAAAGCACATCTTCCTTAAAACCGAGATTATGGATTAGCCGATGGAGCTCGGAATTACCGGGCAGCTCGGTAAAATGATCTCCAACAGTATCTCTCCACCATACCGGTTCAGCAGGAACCAGAGATATTTTTTTTCGCCAGTTTGGTGCTGTAAAGTTTTGAGATGAAACTCCCTCGAGAAAGAAACTCCCACTAAAAGATATGGCTTCAACAAGAGCCCTCAGCATCTGGGTTTTCCCAATTCCGGAAGGTCCCGTCATTCCGATCAGCTCATTCTCATCAACAATAAGAGAATATGGACCATTTTCTAAAAAGGAAAGCTCGTTGATCTGGAAAAAAATTTCGTTCATGTAATCGTAACAAAGAATGTCGTACCATGGTTTTCAGCGCTGCTCACTCGAATTTCGCCATTATGACTGTCAATGATGTTTTTCGTAATCGCAAGTCCCAACCCAGTACCTTTTTGTTTATCGGTAAAGAAGGGTTTAAAAATATGTTCCAATTTCTTATCCGACATTCCCATTCCATTATCCTTTATTTCGATTTCCATCCCCTCACCGGATGGATTTTTTCGTGTGGTTACATATAATTCTCCACCATTTTTCATGGCCTGAAGAGCATTAACTAGTATATTGAGAATTGCCCGGTAAAGCAGTTCGCTATCCAGACTTACTCGAACGGGTGTTGTGCTTAGTTCTTCGCGCACCTCTATCTGCTGTTGTGCTGCCTTTGGAGATATAAATACAAGAGCCCTTTTTACCACTTCATTCACATCACCAGGTTCAAGTTTGGCTTGCTGAGGTCTGGCAAAATCGAGGAACTCCATGGTAATGGTATTTAACCTGGTTGTTTCTTCGATGATAATTTTAGCCAGATGCTCATTACCAGGAGCCACTTTTTTAATACGTTTTTCTAAAATTTCTGCAGTACTGCGGACAATTCCTAGGGGGCTTTTAATTTCATGAGATACTGTTGCGACCATCGATCCAAGATGTGCCAATCTCTCCGAATGGTTAAGTTTAGCTTCCAGCAGTAATCTTTCATCAACCCATTTTTCGACTTTCTTGGAAACATTCATAACGATTGATTGCAGAACAATAAAAAGGAACATCATGACCACACTTGAAACAAATATAATACTGCCCTGCAAGCGAATAATAGCCATATAATCACTGGAAAGATCTTTGACAATTTCAATAACACCCATGATAATATCGCCACTTTCCCCGCTGGGACTAACCTGGCGAAAGGGTATATAGGTCTTCAAAGTACACTTTAACGGTGATGTTCCCGGCAGGAGGTTAAGAACTGAACCAGAACTGATGATTTTTGAGTTCGTTATGCCAAGCAGGGCTTTTTCATATTCAATCCCGCCAGCATCTTTTTTACCAACCTGTTCGTTGATAGTGGAATATGAGATTACATTGATGCGTGAATCAAAAATGGTGACCGATTCAACATTCATTCCCTGGATTATTTCCCTGATAATTTTATCAAGACTGCCAAACTGATCTGGATTACTTAGTTTAATTGCGCCGTAACGAATTGCTGTTATAACAACAAACCTCCTGAACACCTGTTGGTTCAGATTTTCGGCGAAGGCAACGGAATATTCCTCGCTTTGTTCGAGCATAATTTTTCTGGCATGATTCGATATCGCCCAGGAGAGAAATAGGGTAAAGACAAGAATTACACCAAGGCTGGAAAAGGAGAAGTATTTTACCAGCTTAAAAGGCTGCAATCCTGCCTCGATTTTCTGCTGACGTATTACATCAACCTCATCATATGATTTCTTTTTAAATCTCACCACACACTCCGCAACGACGACAAATTGTAGGATCACACGGTTCAGTCGGTGCTGCTCTTAAACCTTTAATGTATTCCTGCCACAAATATCCATGACTCATACCATGATCAATAATATACCAAG
>CAZWVC010000310.1:0-5402 GCA_964637245.1 uncultured Desulfocapsaceae bacterium
GGGGTGCATTAGCATCTTTATACCTTACCTTTACGTTTAGGTCAACCATTAAAATCGGCAATTTTTTTCTGCTCTATTCATTTGTTCACTAATCTTTTTACCTAGCTACAGAAAAGAGTACAAAAAACACTTATTTATTCCATAAAATGAAGAGTTAGTGAAACACCCAGGCAAAGTTTGAAGTGTACACTTTTTACTCTGCCACCCACGCTGAAAGAACCAGTACCTTTAGACAAAGCGTTTTCGTAAAGGTTATAAAAATTTGCCTATGTTGAGGCAAAAATACGTTGATGGAAATCCAGATACCCTCTCTAAAATCACGCGAACACTTTTGATTATTGATGGGCATGGCAACCCGCAGAAGATTCGTCCGACATGCATTTACACATCGCTTACCATATCACTTACTATTCCAAGTTAACGTAAGTTACGTGCTTATCAATAAGCGTCTATCAACTCATAAAATATCTGGGTCTAGGAAATAATTAATCTGTGAGTCTTGCTAATAAAAAGGAATTACTGAATGTTTGCGTTCTTAAGATGCAGGCGAAATATTTCCAACATTCGCAGCCAGTTAGTCTTCTCAAGGCTTCCAAGATGCGGTAAAAGTTTATTGAGAAGGGTGGTATTGCCTTGCTGCCAAAATCCCATGGTGACGAAATCAGGTATGGATATGTAGGAAGGCGGTGCATAATAATTCATCCCTGGTGGACCGTCCCTGCCAATATAGATCCCCATTATCCTGTGAGGTGGAGCAAGCAAACCAGCATAATCGACTAGTGGATGATTAGGTTCATGATAGATCGGAAAAAATTCAATTTCCACACCACCACTGTTTCTTCCATAGCTAAGATCCGTAGCCCACAGCCAGGGTTTTTCCTGGGAGTCAATAAGGTATGAAACTTTATTAAAAAAGGGTACGACGCGATGTTTTCGGGGTATCGTGTTGCCATCATCAAGATAGAGCTCATTACTTTGAACAGCTGCAACCAATAATGGAGGAGAATCTTTGGGCAGATCCCTGCCGGTTAAAAAAGTCTGCTGATGATTATGCTGCGCCAGGGTCAGCATTTTGAACTGATGCTTAGAATTGAAGGCAAGGATAGCGGAGGTGTGCACATCAAGCCGATGCCATCTCCCGGCATCACCGCCTGTGAGCGTTACACCAAGTGATGCCGCCCAGCTTATTTCCTTTGCCAGACCGCTCCAGCTAAAGACCGGGTTATATTTTATATAGAGCCACTCCTCAGCTGCATCAATCGGGCTACGGTCACGAAATACCTGAACATAGAGGGGCGCAGGTGAAGCAGGTGGAACTTCGCCTGCCTGTAAATACGTTGAACACTGCTGTGCATGATTAAGTTCCTGCAGGTGTTGTACGGTTGGTGATATCTGCAGAATCTTATCATCAGAAAAGCGCTTGAGTTTAGCGCTGGCAAGATATGTCTCAAAAGAGATTGGCTGCCAGCTCTCCGGCGATACCCAGATCCGCGGCATGAAACGCTTGGCAAGTGCCTGGATCTCTGCAGGAACCGGATATAACTGATGCTCAAGGATATAGGCCTGTTTGGCAGGATATACCCAGGCTACAAATTCATCACATTCTCCCGCACTGTGAGCAGCTGTGCTCAGGAGAAGAACAAGCCAAACAGTAAGTAGTTTCTGCCAAAATCCAGAGTTCATGTCAGCTGATCTGATTGAGCTCATAGAGCTCAAATCCAGTTATACCCCCTGATATTTTCTTGTTGAATTGCTTTATTGCCTCGCCGTTCATATGCTTTTGCCAAAGATCTCGGTTTTGCCAGGTTTCGACAAAGATAAAACGATTTGACTCCTCATTGTTTTGATGGAGTTCATACCTTATGCACCCCTCTTCCTTCAAAGCGTGCTGTACCAGCGCAAGCATTGCTTCCTGTATTTCTTCCAGGCGACTGTCATCAACCATGGGCATGGCAATAATAGTAAGCATGAAATTTATCCCCTTGAATTATGGTGTTAAACGCACCACTTCAGATCAATCATCAACTCCCCACTTCCTGCCAGAATCGATCCAGCAATGATTGGGTCTGACGGGTAACCCGGGTTGATGCCTCCTCCTGCCGACTGCCCGGTTCCAGAGCATAGCGGACAAAATTGCGGATCATTGAATTGGTCTGGGGTTCTGCTGCAGCAGCTTCGACTAATTCAAAATCATCAGGTTCCTGCATCCCCGTTCTTTTGGTATATCTCACTTTATGATCTGGATTGTCAAAAGCAAAGCCGTCCTTCCAGTCAAGTACAAAATCATCAATATGGAACATGCCCTCAGATCCCAGGATATCAAGATCCATGAGGCAGACCCCGGCATTATAGCCAAAATCAAAGGTGGTTGACTTATCATCCTTAAAGATGATAAGACCGGAGCCTTTTATCACCGCCCCACTCTTTTTATCACGGGTTATGCCGCCGCTAATGGTCCTAATCTCTGCTGTTGGTGCCAGATACTCCGCCACGGCCCGCATCGAATACCAGGCCATATCGCCCACGGCTCCAGTCGGTTCCTTGTCGACGTTGAAACGGATATTTTCCCTGTCAAGAAAGGGAAAAAAGAAACAGGTCCTCACTGCAATCGGCTCACCGATTGTCTCCTTCATGATGCTTTTGATTTTAAGCGTCCGCGGGTGATGGGCAAAGTGGGTGGCATCCATAAAAGCAACGCTGTTCTCCCGCGCCGCCGTAATCATTCTCTCAAGTGACTCCAGACTGGCAAAGGGTTTATCCACCAATATATGCTTATTGCCATGTGCAGCAGCTATGCTGATTTCCTCCTTTACAGCAGTCGGTGTGGCTACATATATTGCATCCACCAGATCAGATTGGACCATCTCCTCCCAAGTGGCAAACATTGTTGGTATCTTGTGCTCCTTGGCAAATGCTCCGGCCGACTCCGGCCTTCTGCTGGCAACAGCGGCAAGCGTTGCCGTTTCGACCTCTTGTATCGCCTTAGCAATAACACCTGCAATCATCCCAGAACCAACTATTCCTATATTTAAAACAGACATGGTGTACTCCTCATGCGATATATTCTCATCTCAACCATCCTTTCCTGTTCTGGCTAAAAGATTATAGTGAATTACCGTTTGAAAAAATTAAGCAGTGCCTGAGATTAAACAATTGAGTCATTCAATTTACTCTGGATCAGAGTGTGATAAAGAAATCTATACTCTCTTCTTCTCTAAGCAACTGGAAATGATTGATATATCAGCCACCACCTGAACTGATGAGAAATACGGGCTAGAGCATTCAGGAAATTCAGTTCTATACACAGAACAAAAGAGAGTGTTGGTGGTTTTTAGGTCGTGGCTTATGACGGTACTGCACAAAATCCGGAACCATCTAAAATATTCTTAAGTTCAGGATATGTAAACAAACCGGATTTATAGATGAGATAACGCTAAGCTATTGCTGGTTTGCCAGATTTTCCAGGACTAATTTTCTTGAATTGGCTGAAACAAAGCGATACTCTCCATCACCAAGCTCCATTTTCTTTTTGGCATCTTTGAGAAGATAACGCTTTTCATATGATTGTTCTGAATCCATATCGAGTAGATAGAGATCCATAAAGAGCGTTTTTTTTTCAACACCCTTATATACCAGACAATTTCGCCCAATAATAAATTTTTGATCTCGCGTTAGTATAATCTGGTTTGGCATATTGACGGGTTGGGTTGGCCTGCCGCCATAATCAAACTCCTTGCGCTCCTGCACAGACACCCTGCTGGAAGAATCAGAATAAGAATAATATATCACCCCGAGGACAATGGCGACTATAGCGATGAGCAATATACGAGTGGTCCAGTTTTGGCTTTCTGATAATTGCATCTCTTCCTCCTCTGTACTCAAGTAAAGATAGCATTTCAGGGAAACTATTATTACCAAACAGGTCGAAATATAATGCATGTATTTTATCTTCTCCGGCTGCTGCGGAAGAGTATAAGCCTGCAAGATTCAGCAGTGGATTAGCAGTAGCGCGGAATATTAGAAAGTTTAGATAGCCTATTACAATATTAATCGCTTCTTGTTTGTTAGGCAAGGGTCGTCTACAATTTTCCAAGCCATTGGTCATAGATTGTTTAAATCGTCAGCAAAAACCATCAAATTTATTGCTCATTTACCTGGAAAACAATCGGATAACTGAGTTACAGCTACGTCGATCTTAATCTTCAATCATCACTCTTGTAGATTGCCAGGTAGGTATCGCCATCACCATCAATCGCTTGTGTCAACCCAATAGCATCTTTCATCAGGTCGAAGAAAAAATAATATTTCCTCTCTGTAAATGATTGAGCGATTAGATACAGAAAAACTCGGCTATTTGTCATTAACAATAAACATTTCGAGAAGATAGATAGAAATATCAGCTTTCAATGGTAATTAACCTGGAAATTTATCTCTGGTGAAACATTGACTTTAGAGAAAATATAAACGCACAATTTATATAATGGGTGCATTATTTATACGACCAATGCTATTTACCCTATTAAGCCAATGGATAAACCTGTGGATGAAGAATTAACAAGTAACAGATCTCCTGGCCATTCTCTTATATTGAGTGAGGATAAGAGAAGGGATATCCTTATTCTGGTCGTGGCTTCTATCGCGGTTGTGGTCTTGCTCGGGGTTGCTCTTTCCTCTTTTCTCAATGGAGAAATTGGAGTTGCTCTCATTGATACCGCTGCAGCGGTAATTCTTACCACAATTCTCCTGTTCTATAAGTTTTCCCGCTTTAAAAACCATTGCTGCTACATAGGCGTAGCAATGATGTATTGCCTCTACTCCTATTTATTTTTCACAGGTGCAGCAGAGGGAAAAACCTACATGTGGCATTATACCTTTCCTTTTTTTGCAATCTTTATCCTTGGTGCCAACCATGGTGCCATCGCAACCCTTATGCTATTTATACCGGTTTTTATCTGGGTTATACTAGATGCGCAAACCCAAGGTGAAGGATACTACTCGATAAACTTTGCTATTCGATTCATACCATCGGTTTCAGTTGCTCTCATCTTTTCCTTTCTCTTTGAGCGGGAACGGGATAGATCCAGACAACTGGCGTTGAAAGCCCATCGTGAACAAGAACAGATCATTGAAGAACGGACCCAGCAGCTCAAACGAGAAACCGAGGATCGTGAACGAATTGCCCGCAAACTTCGACAGTCCCAAAAAATGGAAGCGCTGGGAGTGATGGCTGGTGGTGTTGCCCATGACCTCAACAATATCCTTGCTGGTATTGTAAGCTACCCAGAACTCATCCGTCTTAATCTGCCCAAGGGCAGCTCACTGATAGAACCGCTGGAAACCATGGAGAAGGCCGGTAAAAGAGCAGCCGCGGTGGTGGATGATCTCCTCACTCTCGCCCGCGG
>CAZWVC010000311.1:0-5392 GCA_964637245.1 uncultured Desulfocapsaceae bacterium
CTTGCAATGAGGCATAATCTTTGTTTGGCATAGGAGAGTTGTCTAAATGATGTCTGAGAATGATTTATGAGTCCGATCATTTCAAGCCACTGTAGTGCTGCCTCTTTCTGGTTTTTAGAGTATTTGGCATATACGCCTATGGAATCAAAAAAGCCGGAGAGTACTACTTGTAGTGCACTGCCGGGAATATAATAATTTCGATGGATATCAGAGGTGACTATACCCATCTGACTCTTCAAGTCCCAGATGGATTCACCTGTTCCGCGTCTGGTACCAAAAATATGAAGGTCATTGGCGTAACAATTTTGATTATCACCTGTGATTATCTGCAGCAAGGTAGATTTTCCGCTGCCATTCGGCCCGCTTATCAGAGTGTGTTGGCCACTCATAACTCGTAGCGTTAATTGAGAAAATATTTCCAGATCACCATATCGGGCAAAGCCGTTTTTAAGAAAGACCAGTTCTTCATCTACCTGTACATTGGTAGAAACGGTTTGTAATTGAAATGTTGCACCTTGGCTTTGTTCCATCACCTTTGGGACTTCAGGCAGAATTTCAGCCAGCAATCCATGAAATTTAATCTGTTTGCCATCCATAATAGCCAGGTGGGTACACCAAGAGGGAATATCGCTGGAATTATTTACTGTGATAATGATCTTGAGACCTAAATCAGAAAGTTTGGCAAGTGTATTATCGAGCTCTTGGCAGCCTTCTGTATCCAGGCCATCAAAGGGATTTTCAAATACAATCAGTTGGGGCTTTTGAGAGAGAGCATTCAAGAGCATCAATTTTCTACTCTCACCAGAAGAAAGTTGCCGGTAGCCTTTTCTCAGACAATCCTGGAGGTTGAATTTGTGAATGAGTTCTCCATGCTGCTCAATATTCTCAATAAACTCTCTAGCCAGTGTTCCTTGATCAATTCTATCGAGGAAATCACTGTTGTCTTGGCGCAGCTCCTCTTCAAATATTTCTTGTTGCTTGGCAAAGGATATAACCGCAGATTTTGAATTAAAAACTACCTTCTCATTTTCATGTTGACTGGCGGAAATGAGCTTGACAAAGCAGCTGATACCCGATGAGTTGGTACCGATGAAGCACCACGCCTCACCTCGACAAATTTCGAAATGCTCAATCTCTAATCTTGGATTTTTATAGTCACTAATTTTCACAACATTTATTTATATATTTTAGCCATATAGAGCTCAAGAATGAGAGCATAAGCATGAGAAAAAGAGCGTTTTCATTTCTTTGGGCAACAAGGTACAAGCCATCTTGGCTAGGAATAAACTTGCCACTTTCAAAATCTATTTTACGATTTTCGCAACCTTGAGGACTTGGTCTTCAGTATGACAGTTATGGTGAAGATGATTTAGTGGAGGCAGTGGTTTGTCCTTTTGGGCTACCTGCTCAAACCAGGCAGAATTTCTGCCGCAGTGCGGTGGAAACCTCGCTGGTCAGCTGCATGACCCTGATGGCGTATTCAGGGGTGAGCGATCCAGTACCGCAGCTCGGTGTAATGAGTGTTTGCTGGAGAATCTGTTCATGTGGAATACCGATTTTTTCAAGCTTCGCTTTTTGCTCAAGCCATTTATCCGTGAGTTTGGCGGCATCTTCCTTATCAATGAATTCAGGAGTCGTAGGGATGATTCCGCTGGCGAGCAATCCCCCTTTGGCAAAAAATTGTTTGAGATGTTCCGCGTAGAGGATGAGTTTATCGAAGTAGGAATAGGCATCAAAGCTGACCAGATCGGCACCGGCCTCAAAAAGAATGGACCACTCGGTGTTGGCACAGACGTGGACTCCGGCAATGGCACCTTCCTGTTTGACCGCTTCAAAAACTTCATTGAAGCATGCGGCAACGTCTTCCTGGGTTATGGTAATAAAGGCAGAAGAGCCAAATCCTGCCAGAGCTGGTTCATCAAATACCATTATGGTGCGAGGACAGATTTCCTTCATCTTCTGAATTTGCCACTTTGCTTTTAGAGCCAGCAATTTAACTGCGGCATCTTTGAGCTGATCATTGTAGAAAATGGCTCGGTTGTCCTGATCAACAACACCGGTGGCAAAGGTAAAAGGTCCGGTGGTCTGGGCCTTCAAGGCGATTAAGTCCTCTTTGTTAATAGATACCTGCTGCAGGAAGGTAAAGAAGCCCTGGGCGGCATCTTGGCTTAGTACGAAGCGGCTCTTATCGAGGCTCTCATTTCCCTCGGTAATCATTAAGTACTCTTCATAAAAGCTGAGGAATTCCGCGTCGAAAACATCTCCCTGGGAGTTGATGAATGTTGTCCCGTCACATTCATCGATACCGGGTAGTCCTGAGATAAACTGAGCCACCATTCCCTCGGCTGGATACACAGGGAGTTGAGGCCAGAGAGGTATTTGCGGGGTCTGATTGAGAATCAATTCCATCGCTTTGGTGTGGTCATCTATCGGGAGACTGCCTACTAATGCTGGCAGGCAATTTGTCTGTAATTTTATCATAGCGTTGGTTATGCGTAGCTAATGTTCTTCTTGATCTTTTTCTTGTCTTTTTTGTGATAGATGTCAAAAAAGATAACACTATTATCCGGAATTGTGCCGCAGTGCTGTCTTTTATTTGCTTTGTGACAGAGATTACACCAATAGTAGATTATCCGATAATCACGTCTACCCACATATTTTTTCAATCTGCCGTGATAAAGGCCAACCATTCTGCCATCGGCACCATCTGGTTCAACCAGCAATCTGTCAATGGTTCTGCGAATCCTGCCATATCCCTGGGGGTCGGACTTCTTCAGGTGCAATAACTTTTTGGAGAAGTGTTCCGTTGGTTGATAATGGTGCATTATGCTATTTGCTAAACTAATTAATTATGGTGGTGGAGAAGTCCAGGTGGATTTTTTTCTATTAGCGGGAACTTCGTACCTGGATGATGCCAACGATTATAAGTAGCAGTGGCCACCACTGTTTTACCAGACTTTTCAGCTCGCCCAGCGGTAAAATACCCAGATTTGAAAGGAGTAGAAGCACACCAATGACTATGAGTAAGATTGGTCCTATGTTTTTTCGCATTAGTCTATTATTTGTGTTTGACCAGTCTCACGCTGGTATTCTTCAAATTTATATTCCAGATTTTGCAGACACGAGCTGCGATCGGGTTCCATTAGTTTTTCACATTCCCTTTTTTGAGAATGTTTCAAGCCATCGTGGAAGCTCTTGTAACTGCAGCCGGGTATAAGAAAAGCAGTGAGAAGTAAACAAACTCCCGCTCTTACCCTCTTTTGAGTGCATATAATATATAAAATCACTTAACCTCTTTTGATAAGGCAAGAATATCTAGTATTTGCCGCTGAAAGTTATAACGAATTCTTCAGGGAATGTCCATAACAGACTGTTAAGGCGATATGGTGGAAGCAGCAGCCTCTAATCATGGGTATTTGATAGAGAGGCTACTGTACTGTAAGTGGCTGATAATTATTCAAAGGAGACAATAATGTCAGCCGCGGATTTGCGCCATTTCGGCGGATGGAGCTCCAGTCCGGGCTTTTTGTAGCCAACGGCAAGCAATAGGGGAAGCCAGTAATTCTCCGGTATTTTGAATTCCTGGCGGACGCCTTCATGATCGAAACCATCCATTGGATGGCTTTCTAGTCCCAGGCTGGTCGCGGCAAACATTAAGCTCATGGCGAAAAAACCCGTATTTTTTGCGGCAAAGGCAAGATCCGCTTCAGAACTCCAGTTGTAGAGAGATTTTGCAGCACCAAGAAACCAGTCTCGCTGCTCTACCTGCATCGAACCGGAATCCAACATTTCCTGCCAGTTACGCTCCACGGTAGGGTGGCCGTCCTGCCAACCATTACGATCTGCAAGCACGATGAGTATCACTGGTGCTTCTGCTACTTTTGGTTGGTCCCATGCCAGTGATTTAAGTTGTTCTTTTCTATGCTGATCCTTCACTACCACTAAATTCCAGGGTTGAAGATTAAAACTGGAAGGTGTTTTAGCCGCCAGACCGATCATCTCGTGAAGGATTTCATCTGTCACCTGCTGGTCTGGATCAAAAAAATTAATAGCTCTTCTGGTGTTAACTATTTCTTGAAAGTTCATGGCTTGTTCCTCTCTAATTTAGAAATACGCTACGCGTCATTAAGCGTTGCACTATTATTTTTTCACGACATGGGGATGGGTGGCCGACTGTGGAGCTTTATGGACCATTGAGTAGGCATACTCTATACCACTTCCATAGGCTCCACCATGCTCTTTGTAGAGAGCCAGCAAGTTGTCGTAGTGTTCGCGACGCGCCCAATCCCGCTGAAATTCAAGGGTTGTAGCTATGGTGGTCATCGGCACAGCGCCTGCCATAACGCAGCGTCGTATCGCTGCCTCATGGGCCTGTTGGGATGTTGCTCCACAGCCGTCTTCGACTACAAAGATAGTATATCCGTCAGCAATCATCTGCAATGCCGGCCAGGTGACGCATACTTCGGTCCATAATCCGGCAATGATGATGTTTTTCTTGCCAGTGGCCTCTATCGCCTCACGAAAACCAGGATCATCCCAGGAATTCATGCTGGTCCTCTCAATGGGGTGCTGATCTGGGAATATGTCCATCAGTTGCGGCCAGAGATAACCGGAAAAAGATTCGGTCTCAACAGCAGTCAATATAACTGGAATATCAAATTCCTTTGCTGCTTTGGCAAGCAGGACTACGTTGTTGATAAGCTGTTGACGTTCGATATTGGCAACCCCAAAGGTCATCTGGGGTTGGTGATCTATAAGGGTGATCGCACAATTCTTAGCGGTAATAAGTCCTTTGTCGGTATTGGTTAATATATTACTCATGTGGTACCTCCAGACGAGTTCTGGTAGATTATTTATATCCATTAATCAGCGTTTGCAGGTATATCCACGAGCAGAATATCTGTCCGGGATTCTCCTCGCAGTTCAAGGCTTTTCTGCGCTCTTATTCTGGCTTGGTCTCTGGTCCCCAGCAACAGGCCATCAATTCTGGCCTCTCCGCTGATAATGTAGCTGAAGAGCTTTCTCTCTTCTGTGGTTTGATAGGTTATTAGCTGGCCTGCCTCCAGCTCGGCCCGATATACACTAGCATCGGTATTCAATGATACTGCACTATTTTCTGAATTCTCCCCGGCAAGAAGGGTGAGTTGGTTTTCCCAGGATTCAGGGTTGAAGCTTTTCTGATCATAGGAAGGAGTTAGCCCTCTTTTCTGCGGCAGCACCCATATCTGGAAAAAGTGCACCGGTGTGTCACCATTATTCCATTCAGAATGCTGTAGACCTGTACCGGCAGTCATCCGTTGGACGTCATGTTTTTTGATTACAGTCTTGTTTCCCATGGTATCTTGATGTTCCATTTCGCCGTCGAGGACAATGGAGATGATTTCCATTTCTT
>CAZWVC010000312.1:0-5384 GCA_964637245.1 uncultured Desulfocapsaceae bacterium
GCGAATGGCCAATATATTGCTTTCAGCTCATATGCTTCTAATCTGGTAAAGAAAGATACCAATAATGCTACAGATATTTTTATTTATTACGAAACCACCTATGAAACACCAAATAAAATCTTGCCAGGACTATATTTACTATTACAAGATGACAGCAAATAGCCCAACAATTTTGTGGTTCAACGCCAGAAACTTGTAGGATGAGTACTGATTTTTTTCTCATGATATTTCCCTCCGTTGTGAAGGAAACAGATCTCTTCCCATATGTAATTTTTACGGTCCCATTCTGCTCATTATCTCTGATTATGATCAATTTATCTTCCATAATTGCAAGTCATCTAAATGTGTAAAGGAGATGTGAGCAGCCCTAAAAGCCTCAACGCGTTCACCTATCTTTACGCCTTTGGTACTGCACGGACAAGAGATGTTGGAAAGTAGGTCGCCACCGAATTCTTTATACACACAACCCCTTAGCTCAGATATGAGTTAAGGAATTTTGCTTTTCTCTAAACTAGTGTTAATCGGGACCTGAAACAATTCCCAGGCGAAAGGATTGGGTAAATTAAAATCGAAAAGGTCAGCGGTAGAGAGAGGTGAACAACAGGTTATCCCGAGACCGCCGGAAATGTATATATTATCATTTGTTAACTGTGATATTCTGAGATTTTTTCTCGGTGATATGAGTCTCGGAGCACTCTCCCATGAATTACTTGATGGATCGTATATCTCTGTATTAGAGAGCACCGTAGTATAGTTTCCAATCCCTCCTGTGGCTTCCTCTCCACCTGCAACCATAACCCTGCCGTCTGCCATCAAGACTGCTTCATGGTCGTATCTGTCATTCAACATATCTGCTGCATCTGACCAGGAATCGTCTGATGGATCAAATATTACAGGGTCATTTATAGATCCACTAAAATCAGATATCCAACCACCGGTTATCAATACTTTCCCATTGGCAAGAAGTGTAGCACTATGCCCTGCTCTACCAAAGGGTCCTGTTGAAGTCCAAATAAGTTTGGCGTTTGGATCGAAAAGCAGTGCACCACCGATATATGGGGAGGTATCATAATCAATCACCCCTCCAGTCACCAGTACACGACCGTCATTCAGCAGGGTCGCTCGGTGATCATACAAAAGCTCACTACTTACAGCGGGCAATAAACTCCACAAGTTAGTATCAGGATCATAAACTTCTTCTATACTGACGTCCGATTTATCATATCCTCCTGTTATAAGGACGCGTCCATCTTGTAGAAGCGTGGAAATATGTTTTGCCCTAGGAAGTAACATTTCTTGAGCTGATGACCATGTGTTTAATGAAGGATCGTAAATTTCTACGCTGGAGAGCTTATCACGAAGAGGTAAACTCAAACTATATCCTCCGGTAATAAGGATTTTATTATTTTGCAATAATGTTGCCGTATGTCCTGCTCGTGGAGTTGACATAGGAGTAACTGTTGACCAGGTCTCGGTTGTCGGATCATATATCTCCACACTCGACAAGACCTCTTCACTGCTATTACCACCAGCTATTAGAACACGGCCATCCGAAAGTAAGGTCATGCTGTGTAAAGATCTAGAACTATCCATACCACCAACCCTTCTCCAATCAGAACTATAAGTGGGTTTCACTAAATAAAGGACAAATAAGAAAGCTAAAATTATCAGAGAAACAGTTACTTTTAGACTAATAGTATTATTCATCTAATTTCTATTCTCCCTACAAGATATAATCGACTGAAAGCCCTAATAAAAAAGGCCATGCCTAACACGAATGAGATTTCTACAGTAGCCTGTAATTATCTGTTTTTCAATAGATAATTACCATTGCAAGAGATATCGTTTTAGCAAATTATCAAAAATTGAATATAGTAAGCCCAAGCTCAACATAAATTATCTTCTGCTTTTATTATATGTTGATTGTTACTTCTCGTATGATGGAAAGCTTAATATCGGATACTTTCAATGTTAGTATTTTGCTTAATCTATAGGTGATATCTTTCATCCCTAGGCCAGAAACTAGTTCATTTCACCGTATCGAAATGTAATAATAGTCTTCATTGTTTTCTTGGTAGTATTTTCTATGTCTCACTAGGTAGCTAGAAAGTGTCAGGAGATATGGGCTTATTGGAATTCTCACTGGTGGGGTTAATAATAATTTAAAGAGATGTTGCTGACCTAAGCTTGGTGACCTCTGTAACAATCAACACCAGTTTAGTCGCAAAACATCTCGATAATACTCCCTATGGAGACTTGAAACGAGTAATGCCAAAGTTTGACCGAGTGGAAATCAATGCAGTTCGCATTGGTAAACTCCAGGAAGGGAAAGTAGGTTTTCTGTACTGCTGTAGAAAAGTAACCTCTATACAAATTAGAGGTGACTGAGGTGGCCTCTATTGAATCAATGAATCTAGAGAATTCAATTGATATTAAGTATTTAAACGAGACTTGGTAAAGCTACAAATCTCTTACTTAATTTTCATCGGCCTATCTTTTTTATTTGCACCACCTACCAACCACTCAATCTCTACCTCAAGTTTCTTGGTGGTCTTTTTCTTACCTACTTCTTTTTCAGCTTTTAGTTCTATCTCAACGCGGCCTGGAATTTTTAGCTCTACCACTTTAGTTCCCTGGGTGAGAGTTATTTTGCCTTTATCAAGCTTATCAGCGATAGTGCGAAGTAATGCCGCTGCATCCTGCCTCGACATCTTTTCCTCATTCTTAAATAAAACTTTTTCCTTTCCCATCTTTATCTCCTTTTTCACTGTTTGATGGCTTCTATAATCTAACAGTAAGTAAAAGTGAATTAAAATACCACATCCAGATAATCAAATATTATTTTTCCCTTATGTAGTACTTGCCAAATTATCATATACACGTTTTAATCTCTCAAACTATTTTTCCTAATACTATTCTTACACAGGAGTAGATGATATGAATATTGGCAGAAGGACCTTTCTCAAGTGTATGACTATCTATGCAGGATTCTCTGCAATTTTCCCTTCTTACTTGCTCGCTCAGGAATCGTGTGCGGTACCTCACCCTCTGCAACCACCGGACTCCCGATTTACCGAAGAGTGTCATAATTGCGGAATGCACCGCTCCATGTGGGCTCGAACATGGTACACCTATACATCCGAGACCAAAGAACGTCATGTTTGTTCCCTGCACTGCCTAGTTGAAGCGAGTATTAACTCAGCGACAACAGGAAAGAGTATCAAAACCGCACTTTATCTCTCACCAACCACCATGGTTGCTGCTAAGAATGCCTTCTATGTTGTTGGCTCCAAGGCCAGAGGGACGATGAGTATGAAAAGCAAACTGGCCTTTTCATCTTTAAAGGAAGCAAACAGTTTCATCAAGAACTGCGGTGGTGAACTTGTTGATTTTGATACGGCATATGAAATTGCGGCACAACAAATTTCTAAAGACAATGCAATGATCAATTCGAACAGGTTACGCAAAGGTAAAATCGTTGAACCTCTCGACAATAAAGACAAATGCCCAGTTTGTGGTATGTATCCTGCCAGATATCCACAAAACAAATGCCAGCTGACTCTGGCGAATGGCCAGGTTGTTCATTTCTGTGCGACCCACTGTCTTTTCAAATATCTCAGTAATCGTCCTCAATATACTCAATTTTCGATTAATAATAATTCCATCTGGGTTATTGACTATCCCAGTGGAAAATGGATATATGCACCCAATGCGTATTACCTCATTGGCTCAGATGTCAATGGTCCTATGGGGAAAGAAGCCATACCCTTCATTAACATAAAAGATGCTCAAGATTTTCAGGCGAATCACCTAGGTCAAATCATCACTTATCCGCAAATGAATTCAGCTATCTTACTTGATGCATAATTCCTCTTAAAATCATACACATGAGAATGGTATCTCCTGCCATTCTCACTGCATGATCCTGGATATACCCTTTAATACCTCTTCATACTTATACTGCCGTAAAAAGTGGTTGATCTCATTTTCATGATGCTTATACAATCACTATTAATGAGAATTATTCTCGCATTTCAAAGGGTCAGACAGAACACGTCTTAGAATAACTGAGACTTGTAGTCTGATCTTTTACCTGGAAAAGAGAGAAGAATTATTCTCATTATCTGGTTATCAGGGTAATCCGACTTCCTGGAGAATGAGGTGGTCACCAGTGTAGAATTGCATCCGTGCAGGACAACGTAGGTGACGACATGGTGTAACAGGAAGAGGTAATCTGCTTTTGAAATACCAGCGGATTATTCAAGGTGAAAAGGAGTTAACGAAAGAGATGGAAGCGTGTACATCTGATGATTTGAGAAGAGATACAGCTGATTGCTCTAACCACGATGCTGGAGAGTTGAATGTCCACAGTTATCTCCTGTCTTAGACTAAATCAGCATATCCATTGCTTTTAAGTGTTTCATCACAGAATCACACACACTTCTGTTATACTGCAAGCGCTTCCTTTTCCAAATTCTTAGTGGGGGGTAAATCTATGAAATTATGGAAAACACTCTTACTTATTGGTTATTTTGTAACACTTCCATCAACCGCTTTATCGGCTCAGTGGTACGTCGGTGGTTCTCTGGGATATACCCAGCAATCTGACAGCGATAATAGCGGCGATACAGGAGCTTTTACAACCGGTAATGGTGCTCCGGCTTTACCATTGGGTACACCGATAGGGGCTGGTACACCATACGGCTGGGAAACCGAATTCGATGGTGGGTTTGCTTTGTCTGGCGAGGCCGGCTTGATGTATAACAGCGGTTTTCGCTCTGGAATTGAAATAACCTACTCACAATCTGATGTTGACGGTCATTCTGGAGTAACGGTTGGTGGCACCAATATAGACGGCGTGGATGCCGCTGCGCTCACCGGCTCATCTACTCAGCTTGGTGCGAGTGTCGGTCAAGTAGTAGCCAATGGCAATGGTGATATATCATCTCTGGGAGTATTTTTGAATCTCTATTATGATTTTAATAAAAATGGGATGGTTGAGCCCTATGTGGGTGCTGGCATAGGCTTGATGTCTGTTGATGTTGAATATAGCCCTTCCAATGTCGGCATTATTGACGATGATGATACCGTCTTTGCCTACCAGCTCAAAGCAGGGGCAACCTATAACGTTACGAGCACTGTGGATATATATGGAGAGTATGCTTATCGCGCCAGTGAAGATATCGAACTGAGTAACGACCTCTTTCCTGGTGACCTGGATATTGAAAACGCCCAACATGTATTCAGCCTCGGAGTGCGTTATAGTTTTTGATTGATCATTATTTTTACATCAGGCAGACTAGTTTGGTCTGCCTGTTTTCTTCCCTCTGACAGATTATGTCAGAACTTTCCCATGCATTGAATATCTGAGTGCATAGGTGTTA
>CAZWVC010000313.1:0-5339 GCA_964637245.1 uncultured Desulfocapsaceae bacterium
TCATTCCATGGTGGAAGTTCAAGCATTCTCAAACCAGTCTACCTTGATCCTTGTGAAATTTTCTAGTCAGGGGCCTTACTGCCAGGCAAAATAGGGCTGCTCGTAATGGGCAACCCTTTTTACTCTTCCAGCCAGGGCAACTTCTCTGAATTGATATATAATAGCACCAGTTGGGGTAGCAATCCAACCTTGACCGACCGGCATCAGTAACACAGGATTATTACTTTCCGGTATTTCTTGAAGGATGGGAGAGTCCTCTCGCATAAATTCAGATAATGGAATTCGATGAATTGATTCAACCTCTGCAGGATTTGGGGTCAGATCTGGGTTCATACTCCCCCAGATAACCACTGGGGTAATGGTATAGCCTGAACGCGTGGTAAAATCATCAAGCCGCCCTAGGATTGCGCCTTCGTCTAGCTGAATGCCGACTTCTTCCTGTAGTTCGCGAAGTGCGGCATCTTCTGCGCTCTCACCACGGTCAATCCTCCCCCCTGGCAAAGCCCACTGTCCAGCATGGCGTTGCAGACTCTCCGACCTCCTGGTTAGCACCAGTGCTGCTGCTGTTGGTTCAGGGTTAGGAATATTGTAAATCTGTGACTCGCTGCCGGTATTCACCAAGGTAAGGGCAACTGCAGCCTTACGAGTGTCACTTCTCCCATCCGGCCTGATTGAGATTCTTTCTAGATTTTCAGCAATATGGTGACGAAGCTGCTGATTGAAAAACAATTTTTCCCCCTCACCATAACTCATATTATTTACCTAACCCGGATATTTCATGAACGATTTAATGATCACAGATAAAAACATTTTATTTCGGCACATTACGAGTATTACAAGGGAAAATTCTGGCAATACAAAGTGTGCTGTCCACTATTTTCAGTACTATTCACCCTTCGGGCTTGTGAAATTTCCGGGCTAGTTCATCTCCTGAAGGATCTGCTTGACCGTATTGCCATCAACACTTGAACCAAAATGAGTCATAATAGGTCGCATTGCCTGCATTTTATTGGCATAGGAACTGAAATCTATGTTTTCTTCAATCCACTGGCGAATATCTTCTGCACTTGCCTGTTTTGGCAAATACTCGCTTAAGATATGTATATATTCAGAATCAGCTTCACCGGAAGCAGCCAGTAATTCCTTTTCGGACTTAATCAGTTTCTTAATTATGCCTATTACCTGGTCATCACTTAGCTCTTTTTCTGGCTGTCGCTGAAACTCACCTATCAGTATGCGTATCGCCCCGGTCCTGGCGGAATCCTTTGCCTTCATGGCAGCCGTCAACTGCGACCTTATTGTCTCTTGCAGTCCCATCTTTACCTCCAAATATTCATAACGTGTAAAAATTATTATAGCATAAAATAAAGTGTTTCGTGGTCAACCAGATTTCATCGAGCTGACGTAGATCTAGATTTGGTTCCATTCTGAAACGAAATATTTTCTTCTAAATCGAGGCGTGCGATGAATTTTTCCACAGGCATATAGTTGATATCGAAGTCTCACTTCGTTTGCTTATCTCCGAGGATAAGATTTTGAGCACAACGAAGAGTTAGAATAAAATAGCTGTTTTCGGATGGAAACTAGATTAAGCAATGATCTTTCTCTTTGACCTTTGATATACCCGGAATGAGGGTCTGGGTTGAATTTACCCCAGTCCATTTACGAATAGTTGAAAGAATAAATTGCGATAATAATTCCGCATCGGAGGAGAGTAAATCACGTACCAATGTTATTTTGACAATAATATCAATTGATCCATGCACGGAATGCACCTCCCGTACTTCATCAAGTGCGAGGAGTTTATCAAAGATCCGCTGCTCATATCTGCCGTCTACATTAAGGAGAATAAAGACGGTCATTTCGGGACGTAGATCAGGATATTTCTGTTCCTGGTGCTTTGCCATTTCCCGACGGAATTGTTGCATATCTCTGGGAATGAGCTGATCAACACCAATCCCGTATTTTCTCTTCTTGCCCATCTCCCATTGGTGAACAGAGATATAGAGATAGAGATCATCTACAGTTCTACCGGGAAAAGAGGTGACCAGCGATCTATCGCGGATAACAGCAGCCAAGGGCATATAGATTGTGGTATACCAGTCGCCTGCCGCCTCTTCATAGGTGATTTCTCTTTCTTCATCATGGCAGAGGAATTTGCGATGTTCCTCAATTTGCCTCTCCAGATGATTATACTGACCAAGCTCAGTAAGATCTATACTATTTGCCAGTCCAGCGCGGTCTCTGAAATCGGTTTTTTCCAGGTAGAGCCTGTTTTCCAGCGTGTTTTTGGTGGGAAGAAGCTCAACAATGCGTGAGTGTATCTCATCATATCCCAACTCCTGAGCTGCTTTGAAACGATGATGACCATCAAGGATATAGAAGTCATCTTTTATCTGATACAACAATATGGGCGGCATGCTTTTACCCACCTTCATGGCTGTGATAATAGCTGCAAGCCGTTCATCTCTTTTTCCACTTCTAGTTCTGAATTGGTTGTCGAAATCGTGATAACGGCCGACACTGCCAACTATTCTCTCCAGCGGTACCATAGAGGTTCCCCGCTTAATTGACTCATATGCCTCTTCTTTCTCCTGCCTGGTATTAAAACTGTGTGAATTGGCAGCCTCTTCAGAGTCACCGCTTTTGCCAAGAATTTTTTTAACGAAACCTATCGGATTATATTTCGAGAACATAGAAGCCATAGCTGTTGATCACCTTTGTTTCATTGACGTGGGATATCCGCTCAGACTCATTTTTAAATAAGCGATGAATATGCCCATGGATAAATAATGCTGGCTTATATTTATGTATAAATTTGACAAAACATCTAAATCCTTTGTGGCAAGGATCTTCAGCATCATGAATATGACGTGGTGGTGCATGGGTAATAACAATATCTGGTGAACCGCTACGCCACATTGAAAGGCGCAATCGACCGAGGAATCTACGCATCTCTTTTTCTGTATATTGATTCATGCCACCGTTATACCATCGACTGCCGGAGAAACCAACTATACGCAATCCCTTATAATCAACAACCTGACGGTCAATATTCCGGCAACCGGTGGGTGGTGAGGTTGTATAGCGAAGATCATGATTACCCAGGATGTACAGCAGCGGTACGTCATAGCGATGTCGCAACCCGGCTAGATATTCGGGTGGTAGATCTCCACAGGAGAGAATAAGCTCTATATTACTATTCCTTTTTTGGAAATCAGATGAATCCAAAAGTTCAGCCGACTCTGTGTCAGAGACTGTGAGTATTCGCAAATTAACCTTGACTGTGATGATGGGTTGCCCACCCAGGCAACATCTTTAACAGAATTGTTTCTCCAGATTTATCTCTTGTGAACTATAATCTGCTAAAAGAATATTTCTACTTTACCTATGCCGTTTAGCTTGTTTTGCAGACTGCCAAGCTGAGCACAAATTTTCTTCAACACACTCTTTTCCATGTAATTGAGATCATCTGGGGAAATATGGTTATCGGGTTCCAAACCTTGATCCAGCTTTTCCACCTGGTGGGTGAACCGAATTTGCATGAGATAGTTGTAAGCCTCACTGATATCCTCATGTAAATCCTCACTCATGATGCCTTGAGACCTCAGGAGATCAAGTCTTTTGAGTGTGTTGGTTTCATCCAAAGAAGTGGTGATTGCATATAATCGGGCATAGCCTGTTATCAAGGCTATAACATGTTTAATATTAAAAGTATCGGGATGCTCCCCTCCTGAGGATACTGATATATTGCCAAAAAAATCAACAGGTAACTTAAAAAGTAAGGCATTTTGGGCTAGCTGGTAGAAAAATGCATCTCGATCTGCAACCTGCTTACTTACATGCTCTCGTAATCTTTCAACTAGTTCTGCGTCGCCATACATGCAGCGAAAATCAAAAAATATACTTACTTCAAGCAAATCCTCTGGTTTTGCTTCAGTTATCCAACCGCTAAAATATTCTTTCCACTGATTAATTGGTTGACACCATTGCGGGTTCATGGCCATAACCTCGCCTTGGCAGAAGTTATAGCCCGCCTGGTCAAGCCAGGTACAGACCTTTGTACTTAAATCCAGAAAGTAGCGGGCCGTCTGCCCGTCATTCTCTTCACCCTGGTTTTCGTAAATAAGGGCATTATCCTGGTCCGTTGCCAAGGTCTGCTCCTCTCTTCCTTCAGAGCCCAGACTGATAAAAGCAAAACGGCAGGGAGGCTCGCCTAATTCCCGAATGCCGAATTCGATAAATCTTTGAAGGACAGCAGATGATACCAGACTGGTTATCCTGGTAATATTTTTGGCATGAGCTCCGCTATCCACCAGAGCTTTGATAATCCGTGGCAGACGCTCATGACTCGTTACAATTTCTTCTACGTTATCAGAACCTTCGATCTCCCTTACGAGATAGACTGAAGAGTAGCGATGAACATTTAACAGATCTTCATTGGATATTACTCCGGAAACCTCCCCCCCACTGTTCTTTACCACTAGATGTTTAATCTTCTCGTCTTCCATAAGGGTCACCGCCTCAAAAATGAGAGCATCCTCATCGACGTAGATAAGTGGAGTACTCATTATATCAGCGACAGGAGTGGCATAATCACGCATATCTGCAACAACTTTTTCCCGTATTGCCATATCGGTGATGATACCAACAATATTGGTTGAATTATCTTGGACCAGCAATGAGCTACACTGGGCTTTTTTCATCTGTTTGGCAGCCTGGAGAATAGTCGCTGAACCTTCGCAGGCCTGATACTCTCCCACCACATGACGAACCGGTTGGTTGAGAAAAAGCAGAGAAGTCTGCAATTCAACAATCAGTTCCTCTCTGTCTGCTTCCCGCTGGATTTCAGCACTTACATCTTCGATTATACCGTCAATATAGAGTGGTGTATTAGAAGAATCTCTTTTTAACACTAACGAAAGCGAAATACTCCTCACACCTTGCTTGTCGTATAACTGTAAAATCCTGTTCTTTATATACCCCTCTTCTTCGACAAGCTCTAGCAGGTTGACAACTGCCTTTTTTGCTGTAAAGACCTGCTGCAATGAGATATTTGCTTCGTCCTCAGAAATATTGAGCAATGTACGGAGGACAGTGTTGGCTTCTATCAGCGGTAGATGCCTTTCAGCCTTTGCCCGGAACACAGCAATGTTCAGCTCAGTTGCCAGTTGTTGATATCTTTCTCTGCTTTCATCCAGCTCTTTTTCTATCTGTCGCGTACTGCTTATATCTTTGACATGTACAACAGCTGCCTCCTGATCATTGAGCAGCATCTTCGAAATTGAGAGAATAACCTCACTGGATAGCCCTTCTGCATTGACAAGCAATCCATTAAA
>CAZWVC010000314.1:0-5333 GCA_964637245.1 uncultured Desulfocapsaceae bacterium
AAGCAGATAGGGAACGGAATATTTCTGTTGCGGGTCAAAAACCATGTTTCTATACTCATCTCTAATGTACTTGAAATTCTCAATTTTTGTGTAGTCTATCTCGGCGAGCATCTTTGCCTCGCGCATAGCTCGTAAATGATCACCGCTGGTTACCACCAGATCATATTCCGACGGATTTGAGATAATTGCACCCATTATCTCTTCCTCATCATCAAAATAGACCTCCTTTACTTTAATACCTGTTTCAGCCTCAAAATTCTTTAAGGTGTCAGGGGCAAGATAGTCTGCCCAGTTATATAAGGTGAGCACATTCTCTTGAGTTTTTCCAGCGGGCTTGGGCTCTTGTGCCAATGCAAGACTGTAGAGGCAGCTGAAAATGAGGAACATAAAAGAAATTATTAAATTTAATTGTTTAATATGATGAGGGAATTGCATCAAGCTGTTTCTCCCGGTTTAATCAATGAGAATATTTAGTTTTTCGTTAGCAATTCACTCTAAATAAGTATACCTCTAACGGGTTTCTGCTGGGTTTTCTCACACAAACAAGAAGCCACAGAAAACATTCTAATCTTCTTGCAGATCCCAGCAGATGAAAACATCTAGAGTAAACTTTATCATAGAGATATTATGCAAATCAAATGGAATGCAAAACATAGATGATAAAGAGTGTTTTTTTACAGCATAATCAATGCAAAACGGCAATCACTTATACGTTGAGAAATGATTGCCGTCTTTTTTTTGGGGGGGGTGAGATTTTACTGGTTGAGAAAAGTGGCTAACTTTGCACCAGCCTGGCTAATGCTTAGCAATCCATCAAGATGACCTCGGGTTCCTTGCAGTTCTACTATCTCCACTGGTGTGCCATCGGAGCGGATGTAGGCAGCTGTTTCGCGGACTTCTTCAGCGAAAAAGATTAAATCTTCATCGGTATGGATGATTAGGGTGGGAGCCTCGATGCTCTGCAGTCCTGCTATCCAGTCATTGTCATGGCCTGTTATGAAAAGTTGATTTGCCTTGGCGAGGTAAAGGAAATGATTTGCATCTGCTGTTTTCGCCCTGGCTTCCCCTACACCATCCAGCACAGTCTCTATTTTAAATTTGTGTTCAAAGGAATCCAGCGGGTTTTTTTCAGCATCAGCCCAGGATCGTCCAAAAACAGTGTTTCCCCATTCCCAGTGCTGGGCATGGAGGGTGACAATTTTAAGCGATTCCGCCAGGCCTTTGAGGGGTGGTTCTGCATCGTAATAATCTCCGCTATTCCAGTTGGGATCAAGCATTATAGGAGCTGCCCAGATATTAAGCCAGGCAATGAGATTGCCGTTAGACCAACCAGCACCAATTACCGGGACGATCCTGCCAACCATATCAGGAAAGGCTGAGGCCCACTCATAGGTTTGCAAGGCTCCCATCGACGGTCCCATAATGGCATGGAGTTTTTGGATCCCCAAGCTAATCACAAGCTCTCTTTGTATGTTGACGAAGTCTCGGATGGTGACGACAGGAAAGCTCATTCCATATGGTTTACCGGTTTCAGGATTGATGGTCGCAGGACCAGTGGTAATAACTTTAGGATTTCCGACACCAAGATTGACCAGACTGTCAACTGAGATAACATAGTATTTATCAGTATCAATCGGCTTTCCAGATCCTATGATGCTGTCCCAATACCCTGGAGTTTTATCCTCTGGACTATATCTGCCTGCCGCATGGCTATTTCCTGTATAATAATGGCAAATGAGGATTGCATTACTTCGTGTACCATTGAGCTTGCCATACGCTTCCCAGCCAACCCGAACATCATTGAGTTTTTTGCCGCCAACGGTTGTGTACGAACCCAGAGTGAAGTCCTTTTTCTCCACTAACTGCTCATAAGCCATAGCCGGATGCGTTAGATGAATTGTTACAAGAAAAAACAGGCATAGTCGCTTCATAACACTCTCCTTTGTGAAAGATTCATGAAAAATCAACCATTTTAAAAGGGCACTACCAAGGAACTTGGATCCTATTAATAAACCATGATTATCAGTAAGGAACTATGATAACAGAACACAGTATATGCCCAAGAATAGAGAATTAGTAATGAAGTCAGTGGGCAGTAATTTGGTCTCTGAAACAGCAATAGGCAAGTAACGGGTATTCTCTATTTTTATCATTATAGTTCATTTACAGGTTTGGATGAACAGTAAATCATCTGAAATAAACAATTTTGGTTACGCCTATGACTCGACTTTTTTTATGATGATTTGAAATGGCTGCTCTCTATTTCGTATCTATGTCTAACATGTTTTTTCCTGATCGATCAAAAGAATGCGTTTGCAATTGAAGATATACATGATTTTCACTGGCAAAAGAGGATTATCCTTATTCATGCAGTTGATAAAACTAAAATAATTTCCCAACTCGCAGAAGTCGATAATGAGATTCTCGACCGACATATTTATTGGTTTGTTTTTACTCCAGATGAGGTAATTTCCAATTATCCTGGTAAAATAGGGAATGATTTCACAACAAAAACAATAACCACATACTTTCCTGGTAAACGTAGCGGTGTTGTCCTGATCGGCAAAGATGGCGGGATAAAGAGAAGAGCGGATACATTGCAGCTCCAGGAGCTCTTTTCTCTCATTGATACCATGCCCATGAGGAAACGGGAGATGGGGAGGTATTGAGCGAATGAGGCAATGATTCTCATTCTATAATGTCGTAGAGCTTCAACGTTGAATAGAGCTCTGCCTATGCCTGTTGCGCCTATTGATATGTAATGTTGATGGTTAATTCTCTATTAGGCGGTAGCTCTCAGCATTCCCCAATATTCCATTGGCCATCGCTATATACTCAATTTCTTGCCAATTACGGCCTAAAAGAGTAGTGCCATAGCTGTCGATGGCTACGGGATCGCTCGAAGCAGCTATCTTCCTAACTGGTGGTTCGCACTGAGGACCCCACAGGTGGGCCTGGGCCATACCGATTGAGGCTTCAAGAATTGTAAAATCGGGAGTTCTGTAGCGGTTGAGGTCAAATATGGCTTCATGAATCTCGGTATGAAAGGTCGATTTATTCCAGGGGCCGCCACCGCGAAAGTGACTTGGCGGGGCACATCCCATCATATTCTTCATGGTAAGGGTAACTCCCGATAACGAATGTGCCTTTAATTGGGGAACTGAGATGAGAAATACATCTTCAAGGATTTTGGGAAGATACATCTCAGGCCATCTTCTGCACTCCGGATTATTATAATGATTAAGTTCTTCAACGTTGAGGTCAATCAACTCGATTTTTTTCTGATCTGCAAGCTTGGTATAGCCCAGCTCATGGAAGGCAAAATGAGTGTCATATTGCGTAGAGCCGCATCCCTCACCTATGATGATTGCAGAGTGGGGAATATAGTCCAGCAGGTAATCGGTAATAGCCTCGATGAACGCCACTGGAGTAGTAATAGGTGGCGCCAGCACTTCCACCAGATTTGGCTTGAGCAAAACCTTGTCATGAGCAGCAGCAGCTCTACCGAGACCGCTTTTTTCAAGGAGTGAAGGGATGCTCTTTGGCCAGGTTTCCAGATCACTGCTGAAAACATCATGATTGAACTTAGGAGACATTGCGATTTACCACGGTTTTACTTCTAATACGCCTGATGTTTCTTGTATTAGCATTAGTATAAACATTATATTTATTTATCCTGCAGATAGAGCAGAAAGATACCTGCAGAAGCAAAAACAAGGTGAACTATTGAAGCTGCGAAATATGGTGGCATATACCCGGCTTTGGCAAAGGATTGCAGCGCTCCCCAAAAACCCCAGGCAACAAAAGCCAGCATGCAGCTAGCCGGGATTGCGATAGCAAGATCCCGCCCCCATTTCTGATAGGATATCATAAGGATGGGTAACCCCAAGAGCAAAAGGGGAACACCTAGAAAAATGTAGGATATTCTGCTAAAGAAGTTAGCCCAGGAGATAATAGTCTCTTCCTCTGTTTCCTGACTGTTGGCATCGCGAAAGAGGTCTGTCACCGACATCTCTGCAGATTCATATTCGGGTATGAAAAAAGCCTCGGGTGATTCTGGTAAGGATATCTTTTTTTCAGCAAAAGTTGCATAGCTAAAGCTGCCATCTTCTTGTTCCTGCTGGGTCTGGCCTTTCTGAAAATGCCATTCACCATCAATCCAACTGGCTTTTTCGGCGCTGAGGAGAAGATCGAGAGTATAATCTTCATCCCAGCGGGAATAGGAAAAGGTGGTAAAAGAGAGTTTGTCGGTTTCGGGCCACTGAAATGAATAGAATCCTTCTTTTCCTTTGTAATAGTAGCGTCCTCCTCGATAGATGCCCAGTGGTACCTTGCCCTGTAACTGCTCGTACCAGATCTGATTCGTGGTAGCTATGGTTTTGGGGAGCAACCACTGGGCACATGCCAGAAAAATCAGGGTAGCCAGCAACGAGCCTGTGACAATCGGCCGAATGATCGTCTTTAATGGGGTTCCACCAGCTTTTAAGGCCCGCAATTCATTATTGTGGTTGAGAATACCCAGGGTAATTACACCAGAGAGCAATATCAGCACCGGTCCCAACTGATCAAGAATAAAGGGGATGTTAAGGAAAAAAAACTTCAAGGCCATGGCCATTGTGCCGCCGTGGGAAGTAAATTTGTCGATTTTTTCAAAAAAGTCTACCAGCAGATATATGGCAACAAATGCTGTGGAAACAGTTAGAAAATTGACTGCAAATTGAGCGAGCAGATAGCGGCTGAGCAGAATCACAAATCTCTCCTGTTAGCGTAATAGCCGAGACGAGATATAGAAGCCGAGAAAGACAGCTGCCAAACCTGCTGCATTTGAAATTATCAGGTAACCAATGGCATGAAGTGGTTCATTTGCTTTGATAAATTGCATAGTTTCACGGGTAAAAGTAGAAAATGTGGTAAACCCACCGAGAAAACCAGTAAATATGAAAAGTCTAAACTCATTACTGATGTGCACTCGATCGAAATAATTCCAGCAGAATCCGATCAGGATTGAACCGATAAGGTTAACAAACAAAGTACCCAGGGGGAAGTTTATATGTGCAACTCTCAGAGACATAACAGCTACCCCATATCTGCCTAATGAACCAATTGCACCACCAAGAGCTACCGCGAGCACCTTTTCCATGTAATTATTACCTGAATATGTATACCAATAGTTAAAAAATTAACACGCATTATAGAGTGTAGATATAGCGTTTAGAAGATCATTATATGTTGAATTAAAAATTTGTAAATCAAACCAAAACACTCTTTGCTGTTGATTGCTGTCAGCAGAAGAGTCAAAGCAGTAGACTCCTCTTCATTATTTTGACAATTAA
>CAZWVC010000315.1:0-5327 GCA_964637245.1 uncultured Desulfocapsaceae bacterium
CTGCAAAAGACACCAATAAGTGACCTTACTTTGTTAGGGTTTTCCAATGAAAAGGCCTCGTGCTCCATAAGCTTTTTCACATTTGCGAGTGTTATCTCAAGATCTGAACAAGCCTGCAGAGCAAACCATTTATCAATTACCAGTGGATCATGTTTCCATTTGTCATAAAAATTAGTGAACGCCTTATCCCTTTCCTCACCTTCAATGTGCGAGAGAGCAGCTAATGCGGCAATTACATCAGTCATATTCTCTGCGCGATGAAATTGCTCAAGACAAAGTTGAAGATTTTTTTCTTCTATTACATCTGATGCCATTAGGTATGAAAGACAGCAGTTTTTCAGGCTTCGCCTCCCCATAGCCTCGCCGGTAAGAAAATATTCTTCTTTTACCTCACACTCATGATATTTTTCAGAGAATTCAACGCAGAGAGCTTTAGCTAAAGAATTTTTGACAAATTTCACTGCATTGTTTATGAGGGCAGGCTCAACTACCGTTATTTGCTGAGCAAGGTATGTCTCAGAGGGAAGAGTGAGTGCCTGGGCTGTTAATGCCATATCTCCATCACTGCCGAGGCATGCTTTGAAAGCTTCTATGTAAAGAGGATCCAGGTTTGTTTTAGTTCTCTTTTTGAGAAGATCGATGGTTTCAAGAAGAATATCAGTCGACAATTTGAAAGCAGAATCCCATTTGTTAAAGAGATCACTATCGTGTGCCATTAGAAAGGCTAACTCTTCACGGGGTTGTTCTATTTTAGTATTAACTGGAGCTGAAAAACCACGAGATATAGAGAGTACCGGCTTTTCTTTGAAGCCACTATAATTAAAGTGATGTTTGTGTTCCTTCAACTCAACGAAATCGCATATTTCCTTTGCACAACTCAAGGAATTTCCAGAAGCTGCAGTTAGCGGTTCCAATACTCCTATTTCAAGTGGAATATGAAAAGGTTTTTTAGAATCCTGGCCTGGAGTTGGTTCACAACTTTGCTCAATCGTGATTCCATACTCACCCTGCTCATCATTCCATGATTCAGCAATTTCCAATAGCGGAGTTCCCGATTGAGAATACCACAATTTAAACTGATCTAATTCCATTCCAGAGGCATCGGCAATTGCAGTTACAAAATCATCACAAGTAACGGCCATACCGTCAAAGCGCTTAAAATAGAGTTCCATTCCTTTATGAAAATTTTCTTTACCGACTATGCGGTAGAGCATCCGAACTACCTCAGCACCCTTATTGTAGACGGTTACGGTATAAAAATTATTAATCTCGACATATGAATCCGGTCGTACCGGATGCGCCATTGGACCTGCATCTTCACGAAATTGAAAATTGCGCAGTATCTTCACATCATTTATACGTTTAACTGCTCGGGAGTGCATGTCAGCGGAAAACTCCTGATCTCGAAAAACTGTGAGACCTTCTTTGAGACTTAGTTGAAACCAGTCTCGGCATGTTACCCTGTTACCAGTCCAGTTATGGAAATACTCATGGGCTATAACACCCTCTATACCCAAATAATCCTGATCTGTAGCACTCTCAGGAGAAGCAAGAACATATTTCGAATTAAAAACATTTAAGCCCTTATTTTCCATGGCTCCCATGTTGAAATCATCAACTGCAACGATCATGTATATGTCCAGATCATACTCAAGTCCATATACCTCTTCGTCCCATTTCATTGCCTTCTTCAAGGCTACCATGGCATGATCGCATTTATCTTTATTGCGGTGCTCAACAAATATCTGCAAATCCACTTCTCTACCGGATTTAGTAATAAACCTGTCTTCAATATGTACGAGATCTCCAGCAACAAGAGCGAACAAATATGATGGTTTAGGAAAAGGATCCTGCCAAACGGCAAAATGCGTACCATTGTTACAGTCACCCTTTTCAACCAGATTTCCATTTGATAGCAGAACAGGACAAAGATTCTTGTCCGCTTCTATTCTTGTCGTATATTTTGCCAGAACATCTGGTCTGTCGAGAAAATAGGTAATTCGCCTGAACCCCTCTGCTTCACATTGAGTGCAGTAATTATTGCTGCTTTGATAGAGCCCATTGAGTGATGTGTTTGCTAGCGGATTTATCTCCGTGGTAATTTCTAAGGTAAATGTTTCTGGGGGTTGCAGAAGGGTCAGCATATTTTCCGTCAATCGGTATTGATTTTCCCTTAACGTAACACCATCAAGAGCCAGATGGATGAGCTTTAATTCTTCCCCATTAAGTGAGAGTTCCTCAACCTGGTGTGGAAATGCATTATTTTTATAATACTTGGTAATTGAGGTAACCCTTGTCTCCTCTGGCTCAAGGATAAAAGTTAAATTAATAGCCTCAATTAGATAGGGAGACGGAAGATAATCTTTACGAAATATAGTCTTATGCGTAGATGAACTCATTTAGGAAATCCTCTCGTCATTAAGTGACGAAAATATTGTACGTTGACACAGGAGGTTATTAAATTATATTTCATTATTCATCATAACTTACATCTGCACCTACGAGCAGTCAATTACCATTACCACGAGAATTCAAAATGATCACAATTAATGAAAATTATTTAAAACTTCAGGCCTCTTACCTCTTTTCAGATATTGCCAAGCGTGTTGCTGCTTTCCAGGAGTACAATCCAGAAACAGATGTAATTAAATTAGGAATCGGTGATGTGACAAAGGGACTCCCACAGGCATGCGTCAAGGCATTTCACCAAGCAGTCGATGAGATGGCAGAGGATTCGAGCTTTCGTGGATACGGTCCTGAGCAGGGATATGATTTTCTTCGTGAAGCAATAGCTCAAAATGATTTCCAGGCTCGTGGAGCAGATATCTCAGCTGATGAAATTTTCGTAAGTGACGGTGCTAAATGTGATACTGGTAATATCCAGGAACTCTTTACCCAGGATATTACCATAGCTATTCCAGATCCAGTATATCCTGTTTACCTCGATACCAATGTCATGGCTGGACGCACCGGCCAATTTCGTGATGGTCGTTATGAAGGCATAGTTTATCTTGACGCAACCAAAGAAAATGGTTTCGTACCTCATATTCCTAAGGAAAAAGTGGATCTTATTTACCTCTGCTTTCCCAATAACCCCACAGGCTCAACTATCTCTTCTGCCGATTTGAAAAACTGGGTGGATTATGCTCAAGAGAACAAAGCCCTTATCCTCTTTGATGCAGCCTATGAAGCTTTTATTCGTGATGCTTCCCTGCCTAAGTCTATTTTTGAGATAGAAGGTGCGCGAGAGGTGGCCATCGAATTTCGGAGCTTTTCAAAAAGCGCAGGCTTCACCGGTACCCGTTGTGCCTACACAGTTGTGCCCAAAGAATGCCGGGCATATGACAGCCAAGGCGTGATTCACCAAATACATGAATTCTGGAATAGACGTCACTGTACCAAATTTAATGGAGTTTCCTATCCTGTTCAGCGAGCTGCTGCAGCTGTATATAGTGACGAAGGTAAAACTCAGACTACTGAGCTTATTCAATATTATCTGCGTAACGCCGATCTTATCTGCCGAGAAATGGATGCTTTGGGGTACACCTATGATGGTGGAAAAAACTCCCCATATATCTGGATAGATGGCAAAAGAGATTCCTGGGAATTCTTTGATATGTTGCTAAACGAAGCAGGAGTCGTCTGCACTCCCGGCGCTGGTTTTGGCAGCTGCGGAGAGGGTTATATTCGAATTTCAGCATTTAACAGCTATGAAAACGTGCAAGAAGCGATGAGAAGGATAAGTCAAAAACTGAAATAACAGGAAAGCCTAAAAACAATAAAGCCTCTATTATCCGTTTTGATAACTAATAGAGGTTTTTTTATTCCCCTTTGAGTTCAGCCGGCGGGAAATACACTTTCTTTTCTTCACCAGTCATCTCTTTATAGGTAGTAGACCACCTCTCCTGGATCCAGTCAATAACACCTTGAACCAATCTTTCCGGTGCTGATGCACCAGCGGTCAAACCAATTGAGAAGTGATTTTCCAACCAACCCATTTTAATATCATCCTTATCGTCAATTAGATAAGCCGGCACTCCGGATTGAAGAGCAACCTCTCGCAGCCGATTTGAATTAGAACTGTTTTTTGACCCAACAACAAGTACCACATCTGTGATACCAGCAAGCTTTTTCACTGCATCTTGCCGATTTTGCGTTGCGTAACATATATTTGACATTGAGCTTTGGATCTGGGGAAATCTGCTTAATAGAACCTCACGAATATTGATAATGTCATCCTGACTAAGAGTGGTCTGTGTGACATAGGCACATTTAGCAGGATTATCCAGAACCAACTCTTCTGCTTCGCCGATATCAGCAACAATATGAACCTGGTTATTGATTCTTCCAGCAGTACCTTCAACTTCAGGATGATTATGATGCCCAATGATAATTATTTCAAAATCCTTACTATTATAGTTTTCAACTATACGATGAATCGAGGATACCAGCGGACAAGTCGCGTCAACCGTACGCAGACCAAGGGAATCAGCGTAGTCTTCGATTGCGGTTGATACCCCATGGGCACTGAAAATGCATATCTCACCCTTAGGAATCTCTTCTAGGTGCTGCACAAAAATGGCACCCTTTTCTTCAAGTTCCAATATCACATGTTTATTATGAACAATCTCATGGAGTACATAAACCGGAGATCCATACTTTTCTAGAGTATTCATTACAGTTTCAATCGCGCGCACTACTCCTGCGCAATAACCACGTGGTGATGCTACCACTATTTCCTTTTTCATCCTTACTATTGCCGCTTTGGTATTGTTTTTGTATTTAATTCTTCCCCACATAAAACATTCTATTCACAATTGCCTGAATAATATAAGCAGAAAATGTTTGTTTTTCTTTGTTAGACATAAAAAACTTGTCATAAATTCGCTAATCTGACTTTTACGACATTAATAAAAAAAGCCGGCTTCCCAAGGGAAAGCCGGCTTAGAGATGAGGTTTTTTCTACGTATCTATTAATACCCCTGAATTTTATCAATTAGCTCTGGCAGGAACAGAGAAATTTGAGGGATATAGGTAATGCATACCAGGAAGAACAATAAGATACACAGCCATGGTAAAGCTGCCTTGATTACCCAGCCAATACTGTTTCCGGTAATACCTGCTGTAACGAAAAGGTTGAGTCCAACCGGTGGCGTCAACATACCGATTTCCATATTCACAACCATGATAATACCAAGATGAATAGGATCTATTCCCAACTGTAAAGCAATAGGAAATAGAATCGGGGCCATGATCAAGAGAATTGCAGATGGCTCCATAAAGTTTCCTGCTGCAAGTAGAAGTAGGTTGACAACAATTAAAAACAT
>CAZWVC010000316.1:0-5324 GCA_964637245.1 uncultured Desulfocapsaceae bacterium
ATCTTTTTCGCGCTGGAAAAACTACAGAACAGATAGAACATTTAGCCTCGCTAGCAGCCTTGGGTCGAATTGGAGAAGTGGGTGATATTGCCGATATGGTTGCTCTTCTTGTAGATGATCGGGCGAGGTGGATATCGGGTCAGAATATCCTGGTGAATGGTGGATTCGCGGCATAGAAGTAATTATAACTATCCAGAAACCCAAGAAATACAGGACATGGGATCTCTTAATTACTGTCTCTGTCCACAGTGACGATACCTAGATAACCATCAACTGTCAATTTATCACCTGTTGCAATATATTCCGTGGCATGGGCAATTCCAGTAATACAGGGTATTCCGTATTCTCTTGCTATTATCGCACCATGAATGAGCATACCGCCCCGTTGCTCGACGATAGCAGCCGCTAGAGGAGCGAAAAAGGTCATGGTCGGGTCAATGCTCTCAATAACCAGGACTTCTTCTGCTTTCATGTTGGTAATATCTGTGGTGTTTCGAACAACTCGAGCTTTCCCTGTGGCGACTCCCTGAGATGCCGGTTGCCCAATTAATTGACGGGCTCTCTGCATCGCTAGAGGACCAGTGGTAGGAGGATTTGGTGCGTGTTGTGTATCTGGGCAAACTGTGGCTTTTCCAATTAACCGATTGGCGATATCTTCTGGTGTGGCGGTGGAGGATAAAGGACGTTTAGTATCATTTAGCCGTCTTTTCCCTTCAGACACCGCTAAGGCAGCCTGCTCCTCAATTTTGCCAAGATATACATTATCATCATCTCTGATCCGATAGCTTGCCCGTGCCAACTCAAGAAATTCCTTGCCATTAAAGCCATAGTTTGAGCCAGCCAGCTTGTGTAAAAACTCTTGCTCCAGATGACTGCGGTCCATTTTCTTTTTGCTGGAAGTAAATAAAGGAATTGATGAATATTGAATGACAACCTTACTGAGCATTTCTTCTTTGGAGATGGTTTCACTCTCACTCGTGGTGAAATAGCTTCCGTATTCTTTTAAGAGCTGGTGAAAAAGGGTTTTGAATTTCTGATTAGTTACACTTTGTATCCCTTTATCTTTAAGGGTTTTAGCGGTCTTGGACTCCTGCTTGAGCAAATTGGCAAGTTCCTGAATCATGGTGTTTCTTTGAAGACTAAGCAAGTCTTCTCCGCGGAGCAAGGCGACGAATTCATGGGGGTCCTTTGGCACCATAAGGTCGTTATACACTTCACCGAAGAGACGAATACCATGGGCAAAAGGAATGCAATCTTTCCAATATAAACCAGACCAGTAGCCATTTCGTTCCTGTCTTTTTTTTATTTCTTCCGCCAGTTTATCTGTTGGCAGTGATGAAAGGTCTATCCTGGCCATTTCTTCAGCCTCACCAGCCATTTCAGGAAGCATAGTGAGTTCGATTGTATCCCGTAGATTTTTCAAATTTTCAAGACTGCGATGCAAACTAAGATACCAGGAACGCTCATCTTTGTTTTTTTCATCAGTATTATGCAAAGCTGTGATTGGCCGTGTTTGGAGGATATATACATTCCCTTCATTAATGGTCCATTCAATATCAAGGGGTTCTCCATAAAGATCAGCCAATCTGGCCATATTCTTGCCAAGCTCTTGAACCTCATCGTTGGTCAGCGGTGGTTTTTGTGCAAGGCTATCAGAAAGAGGTCTGATTTCGACAGTGTTTCCCACCGGGAGTGCCTGCTTTACCCTTTTGCCTGGGGTGGCATGCTCTTCAATTTTGTGGGTGGAGCGAGCCAGCTGCCAGCGATCCGGTTCGATATCCCCGTCGACCAGTCCTTGATTAAGTCCATGAACAGCTTCAATGGTCATCTCCTCTTCATTAAGTGGATTCTGGGTAAAACAGATACCGGAAACCTTGCCTACAATGAGCTGCTGGAGGACCACGGCCATGCTGCTTGAAGATATAGACAAGGCTAATTCTTTGCGATATAGGAGTGCCCGATCCGACCACAGTGATGACCAGACTTTCTTGATACTGTGGATAATCTGCTGTACTCCTGAGATATTGAGATAGGAGTCATGTAGGCCGGCAAAGGAATTTTTTTGCTGATCTTCATCGGGTGCTGAAGATCTAACGGCAAGTGGTATATGCGCCAGCTCTTTTTCCAGAAATCCAGCTATTTCTTCATATAAATCGTCTGGAAAAGAACTTTGCAGAAATAGATTACGAATACGTAGTGAAGCATCCCAAATTTCTTCCCAGCGCATATCCTTGAATTCTTTTCGATTAAGTTCAAGTGCTATCTTTTCTCTCAGACCGTGGCTTTCGACAAAGTGCAAATACGCTGCTGTACTGAGACAGATGGTTTTTGGGAGACAGATATTTTCGCTGTAGAGTTTAGCCAGCCACACACCCTTACCACCTATTTCGCAAGCCTGGGCATCTAGGCAGTCTTCAAGCAAAGATATCCGTTTCATCGGTTAAATGGTACTCCATAACGTTTTGGAAACGATTGACAATAAGATAATGGGAAACTGTAATTTTGAATAACGAGGTAGTTGGGGCATCTAGAAAGGACTCAAGGTAGGGATGCTTATTCAGGTAGAGCTCACGGTAGTCATCGTACTCTTTGTCTAGGAGTCTCTCGGCTTTACCGATTGCTGTCACTGCACAGGCTTTGTGAAAATCAGACACGTTATTGGAACGGGTATCGATAAGTAGGGAAACGCGGGATTCCTGTAATAAATTAATATGCTTTCTGGTTGCAACCCCAGTGGCCACGACGATAGCGGCTAAATCGTTGGATTGGGAAAATGCCATGAGACTGGAATAGGGTTGTCCATCACGTTCCGTGGCAAGTACAGCCAGTCGCTGTGATAAAAGTACCCCCTCAATATCTTTTCGTATACCACTATCATCTTTCTTCATGGTTATCTCCCAAATGGTAATAGTATATTCATGAATTACCTTGGAGTTACTAAACACAACCCTATTTACTGGTCTTTATAGAGGAGATAATTGTTAAAACATACTGTCCCAGGCGATAGGGCATACTTCAAAGATTATCCGGCTATTTGCTTTCGTTGCAGGAGAACTACAACCTCAATAGCCACAATACTGTTTTGCGCACCCTCCAGATATTAAGTTACTGAAAAAAATAAAATCCACTGGTTTATTATTATGCTATGTTAACTACATAAGGTGGTATGTAATGCCTGCTGAGCTTTGGCGAACATTTTCCGCTCAACAATAAACTGCATATTTGTCTGTCGAGTGGTTTGCGATACGGCCAGGATATTTATTCCGTCGGCGGCAAGAGCCTGGGCTGCCGTTGCCATAACTCCGGGTTTAGCTATATTTGAACCAATGGCACAAACGATCGCCACCTTATTCTTTGATATTCTCTCAAACATCTGATCAAGCTTGGCAAATAGATTTGGTGAGCAATCTTTTTCATCTATTATCAGGTCAATTGTGTTGGCGTTGGTCATTTTTGAGATATAGGAAACCCGATGTTCATTGAACACCTTCATGATGCGCAGATCAAAGCCAACCTCACCTACCATACGAGTGTCATGTATTTCAAGACAGAGGACAGTAGATGAGCCTGTAACAATTTCTACCTTTGATTCCGGGGATTTGAAGTTTTTGGTAATCAGGGTACCTGGATGATCAGGGTCAAAGGAATTTTTTACCCTGATCGGGATGCTTTTTACCTCCAGGGGTTTCGATGCTTTGGGGTGAATCGCCTCCATACCGACATCGGCAAGTTGATCTGCCACGTCATAGTTGGTATTACATACAGGGCTGGTGTTTTTCTCCCCCATGATGAGGGGATCTCCAGAACAAAGATGATATTCTTTATGAATGATTGCTTCGCTGGCACCCAGAAGAACAGCAACTTTGGAGAAGGTAACCTCGGAATAGCCGCGATCAAATTCCCTCATGATACCTTCTGTACCTTTGGTATAACCGGTGGCAAAGCAAATTGTAGAGAATGGATCAATACTGGCAAAACTATCCTTAATTCGCTCATCTGTGGTGAGTTGTCGACTATCATCCCACCCACTAAGATCAACATAGGTTGTCTCATAGCCTCTGTTTTTTAAGATATTAGCTGAGTTGTAAGCACTATGCATTTCACCAAGCGAAGCCAATAGTTCGCGGGCAGCGAGCAGCAATTCATTGCGGCTGACATAACCGGAGGCTAACACATTATCCATACTTCGGAGGATGTTTATCGCCTGGTCTATACGGTCTCCGATGAAATTGTTGGCCTCTTCCAGATCAAGACCGGCATTAACGAAACTTTCATTAAGCGTGAACAGGTATTCTCGCAGAGCAAGCATCTTTAAGGGATAATTTTCCTGATCTTGAAAAAGTCGATAGATTCCAGGTTGTCCGGTTTTTTTGTGTTCGAGCAAATCATTGGTAACCCCTGCATATGCGGAAACCACATAAATACGGCCGTAGGCATCTTCATGGGAATTGAGAATAACGTTATCAATAATTTCTGGGAAACGGGACATCGATGTCCCGCCAATTTTTTCAACGCGAAGACTATGTCTGTTCATATATTACCTGTTGTAGATCTACGTATGGCTATTATCTCATTTAATAAGTAAGGATAAAGAATCGGCAAGTCTAAACCTCTGTTAGATTGGCAAATTTACAGTATTGAAACCTAATCGGCAAGATCGTATTCGCCTAAACCTAGTAATTTAGAAGTATTTACCTCTCTGCAAGGAGAATGGAGACGTTTTTGCACATTCATCCAGTATTTTAGCTATACCTACATCTTTTTCCAGTTGGATAAAGTGTCAATTCGATCAACCATAACGTCTTTTGATTTTTTCCAAGACCTGCCGTTATCTTTAGATTTCGAGTGCCGGAGAGGCTCCAAGCGGATGAGTTTTTTCTTGGAGATAGTGAAACCAGTGGAGAGAACATGAACATCTCCATTCGCCATAACTCCGCAACTGCAATGCATCCGGTTTTGGCCCTTTTGTTTTGGGCAGGGTGTACTTAAAGATTCCCAATTTGGGCCACTGTTATCACTGGTCCATAAATCCAGGCTTCCCTCTTTCAGGCCGTGGGAAGGGCGATTAAAAAATTACTGCTCCAATGGTAGATTGGTTGAGACGAAACTGGTTAGGCCAGGCACAGTATTCTGCCAGGATCAGCTTTTAACTATTTTGCATTTTTAGTTGTTTTTTCCCCATTATCAGGGTTGGCTGCTTAGTAGATTTCGGTAGTATTCGAATCTGTTGCTATTCTTCCTCCTTGGTATCTTCGTTATCATCCTTATCAATTTCAACGACTTTTACATTTGAAGAAAGTGGTACATCGATAACACGTGAGCGG
>CAZWVC010000317.1:0-5289 GCA_964637245.1 uncultured Desulfocapsaceae bacterium
TGACATTTTACCTGGTGATACGGTAATCACTGCATCCCCCAAACAACGTTGGATCGTCTTTCTCTCCCTGCTCGTCTGTGTGGTGGGGATTATTAATGCACAGCTCATGTCAGTGACCGAAAGATTCCGCGAGATCGGAACCATGAAGTGTCTCGGAGCTTTGGATAATATCGTTGTACGTATATTCATCATTGAAGCAGCAATTCAAGGGCTTGTCGGCTCAGTTATGGGAGCATTGCTGGGTGGTTTATTTGCTATTGTGATAGGAATAGTTCGTTTTGGCCTCAATACACTTTCACATATGTCATGGTATGCCATTGGGGTATCCTTTGGCACGGCACTCTTCACAGGAACCCTGCTCAGTCTTTTAGGAGCGCTTTATCCCGCAATCCTTGCTGCGAAAATGCAACCGGTTGAAGCGATGAGAGTAGAGCAGTAAGAATCATAGAAATTATTAGGGGAGTTATGACCGCAGCAAATATTGTAAGGGTCTCAGGAGTCACGAAAGATTTCGACCTTGGCAAGATGGTCGTCAATGTACTTAAAGGTATTGATCTGGAAATAGAAACAGGTCAGTACATCTCTATCATGGGTCCATCAGGCTCAGGAAAGTCTACCCTTTTTAACATGATAGGAGGACTTGACAAACCCACTTCAGGTAAAGTTTTTATAGATGAAGTGGATATTGCCCAACTCGATGCCTATGAGCTTGCATGGCTGCGATGTCGTAAAATTGGCTATATCTTTCAAACGTTCAATCTTATCCCTGTAATGACCGCTCTTGAAAATGTTACCCTTCCCATGACTTTTGCAGGTTTGCCAAATGACACGGCCATGAAGAAAGGTATGGACCTTCTCAGGGATGTCGGCCTTGAAGGACGCCATTCACACCGTCCATCTGAGTTATCTGGAGGGCAGCAACAAAGGGTGGCGGTTGCCCGGGCTCTAGCCAATGACCCGGCAATTATTCTGGCCGATGAGCCCACCGGTAATCTCGATCTGACCACTGGAGCAGACATAATCGCTTTACTCAAAGAACTTTCGAGCAATAGAAGTGTTACCGTAATATCTGCCACGCATGATTACAAGATGCTCAATGTATCAGATAAAGTGGTCTGGATACGAGATGGTAAAATAGATAAAATTCAAGATCGTGACGAACTTGATATCAAAATGGGTGGTGTCGAAAAAACCACTGCAGAATAAGATTTTACCTAATGACAAAGTATTGCAAAAATATAGTTGTCTTCTTCATTTGTTGTTTCATTTTAGTATACAACCAGGCGTCTGCTGAAGATCAATCCCTTCGCCAAATCATAACACAGTTAGAATCTTTTAAAGATCGATATACAGGCACCAAAGGTTATGATAATGCTGCTGACTACATAATTGACTTTTTTAAAAAACTTGGATACACGCCTAAGATCCATAGTTATCCTGTTCCGACACGACAGGTAATCTCATCCTCAATCCGAATTAACAATTCTGTTACAGAGTTACAGCCGTTTCTCTACAACGCCATAACACCGCAGACTATAGATGGGGAAATAACAGGGCCGGTGTACTACGTCTCTTCTGGAACTCTTGCCGATTATCGGGGAAAAACAATAAAAGATAGTATAATCCTGATGGATTTTGATTCAGGGTTCAATTGGCAGGAAGCTGCAGCATTAGGGGCAAAAGCTTGTATTTTTGTGAGGAAAAAGGGGCAACAAAGCAAATTTTTATTTGAAGAAAAGCTTGAACTCTCGCCAATTCAGTTTCCGCTTTTCTTCATGGATTGGGAAGATGCGCAAAATCTATTTGGGACTTTTACCAAGAGCCGACAACCTGTTGCCAAAAAAGTAATCCTGAAGTCCAAGATAATCTGGCGTGAAACTATTGCCCGAAATATATACACAATCATTCCCGGAACAGACCCAGAATTGCAAGACCAGTTGGTTGTAGTCGATGCCTTCTTCGACAGTTCCTCTTTCCTGCCAGGAAAATCACCGGGAGCTGATGAAGCGGTTTCCATTGCAACCCTTCTTCGCCTTGCCGCAAGCCTTAAGAATACGCCGCCTGGCAGATCTGTCCTCCTGTTAGCCAGTAGCGGACACGCACAGACCTTGGCTGGATTGCGCGAATTTATCTGGTCTGCGAGCTCTCGTTCAAAAGAAATTAGGGGGTTTAGAAAATTACTGAAGAAAAGAATAAAGAATGCAGAAGATAATTTTAAGGTACTTTCAGATTTAAGCTTTCCCTTACCACCAGATGAGGAACGAGACCTTAAAATAAAAACTGCTATCAACAATAACCTCAAGTCATATGTCGATCAGATATCCCGTGAGCTTGGCCAGCTTCGTATGGATAAAAAACTCAGTCAGGATAAACAACGTATCAACACTCTTGTTGAAAGGCGATTTAACCTCCGGCAACTAGGCTGGGCAGAACGATACGATAGCATTAGTGATAATGAGCAACAGATACTTGCCCAACTTATTCCGGAATCGTTAGAGGAGCATGAAAACACCATTAATCAGACGAAAAAACATCTACATGCATTCAGTTCTACTTTAGACTTACGGGATATTCTGGGCGATTATCGTATAGCGACTTTTATTTCGCTGCATCTATCCAGCCATGGAACTGGAATTGGTGGCTTTCATGAAGGCTGGCTCTATCAGCTCAGACCCAGAATTAATCGAACCGGAATCTACAGTGAAATTGGAGACATTCTGAGTAAGTCAGCTGAGAAAATCGCAAAGCCATCTCTTACATATGTTGATACATTACGGGGAGATAGACTACGCGGCTGGGACTCATGGTTTTTAGGCAAGCCTTTTCATGGCGGAGAAGTCAGTTCCATTGCTGGTTATTTAGGACTCACCCTGGCAACTATTGGTGATGCCCGCCATCTCTGGGGAACCCCTTGGGATACTGCAGAAGAAATCAACTGGCAGTACATAGATAGCCAAGAAAAACTCATTGTCGATCAAATCCGCCAAGCCAGCTGGGCGAATAAACTCTCTACGGGAAGGCTACCACGACGCGGATTTTCCAGTGTTACCGGGAGAGCCAATCTTCTTCTGCAAGGAGAGTTATTTGCCAACTTCCCCGCAACGCAAACAACGATTATGGCATATCAAGGTAAGGGAAAATTCTATGCCATGGTCGATTCCGGTGGCTTTTTTCACATCAGGGGAGTATCTGATAAAAAAAATGTTGCTGATAAAGTTATAATCGAAGGCTTCCGCTTTGATGAAGAATCTGGCAAGGTCCTGTGGGCAATTGATAAAAAGGAGACTGGCAAATCCAATTACAGAGTAAAGATGCAGCGTCAGTCAATGAAAACTGACCTGACACTGTTCAGCTGTACAGAAACCACTATATTTGGCCTGTTGGAGCCCAGAAATTTTAAATACCTTACTAAAGTTGAAATACTGGACGGGAGAAGAGATGCCCCCCCACAACACTACTGGTACAGCAGAATCGATACACGAATTTCAACTATTTCCTCTTTTTACACCGAGCCTGGTACCTGGTTAAAGCTGACACTTTCCGATACAGTCCTGACTCGGAAATTAATTCTCTCAAACAGCGATTCTGAGAAACCTGGGGGATATGGTTATCCTGTCGATGCATATCCAAAAATTCCCAACACGCATTACTATGCCGCAAGAGACATCTGGAGTTTATTGAAACCCCGCATTGATAATTTGGAGCAGCATGGCATTGTTGATCAGCAGATTAACAATCTGCAACAGCGCGGTTTAGCGGCCCTGAAACGCAGCAGTGCAGCCCTTGATGCCATGGATTATGGTGAATTTAAAAGATCATCGCTACAGGCATTGGCATTGGCTGGCCGGGTGTATGTGCAAGTCGAGAAGACCCAGAAGGACGTACTGTTCGGTGTACTCTTTTACATTGCACTCTTTGTACCTTTTGCTTTTTGTATTGAAAGATTCCTTTTTAATTATGCCAATATCTATAAGCGTATTAGTGCCTTTACCTTACTCCTCATAGGACTTATTGCCATAATTTACAATGTGCACCCTGCCTTCCAGCTGGCCTATAGTCCAATGGTAATTATCCTTGCGTTTTTTATCATCGGCCTCTCACTTATGGTTACGCTTATTATCTTTTTCAGATTTGAAGAGGAGATGATTCTCATGCAGCGACGTACCAGCCATATGCGTCCTGCCGAAATCAGTCAATGGAAAGCTTTTGTTGCTGCATTCTTTCTTGGTGTATCCAATCTGCGCCGAAGAAGACTGCGGACGATCCTCACCTGTCTTACACTGATTATTCTTACCTTCACCATCATGAGTTTTACAACGGTTAAATCAAACCAAAAACCCAATCAGCTATTGTTCCAAGCTCAGGCACCTTACTCAGGCGTCCTCATGAAAACCATGAACTGGAAAAATCTTCCACGACAGGGAGCGCAGATTCTAAGAAGTGCACACACTATGGATAAAGTTGCAAGTGCCAGAGTCTGGTATGAGGGCAGAAATGTGACCAGACCCTCTCCGGCTCCTGTAGTTTTTGGGGAAAAAATGATTGAAACCAAAGGCCTGCTGGGTCTCTCACCTGTCGAAGCGGAAATAACTGCTGTCGATACGACACTTGTTGCAGGGAGATGGTTTGGCAAGGAAGATAGACATGCCATCCTATTAAGTACCGCTCTTGCAGATGAGCTGAGACTTTCCCTGCAAAGTATTGGACAATTAATATCTCTTTGGGGAATTGATTACACGCTAATTGGAATTTTTGATGGCGATAAATTTGATGCAATAACTGATCTTGACGGCGAACCGCTGACCCCGGTGACTTTTCCTCAAGAAGTTTCAGCAGAGCTCACGGAAATAGAGCAAGAGGCCATGGAGTCCGGGAGTGATGTGAAAACTATGCAAAGCAGATATCAGCATCTCTCGGCCAACCAGCTTGCTATAGTTCCAGCATGGACATTGTTTGCCATGGGTGGCCAGCTAAAAAGTGTCGCAATTAAACCATTAGCAGAAGCAGATGTCGGCGCCTTTGGAGAAGAACTCGTAGATCGATTTAATCTTCCCATATTTGTTGGCAAAGAAAATGGGGTCTGGTTCTTTAGCCCTAGTTCAACTCTGAGCTACAAGGGCGTGCCAAACATACTGATACCATTGCTTATTTCAATTTTTATTGTATTGAATACCATGATCAGCTCAGTCTATGAACGAAAAAACGAAATATCCGTCTATACATCCGTGGGGCTAGCCCCAACCCACGTTTCCTTTCTCTTTATAGCCGAGGCAATGGCACTGGCGGTTA
>CAZWVC010000318.1:0-5258 GCA_964637245.1 uncultured Desulfocapsaceae bacterium
TCAGCTTATTTCAGTTTTAATATAATCTCCGAAGCTTGACCAAGGTTGTGGCGCATTTTATCTTCCTCAATTGACAAAAATCAGTCTTGATTCTATGAGACCAAACGGACCGAACTGATAGAGGAAGGTTAACCTAAAGGGAATATGCCGTCAAAATTTCGTAAATCGATTTGTTCTTCTACAACCCAGTGTCCGGCAGGGGGCATAGGAGTTTTAATGAAAAACAGGCTCAAAGTAATTGAAATTAGATAGGTTGGAAAAGGGTTTTTATGAAGAACGCTGTTTGTGACTTACTGATATTACATAGAATTAAAGCTGATTTATAATCTTTGTGTACCCAGGTAAGTAGCCTACTCGGGAATAAACTCTGACTCCGAAGGGGGTCCTGAAAAGAGCAATTCATGCCGGGGGTATCAACAAAATCTGCTATTATAGTTAAGCCTTTCCTTATACAATGTTGCAATTTTGCTGACCAACATCTGAGATGTCAGGATCATTCTTATTTCTGCAGTATAGTTTACCTAAAATAGCTTATCAAATTTGGTAAAACTAAGAAAACGGAGTCTGACCCCGATTACACTTCATGCGGTGAGGAAATTATTGAAAAGAAGAACCTTCCCTGATGGCACAATTGAGTAGTATAAAACATGTCTGCAAAAGTCGCTGCTTGATGAATCAATGAGATTAAAATATACCCTGCCATCATAAAATACGTCATCGGAGGGAAGAAGCACAATTCCGCTTAGATTCAGGGTATTGCCATATAATGAGAGTAACTCCTCTGTCACTTGCTTTTTATTCTCAGGGTTCATGAGACTCACAAGTTTATGGTAAGCTGTCTTTTTTGGGAGAACTTTCCGTCAAGTATTACACGCACTCTTTTTAAGAACTCCTCACGGGTGAAGGGCTTCTGGAGAAATTCCTGTTCTTTAATATTCAACGCTCTGACTGCCCTGTCAGTGGCAGGGTACCCACTAATGGCAAGCACTTTCGCCTCTGCATCGACAGACCGCAGGCTTTTGAGGATTTCAACACCTTCAATTTCCGGTACTCCTACATCCATAATGACGAGATCTATGGTTCTATTTTGATAGAGTTTGAGTCCTTTTTCACAATTTCCGGCTGTCAGAACATTGTAGCCGCAGTTTTGAAGAAAATGTTTGCCAATATGTAAAATTGCCTCTTCATCGTCAACAAATAAGATGACTTCACCACTACTTGAATGGCCAAGGAAGCATTGTTCTTTTCTGTTTGCTTTTTCTATATGATCAATATTTACAGCAGGAAGATAGATATCAAATGTGCTACCTAAATCAGGTACACTTGTACAATGGACATAACCTCCATGACTTTTGACAATGGAGGAAACTACCGAGAGACCCAGACCTGAGCCCCTGCCTTTCTCTTTTGTTGTAAAATAAGGTTCAAAGATGTTTTCGATAAGATCCTCGCTTATGCCAATGCCAGTGTCAGAAAAACTGATGTGCACGTATGAACCGGGAATCATGCCTGGTCTAATATGTAATGGATTGATTTTAGCGAAGTCAATATTCTCGGTATTGATAAACAATTTTCCACCACGTGGCATGGCGTCCATTGCATTAATACAGAGATTCATGAAAACCTGTTCACACTGACCTTCGTCTCCAATGATTGAGAAGAGTTCAGAATCCATCTTATGCTCTATTGTTATATTGCGTGGTGTGGTGTGCAATAGTAGGCGTTCAACGTCTTCAAGTATAGTATTGATGTTCAACACGACCGGATGGGTAGCGGAGTTCCTTCCAAACGTCAGAAATCGCTGTGCAAGATCTCTTCCTCTTTCAACAATTGCCTGAATCTGTTTAAAGGTCTCAAAATCGGTTGAGCCTTGCTTTTTCCCCGACAATGCCATTTCCGTGTATCCGAGAATACAGTGCAAAATATTATTGAAATCATGGACAATACCACCATTTAAAGACGCCAGGGTTTCTCTTTTCTGTGCCTGGGTGAGTTGCTCCTTCATCATGTGGTAGTCTCGTAGCTGAAGGGTTAATTGCTCCACCTGATTCTCAAGGTCCTGAACGCTGACACTCTCGAATTGTTCCTTTGTATTAGACATCGTAACTCCCTATAACTCCTTTTCCTCCACAACCTGACACACCAGTCTATCTGAAACGTTTAGCCATTGAGGAAAATGTTTCTGATACCCAGAGAGAAGGCGCAATTTGCCATCTGTAATATCTGGAGAAGAGCAAGTATTGTACCACTATGAATGGGGAATATAATTCACTGATCCAGCAGGAAACATGCTGGAGTCGTAGAAATCACATGGGAAATGTGCACACAACTGTGTGCAGGGTAAATACATGGAACGAAGCGATGGGACGAGCCCATCCAAAATATCACATGACCCTTCTACTCACCCTGCAGATGAATGTTGAGTGATTTCAATTTCTGCAAGAGAGTGTTTCTGTGAATATTGAGCATTCTTGCTGTTTTTGCCTGGTTCCAGTTGCAGATTCTCAAGGCGCGTTGGATATAGCTGCGTTCGAATACCTGGCGCGCCTCGATCAGCCCCTGGTCAAGCTCTCTGTTATTCTGGTCATGTTTTTCGTTAAAGAGGAGCTCGAATGGCAGATCTTTGGTGTCGATCCACCTGTCATTGGCCCTCAAGACGACCAAACGTTCAATGAGATTTTCTAGCTCACGTATATTTCCCGGCCAGTGATACGACTTTAACACCTCCATGGCGTCGGTGGTGATCCCTTCAATATCCTGGTTGAGTTTACGATTGAATTTGTCGAGAAAATAGTTTGCCAGCAATGCAATATCACCATCTCGTTTGCGAAGAGGCGGCAGTTCAATGGGAATAACATTAAGTCTGAAAAACAGGTCCTCACGGAATTTCTCTTCATCGACCATTTGTTTGAGGGATACGTTTGTTGCAGCTATTAGCCGCGTATCGACTTTAATGGTTCGATTACCGCCTACACGTGTGAACTCTGAATCCTGAAGAAAGCGTAAAAGCTTTGCCTGCAGCTCCAGTTTCAGTGAAGCTATTTCATCGAGGAAAACTGTACCATTATCAGCGTACTCAAATTTTCCGATACTCCGTGTCTGAGCTCCCGTAAACGCACCTTTTTCATGGCCATATAATTCGCTTTCCATCAATTCAGATGGTATTGCAGCGCAATTAATTGCCACAAAAGGTTTATTTGACCTCTGACCCTGAGCATGGATTGCCTGGGCGATGAGTTCCTTACCGGTACCGCTTTCACCGGAGATCAGGACGTTGCTGGTAGTTACAGCTACTTTGTCAACCATGATGAATACTTCGCGCATACATGATGATTGCCCAATTATTTGCCTGTTTTTTGCAAATTGAGAGACTTCCGAGCGTAAGTACTTAACTTCCTTTTCCAGCATCCTTTTTTGTAAAGCTCTGGAAATCACATTCATGATCGAGTCTGGATCAACGGGTTTTGTGATATAATCATAGGCTCCTGTCTGAATTGAGGCTGTTGCTTCCTGAGCCCGATCGATGGCTGAAACCATAATAACGTCGATGCTTTTATCGCTTTTTTTGATCCTTTTCAAGGTTTCTATACCATCCATATCGGGCATGGTCACATCAAGCAATACCAGATCAAAGTTTTCACTATCCAGTCGCTCCAGTGCCTTGAAACCATTATCGACGGAAGCAAGAGAGTAGTCATCCTCCAGAATTGCTTCCAGTGATTCACGGGCACCAACATCATCATCCACGATGAGAATACGTGTTGACTTTGATTTAGTTTTCACCATCTCCTACCTCCACGACCAGTGTGGTGTTCAATTTTATCTACTTTTAGCAAAGAATATAAGCAGCTTACAATGATATGCACATTTTTATATGCACATCACACTCTAATGTGCAACTCTGCAGAAACCCAATATTTATCCAGCGTGACGCTGAAAACAGGCTGTTTTTACTGCCCGGTAAAGCAGCGAGCAACCATTGCGGTACAGAGAAATCAACATCAAGGTATATAAAAAAAAGAATAATCACAGGGTGATAGCGGGGAGAGTGTTATTGCAATAAGATTGGCACAGAGCTTGCTCATGTGATTTCAAATTAAGCATCAGCAAATGAAGAGTGTTTACATCCATAACATCATGTCTCAGGAGGACAATATGAAAAAAGCAATTGCCCAGCTCATAGTGATTGGAATTACAGTAATGACCTTTGCCACACCTCTGCTTGCTGGCGGTGGATGTGGTCCCTGAGTCGATGTAAAATAGATAAATTTCTACAGAGCTGAGGCAGCACTTCCTCCCCTGATAGCTGCTTCAGTAATCCCCTGAGAAGCCACGGGCAAGTTATCGTCTGTGGCTTCTTTCTGTGCGCTCCTCCCCTGCACCAATTGTGAAAGCCTATCTTATTGTTGTGTCCGCTTGATATCTTTATGCTATTAATTCTCTCATCCTTAATAAAAGTAGGAGTAAAGGTCCAGCTTTTATAGTAATTTACATTTACCGATTGGAAGGTGGACAAGATTTACTATTATAAATTGATATTCTCAGGTTGAGGTGATGAGCATAAATATCTGTAAAATCTCTTTTTTTATGGTGTTGCTGACTTTTCTTGGGTGCGGTCTTGAAAATGATGATCAGGAGAAAACATCCTCCCAGAAAGTTTCCACCAGTATAGAGATAAAGCGTGGAGGGGTATATAGACTGCCCCTTGATTCAATGCCAGCCAGCCTCGATCCACCATATATAGTGGATGACTTTGGAAGATCTGTCACCTATCAGATCTATGATGGGCTTGTCCAGTTCGGTCCCTACCTGAACATATTGCCTGCCATAGCGAGAGACTGGCAGATTGAAGGACAGGGAAGAGTTCTTCGTTTCCACCTGCGCCAGGACGCAACCTTTCACGATGGCCAACCGGTAACTGCCCAAGATGCAATTTTCTCGCTGCAGCGGCTTTTCAGGATAGATCCAGCACCTTCCATTCTTCCCCACCTGCTCTACATTGTCGGTTCAGAGAAATATCGTGCACTGGAAACGGACATCATCACCGGTTTGACAGCCGTGAACGAACATGAACTTGAAATTAAGCTTGTGGAACCCTATGCGCCATTGCTGGGAGCACTGGCCATGTATCAGACCGCCATAGTTCCTAAACATATCGTAAGTATGCAGAAGGGAACATTCTCCACCTCCCCTGTTGGCAGCGGCCCCTTCCAGTTAACCGACTGGGAGCCAGATAGGTTGATCAGGCTGGAGAGATA
>CAZWVC010000319.1:0-5218 GCA_964637245.1 uncultured Desulfocapsaceae bacterium
CATAATACTCTCTCCTATTGTTTGAAAACCTTTTTTTACCATATCTGATTCCCTCTTTTCCTCAGCAAGTATTAAATTGTGATGAGGAAAAGGGGAAATAAGAATAGATAATTGAGGTACTTTAAAACTTTGGGAAGGTTGGGGTTCTGGACTTACTGCAGGTCTGAAAATAAAAATGGGGAAATTACAGCCATATGAGAATAGCTCTAATTTCCCCAGCTTTGTTTGGGAGGTAATCTTATTTCATGGGTGAGAACTCAACCCTTCTATTTTTGGCCTGACCTTCCTTGGTGTCATTGGAATAAGCCGGCTTAGACTCACCATAGCCCATGGCTTTAAGGCGATTGGCGGCAATACTCACCTGCTGGATAAGATAGTCTACTACCGCCTGAGCGCGTCGTTGCGACAGGTCCAAGTTATATTCGTCCGTACCAGTACTGTCAGCATGTCCCTCAACGACAACCCGCATATTGGGATATTCGTCAAATACCTTTCTGGTGTTATCGAGCAATGAATAAAATTCAGACTTAATAACTGCTTTATCAAAGTCAAAAAGCAGCTTGCTCGAAAGTGCCCAACAGCCCCGGTCATCAACTGCGGCATAACGCGGTGTGTCAGGACAGGCATCTTTATCATTGGTTACTCCATCGCCATCGTCATCGCCTGGTTTAGCTACTGGTGGTGGCGGAGCTTTTTCTACTTTTGGCTTAACTACAGGTACTGACGGTGCTGGTAGAGTATAGGTTTTGAGAATATTCTTCCACTCCGGTCCCCCGTAAGCCGTAGGAGAGGTGCCAAAGGTTATTTCATCACCGGCAACTTTTGCATATGAACTTACGGTCAGCACATTTTTAACTCGTTCAGGAGAAAGCTCAAGACCATAGGAGGTCAAAATGTCATGGTATTGCCAAGGCGAATAGGCGGTTGGTGCAGCATTAAAAGATGCTTTTCCCCCACCAATTTTAGCATAGGTAAAAGGTATCTTTTCTGTACCAACATCAAACTGGAGTTTATGCGCCTCCAAAATTCTGTTGAAGTACTGCGATGAATAGGCAGTGGGTGAATCAAAAAAATAGGGAGATGCACCCTCAGGAGAATCAATTGCCAACGCCTGTGAACCAATAGACAATAGTGTAGCTGTGATAAAAACTAATATTTTTTGCATTTTCGGCCTCTTTCAGGATGTTGTTACATGTTGGTTAACCAGTGCATTGAATCATTGAACTCAGTGGATTATATTTTTTGGCACAATGCACAAACTACTACCTGTTTTAACTATCGAAATAAACAACAAAGATTTAACAGAGTTACAATTTTCATTTGGGTACAAATCCAGGTTAAACATCATATCGATTGTTACAAGAGGAGGTGGGAAAACCACCTCTATTCACTTAGAATGTATCAGCTAATTGTCTTTCCATTTTGGCATACTCAATAGTAAAATATTGGAAATGATCAACCAGCTATTAAACCGTTCCACTTATATAATAAAACTGGCTGGTAAGACGTGCAATAAAGGGAGAGGGACATCCTGCGCTTAAAGCGTGAGATTCTTGGAGCTAAATTCAATCTTTACTGCAGGAGAGTGAAGTACGCCAAGGCTTGAACAGACCCCGTCAACGAATAAGGGACGGCAATGGGAGGAAATAACCTAGAATTGCTAAAAGTTATCTACGGCAAAAGGTTAAAAATCAATACCATCAGGGCAAGGAGGATACAGAATCTCTATAATCTCTCTCTTCAATCTTGCCCTGTTATGGATTTCAACAGGTTTTAACGCTGTGGTAGATCATCCAGGATTTTCTTTACAGAGGAATCAATGTACTGGGCTTTTCTACCTTGTGACATTCCTTCCTGGATAGTGTTGGTGGCACTTCCCCTCCAGATTACGTTCTTTGTTTGCTTTTCCAGAATGTCAAGAATAAGTGTCCCTCTAGCAAACACCTTTTTTACTTTTCCAGCTTTAACATTTTCAGGCATTGTACCAATGAGTCCAGTATAGCCTGATCTGTTGTAAAAACTGGCAAGAGAGATCTCTTTAACTTCCTCCTCAATATTGCCAAACCACGTTACGAGATAATCTGCCTGATCCGGATTGACGCGGAAATATCCCCTGGCTGCCAGATGTTTTTCGACAGAGTTGCGCACCAGACGATTGATATCCTGGTTATTTACTCGTATATCATTGCTAGGAACAGCTTTCTCCAGCCAAGCATAGGTAGCTTTCATTTTCACAGGATCTAAAGCCACCTTTCCCTGGGTTTGCACTGAGACAGGGGAGCATCCTGCAGCAAAAAGAGACAACACAAGAAGTATAAATATTCTGTTCATAGGTATGTTATTAGTGGATTTGATATAGTTTATATAACAAAAATTAAGATTAAGCCTCTTAGTGATCATAGCCATTACTTCATGTTGCGGCAACATGCACGCCCTTTATTGCGGTCTCAGGTAGCTTGTACGGGCAAGGTGAGACACCAAAATATTGTATATTTGCATTGGAAAAAATACATCACCCCCTCTACCTCGAGGGAAAGTTTATTGTTCTCGGTTATCTTTTAAACGACAGCACCGAATATTGCTGGATCAACATTTTGGCTGGTAAAATTATAATGCATTTATGGGTCATCGGTAAAAAGTACAATCAACCAGTGTTTTTCAGACATTTGAACTCCATCTGTTCAAATTTACATATTATTATCAATAAATCAAAAAATAATAACATTAAGGATATATAAAAAATAGCATTTTGCAATATGATAAACTAGGATTTTTCACGAGTTGATACAGCCTGCTAGTTAAGGAGCCTTGTGATTTTCTATACTAAAGTATGAAAATCTCAGATGCGACAAGGAATAGCGGGCTATAGTGACTCGCCTTTGGTGAACATTTTCCTAGTTAAAGAAAAAGTGTTGAGGTTAAAACGTGTACCTTAAGAAAATACGAAAAAGTTCGAAATATACATGTAATTTCATACATTTTGCTGCTTTAATCAAAAATGTTCATGAAACATGCGGGCTAAGGCATGGAGGGTTAATCTGTAGTTTTCTGCCACGAACCCTCGCTATCAAAGGCCATGGGCCTTTCAGGCTCGCCCAAAGGGTGAATAATGCTGACAATAGTGCATTACACAGTGTAGTGCCAGAAATTGCCCTTGTAATACTCGTAATGCTTCGAAAGAAAATATTTTAATCAGTGATCATTAAATAGTTTATGAAATATCCGGGTTAATACAAATCGTCAGGCATTTGTAAAAATATTGCTACTTACCGGTTAATAATTCACTCATAGTATTTTAAATATGAATATTTTGAACTGTTATATTTATATCAAAGAAAATAATTTCCACTCCCTATCCATCTTTTAAAAGGAGGCCAAATACCATGCAACTCTCAGTCGTCTTTTTACGAACCTTTTCAGTGCTGCTGGTCTATTTTGCACCTATTTGGGGAATGCTCGGCATTGTCATCACCGCGCTTGGAATTTTCGTCGGTGTTATCGAGGATTTCAGCTGGAACGAGGGCTTGTATTTCGGCTGGATAACGGCAACAACTGTTGGTTATGGTGATATTACACCAACACGACCGCTAACCCGTATCATCAGTATAGTCATCAGTATAATCGGGATTGTTAACACTGGCCTGATAGTGTCTATAGCCGTTGAATCCGGCAAAGAAGCTGCCAAATATCTAGGAATGTCTGAGGAGGTTGTGATAAAAGCTGTCGAGGGGCATAAATAAAACTGTCATAGGTGTTTTTCATAATATTTCAGAAATTCGTCAATTCTCAATGACTTAGAAAAAAGCCAGCCCTGTGCCATTGAAACCCCATGATCCCGAAGAACATCTGCTTGGTGTTCATTTTCGACACCTTCAGCGATGATGTCAAACTCCATGCCCTGAGCATATCCGATAATCGCTTTAACTATTTTGGGAACAGGACCATCCTCTATCTGATCGATGAAAAACTTATCTATTTTCAAAATATCCGCTTCGATCCGGGAAAGTTGTCTGAGGTTTGAGTCACCTGCACCAAAATCATCAATAGCAACTCTAGTCTTCCCCCTAAGTTCAAGACTTTCCAGGCCTTGACTGTCAGGAAAGCCACGTTCAGTTATTTCAATAACAAGTTTTTCTGCGAGTTCCTCAAGTTCGGCATTTTGCAAAGCATAGAGAAGGCCTCCCCTGCCGAGAATTTCAGGAGGAATGTTTATGCCAATATGGACATTATCTGTTGCTTTCAGCCATTCCCCCAGCTCTCTGCCGACAATCTCAATGTTTCTGAAGGTCAAAAGCCCTGCCAGCGGAGTATTTTCTACAGCTGGAATAAACTCAAGCGGTGGGATAATCTGATCATCCAATTGCCACCGCATCAGTACCTCCGCCCCAACACATTTTTGGTCGGTTAGCGACATGGTAGGCATATATTCAACAAAAAATTCATCGTTTTTCAGAGCTTCATGAATTCTGTCCAGCTTTTTCATAGTCAATCCTCTGGGAAGAGTTACTTACCTTGATTGTCCTGCTGTAAAACTACCTTGTTCGCACTAAAAGGTAAACTGAATTGCAGACGAATATTCACTTGACAGTCCAGTCTGATCCATTGCTGAGATACTCAACTCAAAAGTTGTTCCACTCTTTCCGGTGATAGTAGCCGCAGTTGATGTTGCTCGCGAATCCACCATAGTGAAGGTATAAAAGCTGTTCTCAGCCCCTGACTTTCTATAGCGCAATATTTCCGATAATTGAATGAATTAACTTATTAATAAGCGGATATTTCCACAGTACCATATATAACAGGTTATGGTAGAGTATTAATCGTGAGCAATACTTACACAACAGCTACAGGAATAAACGTAATTATTCTAGGTTTGATCATTATTTAATTTTAGTGGGTTTCTCAGCTTGGCGCTAGAGAATCTTACTCGTGGGCAACCCGGAAGACTTCTTCAATGGTGGTGACACCTTCAAAGATCTTTTTAATACCAGCCTCCCGTAGCGTTACCATACCTTTCTCCACAGCCAGTTCTTTGATGGTATTTGAATCAGCGGTCTTCAGAATCAAATTTTTCATATCCTTGTCAAGCAACATGAGTTCAAAGATACCACTTCTACCTTTATAACCTGTATGATGGCATTTCACGCAACCAACCCCGCGATATACCTTTTTTCCTTCGGCCTGCTCGGGTGGTATGCCAACTTTTAATAGCTCTTCTTCA
>CAZWVC010000320.1:0-5175 GCA_964637245.1 uncultured Desulfocapsaceae bacterium
GGTTCCCGCGATCAGATTCGTCAGCTGGCAGGTATGCGTGGTTTGATGGCCAAGCCATCAGGTGCGATTATTGAAACTCCAATCAAAGCGAATTTTCGCGAAGGTCTTGATGTTCTTGAGTATTTTATTTCTACTCACGGTGCCCGTAAAGGTCTTGCCGATACCGCACTTAAAACAGCTAACTCCGGTTACCTTACCAGAAGGCTGGTCGACGTAGCTCAGGAATCAACGATAGTGGAAAAAGACTGTAGAACCATTGATGGAATCATTGCCGAACCATTATTGGATGGTGGTGAGATCATAGTTCCTCTGGGGGACAGGGTTCTAGGACGCGTTGCCTTGGAAGATGTGATTGACCCCTACACCGATGAAGTTATTATTGCAGAGGGTCAGGAAATTACTGAAGATATCGTTACTGAAATCGAAAAGGCCGGAATTGACCGCATTCTAATCCGGTCGGTGCTGACCTGCCGATCCCGTCGGGGTGTCTGCGCACTTTGTTATGGACGTGATCTAGGGCGTGGCCATATGGTCAATATCGGCGAGGCAATTGGAGTTATCGCCGCCCAATCCATTGGTGAGCCTGGAACCCAGCTGACCATGCGTACCTTCCATATTGGTGGTACAGCAAGTAGAGCCGTTGAGCAGGCGGAACTGCGGACCCAGCGTGGTGGAAAAGTAGGTTTTAAGAATCTTCATTCAGTTGTTAATGCAGAAGGCATTAAGATCGTCATGAACAGAAATGCAGAAATTGTTATCATAGACGATCTTGGCCGAGAGCGAGAAAAATTTAAGGTCAACTATGGTGCCCAGATTCTCGTCAAAGAAGGCGAAGAACTAGAGGGTGGTACGATTTTGGCAGATTGGGATGCCTATACAATCCCGATCGTTGCGGAAGTTGGGGGTATAATTAAATACGGTGATGTCACTGAAGGCGTCAGCATGCAGGAAAAAGTTGATGTGGTAACAGGAAAGGCCTCGAAGGTTATTACCCTGCCTGCCGGTGGTGCTCAACTGAATCCTCGTGTTTCTGTTAAAAATGAGCGTGGTAAGACCCTGAAGCTTCCTAATTCTGAAGTTTTTGCCAGATACAGCCTGCCGGTTGGCTCAATTATCTCAGTAAATGAAGGTGACGAGATCAAACCGGGTACTATCGTCGGCAAGATCCCTCGAGAAACCTCTAAAACCAAGGATATCACCGGTGGTCTTCCTCGGGTTGCAGAACTCTTTGAAGTCCGCAAGCCCAAAGAGCCAGCTATCATTACAGAAATTGATGGTCGGATTAGTTTTGGCAAGGAGTTGAAAGGTAAAAAACGAGTAGTTGTTACCCCGGAACATGGTGATCCACAAGAGTATCTTGTACCAAAATCAAAACACCTTATTGTACATGAAGGTGACTATGTTCAAGCGGGTGAGCCGCTGATGGAAGGTACCATAGTACCAAACGATATTCTCAAAGTTCTCGGAGTTAAGGAGCTTGCCAAGTTTCTCGTAAATGAAATTCAAGAGGTCTATCGACTCCAGGGTGTCCGTATTAACGACAAGCACATTGAGGTAATCGTCCGCCAGATGATGCGACGGGTTATGATAACCGCATCGGGGGAATCCAGGTTCATGATAGGTGAGCAGGTAGAGTGGTGGAAATTTGAAGATGAACGTGATCAACTCTTTGAGAAAGGAATGGTGCCACCGGTAGCCGAACCACTTTTGCTTGGAGTTACCAAAGCTTCGCTTTCCACTGAGTCATTTATTTCGGCGGCTTCCTTCCAGGAAACCACCAAGGTGCTGACCAATGCAGCAATGGCTGGCAGGGTGGATGATCTTTCTGGTCTCAAGGAGAACGTAATTATGGGTCGCTTGATTTCTGCTGGTACCGGACTTGAGAGAGATAGGTAGTAACATAATTGATAGTATGAGTTGTTTTTATTCTTGACAGTACAGTTGCTATGAGGTAAATATTATCTCTTTCGTGCTGCGATCAGCATGGATTTTTTAGTGAGTGTTTTGTCGATAAATTATTCAAAAAGGTTAATCGAACAGGAGCAGCAGAAACGATGCCAACTATTAACCAACTTGTCAGGCAGGGAAGGAAGAAAATTGTCAAAAAGACAACTACCCCGGCCTTGAAAGGATCACCTCAGAAAAGGGGCGTTTGTGTTAGGGTATATACCACGACCCCGAAAAAGCCAAACTCTGCGCTGCGGAAAGTAGCCAGGGTAAGGTTGACTAACGGTATTGAGGTTACGTCATATATTCCTGGAATCGGACATAATCTGCAGGAACACTCTGTTGTGCTGATCAGAGGTGGAAGGGTAAAAGATCTTCCTGGTGTCCGCTATCATATTGTTCGCGGTACACTTGATACACTGGGTGTTTCTGATAGACGTAAGGGTCGTTCAAAATATGGTGCTAAGCGTCCAGCTTAATTTGGATGCTCTTAAGAGAGGAAAACTATGGCGCGTAGAAGATTAATTGAAAAACGACCAGTTGATCCTGATCCACGTTTCAAGAGTGTCCTGGTAAGTAAATTTACCAATGGATTGATGGAGAGGGGGAAAAAGAGTCTGGCCCAGCGTATTTTTTATGACGCGATGGATATCATTGCTGCAAAAATTCAGGAAGAGGATTCACTCACTGTTTTTGAAGAGGCGATGGAAAAGGTCAGGCCAAAGGTCGAGGTAAAATCCAGAAGGGTTGGTGGTGCCACGTATCAGGTACCCATGGAAGTACGTCAAACCAGACGTAATGCCTTGGCAATTCGCTGGATTATTGGATTTGCTAAGTCACGTTCAGGTAGATCCATGGCAGACAAACTTGCTGCTGAACTTATGGATGCCTACAATAACAGAGGTGCATCTGTAAAGAAACGTGATGACACGCATAGAATGGCAGAGGCCAATAAGGCGTTTGCGCATTATCGCTGGTAACAGCTAGGGCAGATTGCCCAATTGGGGCAGACGTCAACTATAGTAAAACCAAGGAAAAGACTGATGGCTGCCCTGAATGATTTGTCAGTTGTGCGTAATATAGGCATTATGGCCCATATTGACGCAGGTAAAACAACGACAACTGAAAGGATTCTTTACTATACAGGTCGATCATATAAGATCGGCGAGGTTCATGATGGCAATGCCGTAATGGACTGGATGGAGCAGGAGCAGGAGAGAGGAATTACCATCACCTCTGCAGCAACAACCTGCTTTTGGGATGATCATAAGATCAACATAATCGACACTCCAGGGCATGTCGACTTCACCGTAGAAGTTGAAAGATGTCTACGCGTGCTCGATGGAGTAATAGCCGTTTTCTGTGCCGTTGGAGGGGTTGAGCCACAATCGGAAACGGTGTGGAGGCAGGCGGACAAGTATCATATTCCGCGTTTAGCCTTCGTCAACAAGATGGATCGTGTAGGGGCTGATTTTGATCGATGTCTGGAGATGATGTCGGATAAACTCGGCACCAACCCTGTAGCGATTCAAATACCGGTTGGCAAGGAAGCCGATTTTGTTGGTGTTATAGACGTAATAAAAGAGAAGATGCTTGAATTCAATGAGCAATCTCTTGGGCAGGAAGTCGTAGAAAAAGACATTCCTGACGAACACAGAGAAATATTCTCGGCCGCACGTATGGCACTCCTCGAGAAGTTGGCCGACTTCGATGAGGGGGTCATGGAAAAATACTTAGAAGATACACCTGTATCTGCGGCTGAGATTTATAGTGCGCTTAGAAGTGCTACCCTGGAGTTAAATCTAATTCCAGTATTTTGTGGTAGTGCTTTTAAGAACAAAGGGATTCAGCCTCTGCTTGACGGTGTCATAAATTATCTACCCTCGCCGCTTGATATTACAAGCGTAGACGGGATGGATAAGGCTGGAAATGCCATAACGCGGAAAACCAGTTTAAAGGAGCCATTTTGTGGGCTGGTTTTTAAGTTGATGAGTGATTCGTTCGTTGAAAACCTTGCTTTTGTGCGGACCTATTCGGGGTCTCTTAAGGTAGGAGATAAGGTCTTCAACCCGGTCAAGAAAAAGAAGGAAAAGATCAGCAAGTTACTCAAGCTTCATGCCAATAAGCGTGAAGAGGTTAACGAGATAGGTACCGGCGATATCGGAGCAATAGTCGGGCTCAAGTTTACCACCACAGGGGATACTCTGTGTAAAAGCGGGGATTACATTGTTCTCGAGAGCATGGAATTTCCGGAACCGGTAATTGGTGTTGCAATTGAGCCTAAAAGCAAGGCGGAGGAGAAGAAACTCTCTGAAACCTTAGATAAAATAGCTCTTGAAGATCCATCGTTCACCATTGCAGTTGATGATGATACCGGGCAAACAATTATTTCAGGTATGGGAGAGCTACATCTTGAAATTATTGTCGATCGCCTGCTGAGTGAGTTTAAAGTATCGGCCAATGTCGGTAAACCTCAGGTTGCCTACAAAGAAACAATCAGCACAGGTGCCAGGGGTGAGGGCAAGTTTGATCAACTAACCGGTGCCAAAGGCCAGTATGGCCATGTAATTCTTGAGATCGAACCACTTAAACGGGGGAAGGGTCTTGAGTTTGTCAACAAGGTTGACACTGAAACAATACCTGGTGAGTTTTTAGGTGCTATAGAAAAGGGTATCAGGGACAGTTTGGATTCCGGCCCGCTCATAGGGTATCCGCTGACAGATCTGCAGGTGAATTTGGTTGGTGGTTCATATCACGACGAAGAATCGACCGAAATGGCATTTGGAGTATCCGCTGGTATGGCGATACGCCGAACAGCAGCAGATGCAAAACCAGTACTGCTAGAGCCGCTGATGGAAATTGAAGTGGTAACACCCGAGGATTACCTCGGAGATGTTATGTCAGATCTAAACAGCAAAAGGGCGAAAGTCACTGGCGTTGAAGCAGCGAACGATTTACAGGTTGTTCACGCGCATGTACCGTTAGCAGAGATGTTTGGCTATTCAACATCGCTTCGGTCTGCAACCCAGGGAAGGGCAAATTTCACCATGCAGTTTTTGGAATATGATGTGGTTCCTGCCGCTAAGGCGGAAGCGATAATTAAAAAAATTCGAGGAATATGACTTCAAGCATAAAGAGGTAAGACTATGTCAAAGGAAAAATTTGAAAGGACCAAACCGCATGTCAATGTTGGAACTGTTGGTCATATCGATCATGGAAAAACCACTT
>CAZWVC010000321.1:0-5164 GCA_964637245.1 uncultured Desulfocapsaceae bacterium
TTGAAATATAAGAAAACATCCATCTTAAGACTTGCCACTTTAGCACAGGTTTCTTAGGGCATGATATGAAAAATCCAATGACCCCTCTCTTGCAGCGTCCATATCCTGATAAAGGTTCATAGGTATGGGATTGTAGAACCAGCCCAAAAAAGCAGGCTTCAACGCAAGATGAAAAACACCAATGTGTTATGTTTTTCCTGGTAAATATCCCTGAGATAAGGTTACACTTTTATAAAGATAGGCTTCACAAACCCGAAAAATATCTTGAAGGAATCATATAGAAATTACTTTTTAGGCTTTTCCCACATTCTACAGACTCGTTAGCCAGGAGAAAGCATGACGCTATACTTTCGGCTTTTGATTATAACGTTCAAGATTCTTTTTGGTCCAAAGAGACATCCCTTGGATATTTTTATTTCTAATTTTCGTGTATTACCATCAGATTGTGATCTAAATTTTCATTTAACCAGTTCGCGGTACCCAGCATTTATTGAAGCCGCCTCAATTCATCAAATGGGGCAAATGGGCATTCTTGGCAAGATGCTAAAGCGTGGGTGCTCTCCTATAAATGCAAACTATGATGTGACTTATATAAGACCAATCAAACCATTTGAAAAATTTCGTATTATTAGTCGAATAGTCACATGGGATGATAAATATTTGTACTTGGAGCATAGATTCGAAGTTGATGGTGAACTCCGCGCCTTTGGTATGGCGCGAGCAGTTTTTATGTGTAAAAAAGCAGTTACTTCTATGGGAGAGATTGCCGCTATCACAGGAGAACAACTTATTGCGCCAGATGTAACGGAGGCTGTGTTGAAATGGGAAAAATTTTTGGAAGCTAAGAAGGAACAATCTTTAGATCTACGGAATAACGGAAAATAGATATATTATTCGTCTGAAAAAATCAGGGTTAACTATGCAATTCCAGCGGATGTCAATATCTAGGCTGTGCTCCACTTTTTGTGACAGCGAAATTGCAGTGTTAGAATTACTACTCAGAAGCAAATATGAAAATAAATTACCAGAAAGCTGAACCATCAGATAATGAAGAAATTCACACCGTAATGCAAACTTCAGCCCGTGAACTATCCCGTAAAGCCTATGATGGCCAATTGAAGGATACATTTGATAAGTTTTATGTCGACATAACGCCAGATTATATCAAGCAAACTTTAGAGAACCAACAAAGCTATACTATAGTGGCAAAAACTAATAATAAGATTATTGGGTTTATTCAGCTAAAATTAGGTAGCAATATCGGCAATGTGAGTCATCTCTATATTCTGCCTGGATATGAAGGCAATTCAATTGGTACTCAACTATTTGGTTTAGTAAAAGAAAAAGCAGTTCAATTGAATATTACCAAACTGTATACTGAGAGCACATTAAATGCTCTTAGCTATTATGAAAAATTAGGTTTTATAAATAAAGGGCTGATACAGGATGAGTCTGCTTATAATCTGGAATTAGAATTAAAATGTTGATTATTACAAAGTTTAGAAAAGCATAGATTGTCACTAAACGAGTATGATTTAATTATTATTCTGACCATTTACTCACCATGTTTCACTATGTTCTGCTGGACAAACTGAAGCTCACCGGTGAAATTATACGTTAAATTAAAAAAATGTGTTACTCGGTATACATCTCAACAAATAGTCCTGAAAATTTATCATCGAGAAATACTGAGTTGATAATATTTAAAAGAGTTGAAAATAGAACTGAAGATTCTTCTATCTCTTTACTTTCGCATTCAAACATCTGGTTTGCAGGTTCACAGCACGAATGTAGCTGTGGTTTTCGGCACATAATGAGCAAAGATTTAGGGTTCTCGAAACCAGTAGACTGGTATGAGGAAGATTCAGAGGATATAGAAGCTACAAAACAATTTTACAGAATAGTTAAAGAGCAATTAAATAAAGGTTTTAAAGTTGACTTAGTGGACAGATGGGAAGGAACTAAAATATACAGAATAAATAAACTGGAAATCAATCTAAACCAAATATCAGAGAACCAATTTCGATTCTTTGAAAACTATCTATTTGAAATAAAATAAAAAAATATAACCAGACAATCCACCAGACTTGCATGACGTGTGCGCCGGTGAACCCAACTATATTCGAAGGAAAATCAAATTGGTAAAAATAAGTCTGGGTATAGGACTAATATCTTGGTTGATTACAATGTGTGGATCAATTTACATCCATTACATAAATATTGATGTTGAGCAAAGTCCTCTGTCAATTTTCAAACCAGGGGCATTTGAAATAGTAAATCTCATCTTATTATTTGGAATAATAACAGGTTTTGGCTTCATTGTCGGAATATTTTCAAAATCTGAACAAAATAGATCATTGAAAGTATTAGCATTAATTGCAAATGGAGTATTTTGTCTCTCTATTGGAGCAATACTGCTTAGGCAAGCTGTATTACATTAACTAAATAAAGAAAAAGAATACTTATATCCCATCGTTTTCCATGTTTGGCTATGCCTCACTGGACACACTGAAGCTCGCCCGTGAATTTTTACGAGCTTTGATAACTATCCATGATCGATAAGCTAGGAAAAATCGCCAAAACTCTGCAAGTCCTGCGCATACCAGCTGTAGTCGTCGGACTGGCCAGCTTGATCGTTATAACGGTAATTATCTTCACGTCCAAATCGCATGAAGAAGATTTTTATCTCATTCCTAGTATAATCGGCCTACTTTGGTCCATTACTACATATAGCTTTCTAACCGGATTCAATTCAGTTCCTCATAAAGCCGAGCATTCTTGGAAATTCTTCCGCCGGGTAAAGCGTAGATTAGTTCGCACCTGGTATTGGCTACTCGCCATTACATTTCTAGTAACATCGGCACTTGCCATTTCGGTAACCTTCCGAATAGTCTCGATATGGGTAAGAGATTATCTGAGTGGGCAATAGCATATAGATTAGATGAGAAATACAAACATGGATCATCTTGCTGTTCTATTTTCCTTAATATCAAGTATTTATACAATATTTATAAACTCAGATGAAAGCTACCTATCTGCAGAAATACATCGTCTCAAAGAATGAATGTGGATTTAGATAAAACAGTTAAACCGTGTTTTATTAGCACTTATTTTATTATCGGTATGATTCAGATTGTATATTGAGTTTTTTCATGCGGTACTGGAGAGTTGAGCGGGGGATTCCTAGAAGATTGGCTGCGCCTTTTTTCCCGCCAATCATACCTTTGGTAGTGGTTAACGCTTTAATTATATGGCTACGTTCAGCTTGGTTTAGGGTACTGATTGAATCAGGTTCTTCTGCTGGCATTATGCTTAATGGAAAGATTCGCTTTATATCCTCCTTATAAATTGACATGCCCGGATGTAGAATAATAAGCCGTTTGACCATGTTCTTGAGTTCTCTAACATTGCCTGGCCACTTATACTTTGAGAGGAGTTCGAGAGCATCACTTGTGTAAATGGGCGCTTCCCGATTCATGCGTTCGGACTCATTTTCATTGATATTTTTTATCAGCAAGGGAATGTCTTCTGTACGCTCGCGCAAAGGTGGAACATTGATTGTAACAGTTTCAAGACGATAGAACAGATCCTGTCTGAACCAGCCATCCCTTACTCCTTCTCTCAGGTCTTTGTTCGTTGCAGCAACGATACGGACATCGACTGGTATTGAATTACTTTCACCCACGCGCTCAAACTTAAGTTCCTGGAGAACCTGCAGCAGTTTAGCTTGCAGAACAATAGGGAGTTCCCCAATTTCATCTAGAAAAATCGTACCTTGAGCAGCAAGTTCAAACCGACCTAACCGCAGACTTTCAGCACCGGTAAAGGCGCCTTTGGCATGACCGAAAAGCTCACTTTCAAAAAGAGAAGGGGTGAGACCCGGACAATTGGTCTTGATAAACAAGTGGTCATGCCGGTCACTCATCTCGTGAATCATTCGAGCGAGAAAATCTTTACCTGTACCAGTTTCACCGGTAACCAGAATCGTTTCATCGGTATTTGCAACCTGCTTGATTACTTCCATTACCTGCTGCATCTGCCGGGAGGCAAAAAAGAAACCGCCGAGCTGTTGATTTCTCTCGCTGGAAAGCAGGTACTCTTTTTCTCCCTGCAGGTGTTGATGTGAGTGTTTCAGGGATGTGTAGGCAAGCATATTTTCCACAGCGATGGCAATCTGCTGTGAGGTGTCCCTTAACACTTCTGTTAATTCAGTAAATGGTTTTGGCTTTTCGCGGTAACTGAAATGGATGGTTCCAAGGATATGATCACGAACGATAAGCGGAAAGACCATCGTTGAAGTAAGCCCTGCCTTTACCAGCTCTCCCACAGAACTGAGATCCGTGTACTTGCTGAGATCATCGAATATTGCCGGTTGTCTGGAATTAATCGCGATACGGGCAATCGCTCCATCTGCAAGTGGTCTGGATTTGTGCGCGATTACTCCACCGGGCTGAATACCATCGGCTGCAGCAAAGTAGGTGATAACTTCCTTTTGTGAATCGTAGAGAATAATGCTGAGCCGATCGTAAGAAAAGTAACGGTGCAGCTCTTTTGAAAGAGAGTTAAAGAGGCTCTCTCGACTTTTTCGGGTGGCAATCGCATTATTGATTTCCAATAGAAGTTTGTAACGAGCTTCAGTATTCCACGTCATTATAAAGATCCGGTATTGGTTATATTTATGTGCCTGTAAGCTATTGAATAAATAAAATGTGCCGAAAAAGCAAGCCCAATATTGGGCACATTGCCGAATATTGGGCTTGCTTTTTCGGCATGTTATTCTGCCCATAAAAACATAATTCACAATTATAACTAGTTACAGCCATTATTCGTGTTGGCCTGGTAATTGCTCTATACCATTGTCTAAACCTAGAGGTGAAAAATGGCGCTTGAGCTAAAATATGGAGCAGGGACAATTAACATAGATTTGCCGGAGTCGGCAGATGTTGATATCTTGGAGCCTAATCCGGTACGACCTGTTTCATCCATTAAGGACGAGTTAATCAGTGCATTCGCTAATCTGGATGAGAATGACTCCGATTTGCTGCCAGAAATCAGGAAGAAGGAGACTGTCGCTATTGTCATACCTGATGAAACCCGTCCATTGCCCGTAATTAAGGTTCTTCCTCTGATACTTGACTGGCTCTTTGCCAAGATTCCAGATTTG
>CAZWVC010000322.1:0-5156 GCA_964637245.1 uncultured Desulfocapsaceae bacterium
CCTGCTCACGGTTGGTATCTAAAAACTGATTATCAATAATGACGACATCCTGACCATCAATAGTGGAAAACGAGATGTTTTTCCGGGCAAAATCATATTCCTGCTGATACTTTTCTAGAACTGCACAAATCTTGCCACACGAATCTTTATGGACAGGGGGGTCCACCTGCATACGACGATAAATTCCGAACTTGTTCTTTTCAGGATCATATCCCACATGACTGGCCTGGATGATCACCAAATCCTTTCCATGATGAGAATGGGGTCCATGGCGATCTGTGGCCACAATCCCGCCAGCCATACCATGGTTGAAAGGAAATGCACCAAAATGTTTGGCGATCAGGATAATGGGAAAGCCCTGGCTCTCATCTGAACAGAATGCACGGGAAGGCATGATGCGTCCCGGCTTGAAGCCATATGATTTACACAGGTTGTAAAACTGAGGTACAAACTTACTGTAGCGCATCATACTTTTATTAAATTGGAAATCAATCATAACGTTCTGCATGATATTTTTTCTCCCGAACTGAATTTAAGGTATGCGATATAGCGTTGTCAGACAAACAGTATATTGTTACATATCACGGATTAACCAATAGGGATAAGATTAATATGAGAGTTCATTTTCTGCAGCACGCTAAATGCAACGGTCCCGGCAATATCAGGCAGCCCCTGATTTCAAGAAACCATACCCTGACATCCACCTGTCTCTATCTGGATGCCCCCCTCCCTTCTACACAGGATTTTGACTGGCTGATCATCCTGGGAGGAGATATAGGCGTTCATGACGAAGAGACCTTCTCCTGGCTTAAGAGAGAAAAAACCTTTATCAGGGAAGCCATTCAGGCAGACAAGCGTATCCTGGGTATCTGCCTGGGTGCCCAGCTCATTGCCCATGTGCTGGGTGCTGCAGTTCGAAAAAGGTGATAAGAAGTTGCTTTATAAGCCCGCCCTTACTTTTCCGCAATATTCATCAAAACAGCCATCAATAAACACAACTCTAACTTTTCCCAACTACCATTTCAACCAATTTAGAGTATTCCATGTGACATTCAATATATGCAGCGGAAAAAACTGATTCCTCTCCTCTATTTTGCTGTTTTTGATCAGACCTATCCATTGGCAGTCTTTTGGCTTTTAAATTTTGAAGCCCCGCAAGCGGGACTTAGTTCAGTACCCACCCTGAGGGGTACAACTTCAATAACGAAATTCAAACTTCTATTTCACTAAACCGGTTCATCATATTCCGACCAGCCATCATCATAGGGTACAATCTTAATTGGTTCGGTATATTTGGGTGGGGGCCCCGGTGGCGCTCGCGGGTTCTTTTCCTCTCCGGATATGTTCAGATGAGTGATAATCTCGAAGTCTCGCACACTGGCCTATCTCTTGATCACCGTCTTCTTATATATGAAACTGATGATACGCATTTCGCCTGTGCACTTAGGGCAAGTAAGGGGATCGACCACCTCCCAGATAAGCTCAGACTTCGGACCTTTTTGATGAACTCACGCCACATCAGTTGTAGTATTCGCATTGGCTTGTAGCCTCCAACATCGATGATTTTGCGAAGTAACATAAAAAAAGTATGCTTTATAACAGTACAGAATGCACTAATTTGTTATGTTTTGCTGGTAAATATAGAGAAGATAATGCAACTCTCTTAAATAAATAGGAGAAACAACCAGAAAAAAGCTTGGTTAGAATCGACAGAGAGCTATCCCATCAGGCTTTTTCTACAGACTCGTTCTTGCTCCATTTCTGGTAAATCCAATGCAAGATACTACTGTCGTATCGGTCAGGACTGACCAGTTGAGATTGCCATGTAACGACTCTCAAAAGTGTAAAAGGGCTTCAACTTAATATACTTCCTGTGAGTTTAGACCTGGCTATTTCTTTGAAATCGCACTGAAATGGAGCAACTTGAGGGGGTACCTTGCCAAAGACAAGTTACAATATAATTGTCAGGTGGGTTCAAGATTTGATGCTGAGTCCTATCAGATCAAATTCCGATTTCTACAAATAAAAAAAGGGGCGACCCAATGTCGCCCCTTGCTACAGGGAGGAATTTAATTAGTTGCTGCATTGAACTGCTTATACACCGCAATTCATGGTGGTTGAGGTTAGTTGATAGTTATTTGTTTTGCTTGTATCTCCTGGGGTTTTGATACCTCAATGGTAAGTATGCCATTTTCATACTTGGCCTCAACAGACTCACTGTCTGCTTCAAAACCAAGGTGAAAAGATCTTTCAAACTTGCCATATCTTCTCTCCTTTCTATAATTGCCCTCATTCTCTTCTCGCTCGAATTTCCTCTCACCGCTCAGAGTAACCAGTTTACCTTTCACGTCAACATTAAGATCTTCTCTGTTGAAACCTGGAACCTCTGCTTCAAACACTACCTTTTCATCTTTTTCATAGATATCAACCGATGGTACGAATTGGTTAACCAGGGTAGATGAGGTATTTAATACCGGACTGAAAAAGTCATCAAACAGTGATGGTAAGAGAGTATTTCGATAGCCTCTTCTGTGTCTTGGATTGTATCGAGTTAGTTGCATTGTTTTCTCCTTTCGTCTTTGTTAACTTGGTAATAATCAGTTTTTCTGTTATTATTGTTTGCCTCTTTACGGTTAATGATAATAATCAAAATATACATGTCAATAAATGAATATTACTTTTTATTAAAATTATATAAAGTAATTTATGATAAATAAGGAGATCAATATGAGAAAGAGAAAAGCTTCATTCGTAAGTATTGAATTTTCCAGTGAATCTGCTCAAGAACTCTTGGGAAGACAGTCGGTTCGCACTACTTTTAAACTTTCAGAAAAAAGTATTGATGCTTTAAGTGTTTTAGCAGGCCAGCTAGGAATTAAACAGAAATCGCTTTTTGATCACTTAATTGACGATATCCCAACCTTGCGTATAATAGCCGAAGCCTCTGCTGAATATCAGATTCCCGAGCAGAGGGTAGCTAAAACCTATGTCATATCAAGGCGCACCCTGCAAAATCTTGAACAGATTTCAAGCAGGTATCAGACTCCACGGGATGCCCTGGTGGAACTTTCCATTGAGCGTATAATTCCCTTAATTAAGGAAGAGAAAAAAAAGCACGAGCAGCGTAAATTAATCCTGGGAAAAATGGAGAAAATAGTTGCAGACGGTGAAAAAGCCTTTGCTTTGGCCAATGAAAGTCTTGATCAGGATGACCCAGTCTTTCGCCGGATTTATCAAATGATGCGAGCGGTAAAGAGCTGCCACAGTGAAATAGAGACCTGCGTTGAACGTGGCCGTAAAATAGAGGAATTCTAGATTTCATCTTCCTGGGAAAATCGAAACCTCAATCAGCCAGGAGCATGGTAAATCCCTCTGTCTTTTTGCCCTCCGCTAAAAGCTGAAATAACACCTGCTCTACTCATGCAGAGATAATTGTTTCTGCACTAAATTGTAGTAGATCCCCTCTGCATTACAAAGCAATTCATCATGGTTGCCATCCTCAACTATTTCCCCTTTCTCCAGAACAATAACGCGGTCGGTATCCTTGACTGTTGAGAGGCGATGAGCAATGATAATTACAGTTCTGCCAATCATTAGATTCTGCAAAGCCTGCTGCACCAAGTCTTCACTTTCGGCGTCAAGCGCACTGGTTGCCTCATCTAAAATTAAAATCCGAGGATTTTTAAGCATTGCTCTGGCGATGGCAACACGTTGCTTTTCTCCACCGGAAAGTTTTATCCCTCTTTCGCCAACCAACGTTTTATATTTATTGGGGAATTTTTCGATAAAATCACTGGCGAATGCCGATTCTGCTGCATTTTCTATTTCCTCGAAACTTGCACCAGGTTTACCATAGCTAATGTTCTCGCTAATTGATGTCGACATTAAGATCGGCTCCTGAGAAACAGTACCGATCTGCTTCCTCAGCCAGCTTGCAGAGAGGTCCCTAATATTTGTATTATCAATTTCAATTTGACCATCATCAGGGTCGTAGAGTCTTTGAATAAGAGCTGCAATTGTCGATTTTCCGCTGCCCGATTTTCCCACCAAGGCAACTGTTTGACCCGCATCAATTTTTAAGCTGAGATTTTTGAACACCCGAAAGTTTGGTCGTGTCGGATAAGAAAAGTTAATATTTTCTAATACAATCAATCCTTTAAGGTTATCTAGAGTACGTCCCCTGGTAATGTTCATGGTAGGTATACGATCAAGTATATCAAAGATTCGAGCACTGGCACCAGCGGCGTTCATAAAATCAGTCCACAACCCCCCCAAAGCGCTCACAGAGAGAGCTACCGTCATTGTATAAAGAATAAAAGCAGATAAAGAACCAATGGAAAGTTCACCAACCACAACCATTTTCCCTCCTAGCCAGAGAATTAGGGTGATAGTCAGAGAACCCAGTAAAAAAATAGCCCCTGAGAATCTGGCAATAAGGTTAGTCTTCTTTTTAGCAATTTTGAGTGCATCATTGAGAGCATCAAAAAATCGCCTGCTTTCAATCGATTCGGCGGCAAATGACCGAACCGTGCGAATGTTGCTCAAAGATTCGTCGGCAACTGCACTGGCAGTACCGAGAGACTCTTGAACCTTACGGGAGAGTTTCCTCACTTTGCCTCCAAAATATGCTGCCATCCAAGCAGCCGGGGGAAGAATGATAAAGAGGTAAACTGCAAGTTCCCATGAGGTATAAAGAAGCAGAACCAAGCCACCAAGAGTTCCTGTTAAATTCCGTAAAATCATGGAAATATTGACACTCAGGGTGTTTTGTAAAACAGTTGAGTCCGAATTAATTCGACTCATTAAATCACCGGTTTTTTGTTTATCAAAAAAACCTATTTCCTGCTCTACTAATTTGGCAAAAAGAGTGTATCGAATTCGCTTGACGGTGCGTTCGCCAGCTAAAGTAAAGAGATAATAGCGCAAGGCAATGGCAATGGATTGAAATCCCAAAAGAATCAACATTGTTAGCCCCATTTTATTGATCAGTTCAATATTCTTGGAACTTACAGCCTCATCTAGGGTAATGCGTACAATTTGAGGGAAAGCGAGGAGAATGGTTGATCCCAGCGCTAGAAACAGGCTTCCCAGAATCAGTAGTTTAATATCTGGGACAACAAATTTAAGCAGCTTGGACAAATCAGCTAAATGATGGG
>CAZWVC010000323.1:0-5148 GCA_964637245.1 uncultured Desulfocapsaceae bacterium
AAACCATTACTCATGAATTATGAGCACATACGGCTGCTAAAGTGGCGGCCATCTTCTCTATGTATTATTCAATGATCAGATTTGGATGTTATAGTGGTTGGTGAAGAATGAATTTTATATAAAAAGGTCTAATTCTTGACCCAGTATCGGGCAAGCTTATTTGATTGTGGTTGCGGCATGTAATTTTATAGATCCATCAAAGGCAGGAAACTATTTCCGTCTGATGATTCCCTTATACGTTTTCCACCTTCCGCTGTCAAGTGTTTTCCCGGAAAATTATTTAGATTTTTTTAGAGGTTTATTTTCCTGCAATTTAGAAAAAAGGTCCTCAACCTGGCTTTTGGTTTCAGAGGGAGTCCCAGAATTATCTATGACGTAATCTGCGAGCCTTTTTTTCTCTTCAATATCCATCTGTGATGCAATTATTCTTATTACTTGCTCTCGTGAAACACCATCACGCTGTTCTACTCTTTCTATACAGTCGGCGCTTTCAGCAAACACAGTAATTACATAATCAAAATCATTCTGCCATCCAGTTTCAAACAATAGAGGTATCTCAACAAGGAGCCATTTCTGGTTTCTCTTCGCCTTGGAAATACGCTCCTTGATGTGATTTTTAACCAGGGGGTGGAGTATTTCTTCCAGCTCAACTCTTTTTTGTTCATCTACAAATATTGCCTCACGAAGAAGAGGCCTACTAATTGCTCCATCATCATTCAGGTAAAGATTACCCCATTTCTTGACTACTCCTAACCAGCCGGATCTATTTTTTTCGAGCTGATTTTTACAAAATATATCGGTATCGCAGACTTCAGCATTTGCTAATGCCGCCAAGACACGAGATACTGAACTCTTTCCAGACCCAATACCTCCTGTTATTGCGATAATCACTTCGCCCACTCCTGAGACTCAAGCTTCTCTATGACATCAGCCATATCTTGCCAAAGCCGTGCCTTTGCAGAGAGTTTCTTACCAGTTACAGGATGGATAAAACTGATTTCAGAGGAATGCAGCATTTGTCTGGTAAATAGTGGATCTAGCTTTTTCGAGCCATAGGTATTGTCACCGGCTACGGGATGCCCGATAGAAGCCAAGTGAACGCGTATCTGGTGAGTTCGGCCAGTTTCTAATGTTATGTCAAGGAGAGCATGAGCCTTTCCCAGTTTTTTTACACAATACCAGTTGGTTGCTGCAAATTTTCCACTTTTGTGGCGGATTGCCATTTTTTTTCTCTTTACCGGATGCCTGCCTATCGGAGCAACTATTCGTTTTTTAGTCTCTGTTGGTATGCCGCAAACTATTGCCACGTATTTTTTAGTGATTGTCCTTGCCTTAAAGGCTTCGACGAGTAGCCTGTGGGTGTGATTGTTTTTTGCCACCACCATTACGCCAGTGGTATCTTTATCAAGCCTATGGACAATTCCGGGGCGAACTGGATCGCCAACCGCTGCAATTGTGGCACAATGATAAAGCAAACCATTTACCAGAGTTTCGTCCGGATTACCGCTTGCCGGATGCACCACAACTCCAGGTGGTTTGGACAGCATAAGCAAGTGCTCATCTTCATAGAGAATGGGAAAATCAACCTTTTGAGGAGCAACTGAAAGTACTTCCTGTTCCTCAATAAAGCCGCTTATTACATCACCTGCATGCAATTTGCGACCAGCCTTTGCTGGTGTACCATTTATGAGTATGGCACCACTTTTGATTGAGTTACTTATCTGAGAACGTGACAGGTTTGCAAGCACAAGCACCAGAAAATGGTCAAGCCTCAACCCGGCATGATCTTGGTTTGTTGTGTAAGATAGTCGAGTTAGACAGCCTGGCTGCTCGGGAGGAACAACACTCTCTGATTCCATAAAACGAGTACACAATAGTGAAAAATTGCTGCTTCCCAGCTTTTAGGTCAGTTATGCGAAGATTGTATCAATCTCGTTACTAATATTGTTTTCGTCAACTTTCCTGGCAAGAGACAACTCCTTGACGATGAGCCCTTTGGCAGTATCGAGCATTTTTCTTTCGCCATAAGAGAGATCTTTGTCAACACTTAAGAGAAAAAGATCACGCAGCACCGCTGCAACTTCGTGAATAGAACCGGTCTTTATTTTCTCCATATAATCACGATATCGTCTGTTCCAGGTCTGGGAACCAATTTCAATGGCACGATCACGTAAAATGTCAAGAACATCATCAACTTCATTATTTGAGACAATTGCACGAAGACCGACGTTTTCGCTGCTTACTGTAGGGATCATAATGGTCATGTTGTTGTCAAGGATCTGCAACACGTAGAATTTTTGATCAATACCGCCGACCTTCTGAGTTTCGATTGCCTTAATAACGCCAACACCATGGGCTGGATAAACAGCCATATCACCTTCTGCAAACACTAAAATCTCCTCATCTTCAAAAAACATTAAAAATCCACAAACTCGCCATCCACCTTTTTCGTCTCGCATGAGAGAAGAAGGAACCCACTCAAGTCTATACCACTGTAATGGGATTGGACCCTGGTTGGGAATCTGGATTATCGACCGACAGTTTCAATGATAACATAAATACGGGAAAAATGCCCTTGGTTTTACAAAAAACCTATGAATTGATCAGCAGATAGAGACCATCTTCGAGGATAATTTCACTTAAAACTGTTCAAATAATTCATTGCCTGAATAGCATCTTTTTCAAAATAAATCTGTAGGCCTTCTAATATATTAATCATTCTTGAACGAAGAAGTTCGATTTCTTCATTATAAAATGTTGTGAGAACATATTTTTCAACAGGCATGTCTTCATGGGTCTGGCCGTCACCTGGGCGACCAATACCAATCTTAAGGCGGAAAAAATCTTTTACTCCGGTAGATGAGACTATCGAACGTATGCCATTGTGTCCACCGGTACCGCCACCTCGCACAAGTTTGAGACGGCCTGTTCTCATATCAAGATCATCATGCACAACCAGGATATTACTCAATGGCACTTTATAAAAATCTATATACCTTGCAACGGAGTTTCCACTTCTATTCATAAAGGTCATCGGCTTTACTAAATGAATTACAGCACCCCATAGCGAAACCTTGGCAGTGCGAGCCTCCCATTTTTGCAAAGTGAGATCAGTTGAACTTATACGTGCTATCTCGTCAATAACATCAAATCCGATATTGTGACGAGTTCCCGTATACTTCGATCCTGGATTGCCCAGGCCGAAGAGGATAAAAGTTTTTGAAGGCATGACAGTTAAGCTGGCCAATAACTCGAATAAAAAAGAAAATCCGATGGGGATATATTCTCCCCATCGGATATCCTACTGCTTTTTATTGCTTGCTAATCAGTTAGTCTAAGCTTTTGAACTCTATTCCTCAGCGGCCGCCTCAGATGTTTCTTCAGCTGCCTCTTCAACAACCTCTTCACCTTCTTCAAGTTCGACTTCATCTTCAGCTTCTTTTTTGGCTGAGACGACGCTGACACAAACAGATTGTGGATCAGATACCAATTTAAGGTTATCTGGGATATCTATTGTTTCTATCTTAACACTATCACCAAGGTTCATATTGGTAATATCGACCTCAAAGATATCAGGGATATCCAGCGGAGCCGCCTCCACGGCTACGGTTTCCTCAACAACATTGAGAATACCGCCAAGATCAACACCAATGGCATTACCGGTAAAGCGAATAGCTACCTCAAATACACGCGGTTTATCCACTTCTATTTCTAGAAAGTCGGCATGTATGAGAGTATCTTTGATAGGATCGGTCTGGATATCTTGAACGAGAACATATTTGGTGTTGCCATCGTCAAGCTTAAGCGTTACAACCGCATTTCTTCTATAAATGCTAAGCAATTTCTGATAGAGCGGTTGGGTTTCGACCTCAACAGGCAATGCTTCGATGTCAGGCCCATAGACAACCGCAGGGGTTAACCCCTTACTACGCAGCTGTCGCATTGCTCCCTTGCCTTTTACCTTTCTAATGGAGGCATTCATTTCAACCTGTAACATTATTTTTCTCCTTCGCTCAATGTTTATAACCAATACATCCCTGGTTATACATTAGCGTTTATGGTGTTCAATATATTAATTCGTAGTTCAGCTACACAAAAAGAGAGCTGACTGAATCTTCACTGTGTATTCGTTTTATAGCATTTGCAAGCAGCTCGGAGACAGAGAGTACTTTTATCTTCTCACATTCTTTTGCTTCCCCCCTCAGTGGGATGGAGTTGGTAACAACCAGTGATTTGATCACCGAACTTTTGATTCTTTCAACAGCTGGTCCAGAAAGAACGGGATGTGAGCAACAGGCATGGACCTCTTTTGCACCATTTTTCAAGAGCGTCTCAGCACCATTGCAGAGGGTTCCAGCAGTATCAACCATATCATCCAGCATAATGGCTGTTTTTCCCTGTACATCTCCAATAACGTGCATTGCTTCACTTTCATTGGGCCTATCTCTACGTTTATCAATGATAGCCAGCCCGCAGTTTAGTCTTTTAGCAAAGGCCCGGGTTCTCTCAACACCGCCAGCATCGGGAGATATCATGATAACATCATCAAACTCTTTTGAAATATGCTCAAGCAGCACTGGTGCAGCATAGAGGTGATCAACCGGTATGTTGAAAAAACCTTGAATTTGGCCGGCATGCAGATCCATACTGAGAACACGACGCACCCCAACTGCCATAAACATTTCTGCAACAACTTTTGCAGAAATGGGTACTCGCGGCGCCACTTTACGATCCTGCCGTGCATAACCGTAATATGGTACAACTGCAGTAATACGTCTGGCTGAAGCCCTTCTCAAGGCATCAACCATTATAACCAACTCCATGAGGTTGTCGTTGACTGGAGTACAGGTCGGTTGAACCACGAAAACATCAGTTCCACGTACATTTTCCTGTATTTCTACAAATATTTCACCATCACTGAATTTTCTTACTTCCGCTGAAGACAATGGTAATTCTAAGTGTTCGGCAATTTCGTTAGCCATTTGCCGGTTGGCATTACCTGAGAATATCTTGATAATATTAGGCATCGCTTCCTTCTCTAAAACAGTGACAGATCTCTAAATGCAAAATGGCTGGGGTGGTAGGACTCGAACCTACGAATGCCGGGATCAAAACCCGGTGCCTTAGCCACTTGGCTACACCCCAACC
>CAZWVC010000324.1:0-5118 GCA_964637245.1 uncultured Desulfocapsaceae bacterium
AATAATTCAACGATCATAAAAAGCTATTATCTTTCAAAGTATTACGATTTTCACATAGGAAATCTCTAGCGGCACAAAGCGTACTGTCCACTATTGACGACATTATACACCTTTCGGGCGAGCCTCAAAGGCCCATGCAATAACCGGGATAGTGTGAACGTACTGATAGCGAAATAAAAAAGGTCTTTTCCTTATTATGAAAATAAGGAAAAGACCTTTTTTATTTCATATGTTTATAGGGAGTATATACAATCACTTACGCTGGAACCGAAGAGTGATTCGGTAATTGGCTTTATCCAGATCTCTGGGTAACTCGTTGCCATCAGGTACCATCAGTGTGAGAACCCTACCGTTAACTGGATCTTTAGTTTTTCTCTGTCTTCTCTCTGCCCCCGAAGGACCGGCAATCCCTCTTCGTGGAGGTCGTATGTTGAGGAGCTGAGCTTCCACCACGCTATTTTCACGTGCAATTGATTTAGTCTTAGGTTGACCAAGTTGAGGTATTGTACCAATTATTATTTCCATTTTCTGTTACTCCCGACTACCTTAAAATTACGCGATATGTTAATAACATACCATGAATTTCTAAGATTTCAAGAATTGCTTCATATAACTGATAATAACAGTCTTAAATACCCAAGTAATCGCAATTAAAGTTTACATAATTATACAACTCTTTTTTTTGCTACTAGAGAATAATGGCCAATATTTTTAAGAAGATACTTTACCCTATTGATCAGATACAAACGATTAGAGGTGTTCAATTACCTCTTGGACTTGAGTTTCTCCAACTCATCGTGACCGGTCCACCAGGAGCTGGCAAGACATATTATATTAACCAGATTAGAGGTTGGCCTAATGAGGGGTATATCGACCTTACTCAACATAAATGGTGGAAAGATCAGAACCTTATTTATCGTCCTAGAGAAGTTCACCTTGGCATACCGTTTGAGGGTATAGCAGAAGCACTCTCGGTATTCGACAAAGAGTGGCTCGAAACAGATCAACCTCTGGTGCCAGAGTTGGATCGCATCAAAATCCCTCCCGTAGGTGATTCATTTTTTAAAACCAACTGGAAGCATAAATATATCTTTGAGTTTGTCATTCCTGACCCAAAAACCGTATTCAAACGCAGAGCAGCACGCCATAATGAAGGATATTTTCCAGTTGACGACAACCTCTCATTAGAAATGGTAACCCAACAAGCTGAAATATATCGAGAGGTGGCACTCTATCTGCACCGAGCAAAGATGCATGTGTACATCAGGGAAGATATCCATTCTCCGCCAATGCGTATTGTAGAAAAAGGTGATATCAGCACTCCAGCATGGCTATTACCCAAAAGTGAACAAACCGGAGGTACCATAAGCAGACGAAACTGGAAAAATTTGTTTCTAAGACGTAAAAAAGTAAACTGGGTCACCCTCACAAGCGAACCTCAAGAGCTCAGCCAACCGAGTAGAATTGCCCATGATGGCAAATCTTTTGAACTCCAGCTTGGTAGACAGCTTCTACATTTTCATCCTGAGATTCCTCTCGGGGTGAAAAAGAAGAATATTGAAAAGAACTGGCTGATATTTTCACCTCTTTCCTGCAGCATTAAAAACATCCTCGGATTTGCCAGGGTCCGGGTGGGGGAATCTGTAGTCGTTGGTAGGGAAAACGAACTATATTCAGCCATCTTTGATCTTGACAAGACTGTAGCAAAGCGTCATCTGCAGATCACCAACTCTAATGGCGATCTTATTTTAAATCCGTTTGATTCGGAGAGAGGACTGCAGGTTTTGAGGATTGATGATGAGGATAACCGTGAACGCGTTGAGGCCCACAGATATGAAGCCATGGTATCAGTCCGCCAAATGTATGGCGGCCCTCTTGATCTTTTACCTGCGGACGAGGCACTCACCCTGCTTCAACAGACCAATGCCATTATACAACAGGAAACCTACTCATTAAAAACTGCCAATAAAAAGGCTGGTGGCATCATATCTTTGCCCGATCACCTTACTCCTCTTATAATTGGTGATTTACACGCTCAAGTTGATAATCTCCTCAAAATACTCACTGAAAATTATCTGATTGAGTGTCTATACGCCAATACAGCCTGCGTGGTGATATTAGGAGATGCGGTTCATTCCGAGATTTCTGGTGAAATGGAGGACATGGACAGTTCCATTTTGATGATGGATCTAATTTTCAAATTGAAAACTATCTTTCCCGATAACATCTTTTACCTGCGCGGCAATCATGATAGTTTTGACCCTGAACTCAGCAAAAATGGAATCTCTCAGGGTCTTTTATTACAGCAGAGGCTCCTTGAGCTTCGTGGAGTAAAATATGTGGCGGAAATGAAGAAATTCTACAACTCACTACCATACATTGCGAAAAACAGTTCTTTTTGTGCATGTCATGCAGCTCCCCCCATGTCAAAAGTTTCTTTAAAAGAATTGATCAACATCCACAAAAAACCAAAGCTGATCAAAGAAGTAACAACAAAGAGAGTTCAGCGTCAACATTATCTCAACGGCTATAAAAAGAAGGATGTCAGACGTTTCAGAAAGGCTCTCGAACTATCTAAAAACACACCGTTTATTGTGGGGCACACTCCTCTGGATCCCTTCGGTAGTTTCTGGAAAGATGTAAGCAATATCAAGGGACACCACATTCTTTATAGTGGTCATGAAGAAGGTCCCCAAGCACTGCTAATTGAAGGATCTAAGCTGATTCCTCTTGAATTTCCGGCAGAACCGGTAATCAAACTCATAGACAAGATTCGCTAATAATTTCCTAATATTTTCCTAACCCAAATTTAACAGAAAATAACTTGCCCGCATCGTAACAAAGTTGTAATGCCATGTTATGTTATATTTTTCAGGAATTTGGGGTTTTTAGCTATTTTAGAATGTCCATCGTGGTAAGGATGATGTACTATTTTCTACTCACAATCTCTTAATAAAAATATAATTTCCAGGACTCTTTTTTGTTTTAATTCCCGAAAAGATGTTCTAGAGTCCTGCACAACTTTTACCGGTACCCAAATTCCCTGGAGTATTGGGTTGTATAACGCTATGAGGTAAGGATTATGCCAATAAAATCAACTAGTCCTCTTTCAGGTCTATTACGTAAATCACCAATCAAACCAATCCAGGAGCACATGAGGGCTGTATTTCTCTGTATATGCTCATTGCCACCGCTCTTCGAAGCACTCTTTGAAGGAGAACGAGAAAAGGTATTGGAATGTGCTGCTCAAATCAGCAAACTTGAGACCGAAGCTGATAAAATGAAAAGTACCTTCAGGCTCAACATGCCGAAAACCCTTCTTCTTCCTGTTGATAGAAAAGATCTGCTCAGCTTGATGGCCGACCAAGATAGTCTAGCTGATCTCAGCGAAGAGATTGGCAAGATTTTCACCTATCGCGATATGGAAGTACCAAAAACGTTGAAGCCTCTCATTGATGAGCTGCTTGAGGGAACAATAGAAATCAGCGGAGATGCCAAAACTATGATAGAAGAGCTCGATGAACTCGTTGAGGTCGGTTTTGGTGGTGATCGAGAATTAGAAAAAGTACGAAATATTATTTCAGGAGTCCGTAACAGCGAGCACAATATCGACATGATTCTCACCAGAACGCGTCAGGCTCTATTTGCAATAGAAGGTGAACTCAAACCTGTTGATGTGATGTTCTGGTACAAAATAATCGAGCTTCTTGGATCCATTTCAGATCAGGCAGAGAATATGGCTGATAGATTATTACTTTTCCTGTCCAGATAATTTTAGGAGATAAATGTGGATATAATAACAGCCTACGGAACAATTCTCATTGCTTTAGCCATAATTTTCGGACTCTATATGACCTGGGGTATCGGCGCGAATGATCTTGCAAATGCCATGGGAACCTCCGTAGGTGCAGGGGCTGTCACTGTCAAACAGGCGATCATTATTGCAATAATATTTGAGTTTTTAGGAGCCGTAATCGCAGGCGGACATGTAACGAAAACCATACGCAAAGGGATTATAGATCCCTCAGCAATAGCAGGTAGTCCGGAAATTCTGGTTTATGGCATGCTTGCAGCACTTCTTGCTGCTGCATTCTGGCTTATGATTGCCTCCACCAAAGGTTGGCCGGTTTCAACTACCCATTCAATCATTGGTGCATTGATAGGTTTTGCCATTGTCGGTATCGGCCCAGATGCGGTTAAATGGGGAAAAGTCATGAAGGTTGTGGCCAGTTGGGTAATATCACCCGCAATTGGTGGTACCATTTCCTTTCTTTTAGTGATAAGTACGAGAAAATTAATTCTTGATACCGAAAACCCTCTGAAGAACGCTAAAAGATATGCCCCTGTATACATCTTTCTGGTGGGTTTCATCATCTCCCTCGTTACCCTATTTAAAGGTCTCAAACATCTTAAGGTAGACCTATCTGTTGCTCAAAGTTTTAGTGTTGCCGTGATCTTTGGTCTCTGCACCGCCATAATAGGCTGGCTATTTGTGCGAAAGATAAAAGAGAGTCCCTCCGAAAATCGAGAATTTCATTATGCCAGTGTTGAAAAAGTTTTCACCCCCATGATGCTGTTCACTGCCTGTGCCATGGCTTTCGCCCATGGTTCCAATGATGTAGCCAATGGAATTGGCCCCCTCGCTGCTGTTGTCAGTATTGTATCTTCTGGGGGTGAAGTAATGCAAAAATCAGAGCTGCCGTTGTGGATTCTCGTTTTAGGAGGAAGTGGAATCGTTCTTGGTTTAGTGACTCTTGGCTATCGGGTAATGCTCACTGTTGGCAAAAAAATTACTGAGCTTACACCTTCACGTGGCTTCTGTGCGGAACTTGCTGCAGCAACAACTGTGGTCCTTGCATCACGCACCGGCATGCCTGTATCCACTACCCATATTCTGGTGGGTTCTGTACTGGGTGTTGGTATGGCTCGAGGAATCGGTGCGCTAGATCTTCGTGTTGTTGGTAATATTATTATTTCCTGGCTTATTACCCTGCCCGCTGGGGCCTTTATGGCAATGCTTTTCTTTTTCACACTCAAGGGTATTTTTAGCTGAACTAACAAATGTTATAGCCAGATTGATCACAAGATGGATCTTTCTGGCTATTTATCTGCCAGCAG
>CAZWVC010000325.1:0-5087 GCA_964637245.1 uncultured Desulfocapsaceae bacterium
GAGCGCATGGCTATAGGAGTGAAGTGATCCATTGTAACGATAACTCTGAAGCTTTCTTCGCGCAGTCGAAGGCCATCGATAATCGCACCGACAATTTGTCTGTCAAAATCCTCAATTGCTCTAATTTTGTTGGGAATGGAACCTTGATGGCCACATTCATCTGGAGCTTCGACATGGACAAAGACAAAATCCTCATTATTGAGGGCGTCTAAAGCAGCTTGAGCTTTACCAGCATAATTAGTGTCAATAAATCCGGTTGCTCCTGGAACATTAATTATATTAAGGCCAGCATTTACTCCTATTCCCTTGAGTAGATCAACAGCTGATATCATGCTTCCTGATATGGCGAATCGGCTGGCCAACGTCGGCATTGTCGGCATTTTACCCTCACCCCATGGCCAGATTGAATTAGCAGGAAGAAGGCTGTTCTGCAATCGCTTATGGTTTACTGGGTGATCGGCAAGTACTTGCTCAGCCATGTTCATCAACGATGACCAATTTGCCTCTTCAAAGTATGCGGAATAGAATGAACTGACATTCTGTTCGATGTAATCATGGGGGGGTACAACTTTCATCTCATGGAGCTGTCCTTTTACGATTAGGAGATGACGATAACTTACTCCGGGATAAAAAGAATAGCGGGTTCGATCGCATTCATTGTTTAAAGCATCTATCAGTTTTGCAGCCTCACTGGTGGTGATATGACCAGCAGAGAAATCGACCATCTCAACATCAACTTCCGATTTTTTTTTCAAATTTACCAGATTACAGCGAAAGGCTGTTTCATCCGGTGCTAGAGAAATTCCCATGCTGGCAGCTTCTAATGGTGCTCGCCCCGTATAATATCGAGCTGGGTCATAGCCGATAAGAGAGAGGTTGGCGACATCGCTACCGGGAGAAAAACCATCGGGTACAGTATGGGTTAGGAATAATTCGCCCTTTTGGCAGAGCGCATCCATCTCTGGGGTGGATGCTGCTTCAAGTGGAGTTTTGCCGTTGAGTTCCGCAAGGGGATAATCCCCCATGCCGTCGCCTACCAGAATAAGATATTTCATTGATTTCACCACAGATTAACCACCGTTTTGCTCTTCAATAAGCACTCGAATAGTCACTGTATTATTGGTACAGACGTCTAAGGCGTCCACTTCGGCTATTGCCTTCTGCACTGAGCTTTCCGAAGCCATGTGGGAACGTAAAACGATAAACACTGGTTCGTTGTTACTGCGGCCTCGTTGTATCATAGATTTGATTGATATGTTGTGTTTACCGAAAACACTGGTGATTTTTGCTAAAACGCCTGGTTTGTCGATGGCTGTAATGCGAAAATAATAAGGACATTGCAGATCACCCATGGGCGTTATGCTTGGGGATGAAATGTTCTCCGGTAAATAGGAAAGGGCAGGTACCCGGTTGACAGAATCTGCCAGGATATTTCGCCCAATATCAACAATGTCAGCGGCAACTGCGCTACCAGTAGGCATCATGCCAGCTCCCTGGCCATAGAGAAGCACATCACCCACTGTATCACCTGTAAATTGAATCGCATTAAACGCTCCATGAATATTCGCCAACATATGGGATTCAGGAACCATGGTTGGGTGAACCCTGGCCTCCACGTGGGCACCATGGTTATGGCTGATGGCTAGCAACTTGATCCGGCAGCCAAACTCTTTGGCGAAATCGATATCTATGGGATGAATTTTACTTATACCTTCGGTAGTAACATCATCGAGATGGACATGTTTCCCGTAGGCAATAGTCATCAAGATGGCAAGTTTATGAGCTGTATCGATGCCTTCAACATCATAGGTGGGATCTGCTTCAGCGAAGCCTTTCTCCTGAGCATCCTTGAGCACCTCTTCAAAAGCGAAACCATGCTCGGTCATCTGGGTGAGGATATAATTCGCAGTGCCATTCATTATGCCGCGAATAGACTTGATACTGTTGGCAACAAGACCTTCTTTTAGAGACTTGATAACCGGCATACCCCCACCTACACTAGCCTCAAAGCCCACTTCAACATTATTGGCAACAGCAGTGTCGAAAATTTCCCTACCATGGGTTGAGAGTAATGCCTTATTTGCGGTTACGACATGTTTGCTGTTATTTATAGACTGGATAAGAAAAGTTTTGGCAGGTTCAATTCCCCCAATCAATTCCACCACTATATCAATTTTAGGGTCTTCGATGATATCGGTGGCATCTTGTGTAAATAGAGCAGAGCTATATTCTTCTGGGAGAACTTCCAGGTTGATATCTGCAACCCTGGATAACACTATTTTGGCTCCTGTGCGTTCGATAATTTGATTTTTTTGTTCCAGAAGTGTCCGAGCTATTCCCCGTCCGACGGTACCAAAACCAATGAGGCCAACATGTATCTCTTTCATAGTAATCTGTAATTTTGATATTCTGTATGGTATATGCACAGGCCAGATTGTATAAATGTCCTGTGAAATGAGCTGGTAATACTCAGCTTCGATAACTATTCTCAGATCGGATAGCCTACCAGTTGAAGTGATTATTGTCAAAAAAATAGCTCAGATATTTTTGCTGGCCAGGGTAGGGAAAGTAGTTTATAATCCTCCCCTGCTTCCCCAAATTACCCATTAACGGTGGTCGACGAGTCGCAAGGTGTACCGAAGAGCAGGTAAGCTGCTCCTATTACACTTCTATTGTTTTGGGTAATAATTATAGGGTTGTGTGTCGTTATCCTTCGTGTTTTTCGGCGGTGGGCGAATTCGTTGATAAAACGATCTAAGTTACCTGCTTTTATTCTGCTGCCGATTGGAAGTTATATTAGTTTTTCACATCTTTTATCAAAGGAGAGAGCTATGGGTAAAAATATTCTGGTATTTGGACCAAATGGAAGTGGCAAAGGTACTCAGGGGGCTATTGTTCAGAAGAAATATGATATCCCGCACATAGAGTCAGGTGCGATTTTCCGTGAACATATCGGTGGTGGTACTGAACTGGGTAAAAAAGCCAAAGAATACATTGATCGTGGAGATTTGGTGCCAGATGATATTACCATTCCTATGATGATAGCCCGCCTGCAGAAAGACGATTGTAAAGAAGGGTGGATTCTCGATGGTTTCCCGCGTTCCAAGGATCAGGCAATAACCCTTGCTGAAACTCTGGAAAAAGAAGGTTTAGCCCTCGACTATGTTATCGAGATTGTACTTGATCGCCAAATTGCCAAAGAGCGTATCATGGGTCGTCGTCTCTGTGTTAACGATAATAACCACCCAAACCATATTGCTTTTGATGCCATTAAACCGGTTGAAAAGGATGGAAAAATCGTGTGCCGGGTTTGTGGTGGTGATCTTAATACCCGTGCCGACGATCAGGATGAAGAGGCAATCAATAAGCGCCACGGTATTTATTATGATGAAAATACTGGTACAATGGCTGCAGTGAATTACTTCAAAGGTGCAGGCGGACCAAAAGTCATATCTGTAGATGGCTCCGTCTCAATCGGTGAGGTAACCGAATCCATAATGAAAGAGCTGTAATAGTATTAATATTTCTAGATACTTCAGGACATCAAGGGTGCTTCCTCAAACACAGGAAGCCCCCTTTTTTTTTGCCTTTTGCTCCAGGATATCTTAATATAACGGAAAGTAAGGGAAAAGTTGAAAGAGTGGGCCAGGACATGTTGGGATGCACCATCTGTTCTGGCCTCTTCGCTTAGAGACGATATATTCAGCTGCTCAAAGATTGTTTTTTTTAAGCAAGATTGATAGTTAAGTTGAAGATTCATAGAAATTACTTAGAGATATGCAAGAAAAGAAAGAACAGAAAGATAATATTGGCAAAGTATACCTGGTAGGGGCAGGTCCTGGTGATCCGGGTCTCATAACAGTCAGGGGCAAGTATCTCCTGGAGCGGGCTCAGGTTGTTGTGTATGATTATCTTGCCAATCGGAAGCTGCTGAAGCATGTCCCTCGTGATGCTGAATTCATTTATGCAGGGAAAAAGGGTGGTGCCAAACATACGCACACCCAGGAAGAAATCAATCAAATGCTTGTTGATCATGCCTTAGCTGGTAAAACCGTGGTCCGGCTAAAGGGCGGTGACCCTTTCATTTTTGGTAGAGGCGGCGAAGAACTGGAGAAACTATTTGCTGCCAATGTACCTTTTGAGGTTGTACCAGGGGTAACTTCAGCGACAGCAGCAGCAACCTATGCAGGTATACCCATAACCCATAGAAGCTATACGGCTTCTGTTGCTTTTCTCACCGGTCATGAGGATCCTACCAAAGAAGACTCCAATATTGACTGGGCTAAACTTGCCACTGGTGCAGGAACGATTGTGGTGTATATGGGGATAAAAAATCTCCCTATCATCGTGGATAATCTTCTCAAGCATGGTCGAGACCCTCAAACCCCCGTTGCTGTGGTGAGGTGGGCTTCAACTCCTGAGCAGCGAACCGTGGTTGGTACACTTGAAACAATCAAGGATGTTGTTGCTCAAGCTGGCATAAAACCTCCATCACTTATCATAGTAGGAGAAGTAGTAAAGCTCAGAGACACCATTGACTGGTTTGAGAAACGCCCTCTGTTTGGCAAAAAAATTGTAGTCACCAGAACCAGAGAACAGGCTAGTCAACTTATTGCTGGCCTGGAGGAGAATGGTGCTAATTGTTTGGAATGCTCAACCATTGATATCAAGCCTGTCGATTCATACGAGATTCTTGATGCTGAATTGGAAAGGCTGCAGGAGTATCACTGGATAATTTTTTCCTCGCTCAACGGGGTAACTCACTTTTTTGAACGTTTATATGCCAAAGGTATGGATGCCAGAGATCTCAAAGGACCGCACATAGCGGTAGTTGGTAAGTCCACTGCTGATCTCCTGCATTCCTATGGTCTAAATGCGGATCTTATCCCATCGATCTTTACCAGCGAGGGTCTTGCAGAAAGTCTGCTTGATCAGGGTGTTGAAGGGAGAAATATCCTGATTCCGCGTGCTGAGAAAGGTAGAGAAATCTTACCGGAAACCTTACGCGGTGCAGGTGCGCAGGTTACTATTGCTCCTGTCTATAAAAATTCGCCACCCGCTGGTCGAAAAGAAGAACTGCGTGAAGA
>CAZWVC010000326.1:0-5086 GCA_964637245.1 uncultured Desulfocapsaceae bacterium
ACAGTCAAGCCCCCAGGGAAGGGTTTATGGCGTCCCGAGGAAAAGGCCAATACCTCTCTCAGACACATTGCTGAGCTTTAGTGGTAATCAGAAAAATTAATATGGACAAAGGTAAACATGCACAAACCAAGTTGAGCTAAATCATAATCATATTTACTATATTCACTTGACCTTTAAGCCCTCTCCAGAATATTATTTTTTAATATATAGTTTCTAATGAGAATCCCATAATCCCAGAGGAGATACCATGCCAGAAAATAATGATAGTGAAATCACCAGGGGCATGCAGGAATATATTGATAAAAACAACAAATATCTTGCCGAGCGGCAAAAGTATATTGAGGAGACCGTCAAAGAATGGAAATTTGACACAATAGCCGTTCATGGCCTCTATTCGGTAACTGATGCCCTGGCTGATTATCAAGGTTCAATAATAGAGCCTATATTCATGAGCACATCACAAGCTTATCATGATTCCGATGAAATGGCGGCTGCCCTAGCCTATAAAATTCCGACCTGGTGTTATTCCCGCATTGCAAATCCCTCGACCTACTATTACGAGTGGACTTTGGCTCTGCTTGAAGGTTACGGTTTTGCAGGTACGACCTCCTGCTGTTCCACCTCATCGGGAATGGCAGCAATCATGACTGCCGTCCAACCATTTCTCCAGGTGCAACAAGCACTAGGTGAGGCAAGAAACTTTGTTGCCACGGCCCAATGCTACGGTGGAACTTTCCAGCAGTTTTCCGTCCGTCTCATGCAAGAAAGAGGCATTGAGTGCCGCTGGGTGAAAGATGCTTCAAACTTAGATGAGTGGGCATCAAAGATTGATAAGAATACGCGCTTTCTTTATGGTGAGCTACCCAGTAATCCTCAGCTCAGTTTTTTTGATATAGAAGCCGTTGCAGATCTGGCACATAGCCACAATCTGCCGCTTATTTGTGACTCAACGGTTGCCACCCCTGCACTGTTGCGTCCAATTTGTCACGGAGCTGATATCGTTGTCCAGTCTGTAACTAAAAGTCTAACCAGTAGTGGTTTTGGCATCTGCGGTGCCGTTATTGCTCGAAAGAATCTGGTGACCACCATTGATGACGATCAGCTCAAGGAAGATTTTTCTCTATCCGTAAAGTATTTGCAAAACCGGGACTTTGGTCCAAACCTCCACCCCCTGCAGGCGGTTATGGCGTTAAACGATATTCGCACTATTCGTTCAAAAATGGATCTTATGAGCAGAAATACCGAAAAAGTTGCAACATTTCTTGAATCACACCCGGGAGTTGAGAGCGTCCAGTATCTTGGTCTAAAGAATCATCCCCAGCATGAGCTTGCCTCTAGATACATGTGGTTGGTGGATGCCGAAGAGGATGATCTCTATCAAAAACCCGTAAATAGATATGGACATCTAATGTCATTCTGTGTCAAAGGCGGGACCGAGAAAACCAGAAAGGTGTTTGATAACCTTCAACGTATATGGAGGGCTACGGACCTTGGTCGGATAAAGAGTGTAGCCACAATTCCAGCTATCTCCACCCATCAACAACAGGGTGAAGAGGGTCGCTCACTGGCAGGTATTCCCCCCAATATGGTGAGATTATGTGTTGGAGCAGAACACCCAAATGATATTATTAATGATCTGGATCAGGCGCTTATACAAGCCAAATAAATCCACCAAACCTAGAAAATTTCCATGCCTTTCTCGGCCATTATAGGGGTGGCAATTGCCCTCGCCATGGATGCTTTTGCGGTGGCAATTGCTACAGGGATAAGCTTGAAAGATGTAAGTCCACGGCAGACTTTCAGGCTGTCCTGGCACTTTGGCTTATTTCAGGCAATGATGCCAATAATCGGCTGGTATTTTGGGGTATCAATTAAAGGCTATGTTGAAAATTACACCCACTGGATAGCCTTTGGCCTACTCTTTCTGGTCGGAGGAAACATGCTAAGGGAGGCCTTCCAACTCAGTGAAGATGAGGAAAAAGAGAAAAAGGATAATACCCGAGGGTTATCTCTGTTAATACTATCCATTGCCACTTCAATTGATGCTCTTGCAGTAGGATTTAGTATGTCACTGATGCAAGTCTCGATAATGTATCCGGCACTTATCATAGGGATAGTCGCGGGATTGTTTACAATCCTTGGACTCCACCTGGGTAAGAAAGCGGCCAACTGGAAACGTTTCAGCCCGATTGCAGAAGTACTAGGGGGGCTGGTTCTTTGGCTTGTTGGTATAAACATACTACGCGAACATGGAGTTTTCGCTAGTCTTTTAAACTGAGATTTTTTGGTTCCCAGCACAGCTACTCAAGGTGTTGCAGTAGTCGTAAATTAACTTTCTCTGGAGATGACCTGTTGCTCTAAATCATAGAGTACTGCCATTACACCATATTCAGGATCTTCAAGGAGCAGAAGGTTAAGTTCGGTCAAATACTCCAATAGAGCTTGCCGAAGTTGCGGTCGATTTACCTTCTGGGTTTTATTATGATCCCAGAGATCCCATACCAGAACTCCAATACCGGTAATTGTGCCAAAAAATTTCCCTCCCACCTTGGCAACGACCTTTCCACCAGTTTTGGCTGCCATGGCTGAAGCCACCTTTCCAGATGATTTGGCCATGACCTTAGAGCTAATGCGAGAAACCAAGCCTTTCATATTGGCAGTGAGGAGAACCGCACCCCCGGTTCCGGATAGTGTTAAAGCTTTCAGAGATAGAGGCGTTTTCCTGCCATCCGGTGAATCTTTGGTTGTTATGGCGATGTCCTCAAGATATTTTTGCCATTCCGCACTGCGGATTCCATATTCCTGTGGGATAGTATCTAGTTTTCCCTGAAGTGATGTTAAATAGAGCTGGGCTGTCTCCTGCACTATCCTCTCAAGGGTCTTTTCTGCAATTTGTGGTCTGAGTACTCTGCTGGAAAATTCAGTCTGTATTTCTTCGGTGAGTTTTTCAGAAGCACTCGGCTGGCTTTGTATGACATAATGAACCCCATATTGATACAAACCCTTCAAACCCAGCATTTGCTGAGTCCAGTAGTCAAAATACCAATTAAGAAAAGATTCATCCACACGTACCATTAACGTATCTACCCACTTATCGAGCTCATCAGCAGCATACTTTCTGGCATCTTTTCCGGCTGATTGCATTGCCTCAGCCAATGATACATCAACTGCCTTCCAATCAATTTCAGGAACAACCGCTTTCACCTGTTGCTTGGTATAAGCTGGATCACCAGATTCAGTGTTGGGCGATGTGGAGCTGCTGACAAACCATCCCAGACCGGCCAGAATGATCACTATTATGATTATCCAGATACCATTTACCAGAATCTTACGAATATTTTCAAGATTCTCAGCAGTGCGCTGAAGCTTATTTTTCGTCATGAAGTTATCTCACCTACCCTGTGGTGGCATCAAACCCCTCAACTGCACGAAGTATTCTGAAGTAGTTGAGGAAAACGGTTCTAACAACAGACACATAGTTAAATCTTGCCCGGGACAGGTTGGTTACCGCATCAAGCAGTTCGGACTCTCGCTGTAAGCCTTCGTCATATTTTAGCTGCGTTATGCGTAAATTTTCCTCTGCTTGCTCTATGCTCACCAGCGCAACATCCACATTTCGCAGGCTGATCTCATAATCTGTATGTAAGTTTTGTAGTTCGGTTTTCAGCGTATCAGTCAGTTCCTTGAGATCGTAGTGTAACCCTTGATTTTCCAGCCTGGCTTTTGCCACAGATTCTTCGGTAAAATATCCCTGAAACAGATTAAGCGATACTCTTAGTTGAGCACGCAATTCATAGTCATCTGCTGTTGATTCACCTATAGTATTGATAGAGCCGTCGCCAAAATTTCTGTAGCTGCCCACCAGATCAACCTTTGGATAGTACCCGCTCTCTTCCGTTTTTATCTGGAAAACAGAGGCATCTAGCAATTTTCTTAATGCCTGTAGCTCACTGCGTGAAAGAAGCATGAGTTGCATATTTTCTTCAAGGACTTCATTTTCAGGTATGGTGTCGAACTCATCAAAGCCGAGTTCTGTTATGGTGAGTACTTCACCTATTTCCCGGCTTAACAGGGTTATACTCTTCTCAAGCCCTGCCCGAGCAGCTTCAACTTGCAGTTCTGAATCGTCCAGATCGACTTTGAATTGCAGAAGCTCATTTCTATCGATCAACCCCACCTTTAATCTATTTTCTCCATCACGGTAGATCTTTTCAAGGGTGGTATAATTCTTCTCGGTTACTTCCAAATTTGCTCTTCGTTCATAGACATCGAGATACCTCAACGCCACATTCAACTGGATGTCCTGCTTAAGACCAGCAAGCTGATGATCTTCCACCTCCATGAGTAAATCGGCTGACTCAATCTCATATTTGTCTTTAAACCCATTAAAAAGATTCCAGGTCACCGCACCAAGATAGGTCGAATTAGTTTGTTCCTCAATGGTTGATTCCTCATCAAGAGCATTGAATTCATAACTCAAATCAACGGAAGGATAGTACCCTGACCGAGCTAATTTAATATCTTTTTCGCTTTTCTTCAGGTTGACTATAAAGCGCTTGACTATTTCCCTTTTTAAAAGAGCAATTTTCTGCATCTCACTCAGATTTAGAGCCATGGCTGGTTGAGTTGAAAATAATAGTACTAGAACAAGGCTAATCACTCGCATGGTTTCTACTCCTTTCAAATCCGATAACAAAAGACAGCAGTGACGGGATCACAAATAATGTCAAGATGGTGGAAAGCGCAAGGCCCCCAAGTAATATACTGCCAAGTCCACGGTACAACTCACTGCCAGATCCTGTTGATATGACAAGTGGCGTCATGGCCAGTAAACTAGTGGAAGCACTCATGAAGATTGGTCGAATACGGGTACGCACGGCATCCGACACGGCTGGTATTCCCACCATCCCGTGATACCGGACATTGTTAAGTGATTGATGGACAATGAGAATGGCGTTATTGACCACCGTACCAATAAGGATAATAAACCCCAGCATAGCCAATACATCAAAACTCTGCGGGGCTACTAATTTGTCAACTGTAAGAAGACCAACAAAACCTCCAGCTTCCGCCATGGGCACGCTGA
>CAZWVC010000327.1:0-5058 GCA_964637245.1 uncultured Desulfocapsaceae bacterium
GCCGACCAACATGGTGTACAATCAGTGGATACACCCTTTGTACGCCAACCAAACTGTACTGTCAAGTGTTTTCTACCAATGGTTTGACCATTTAAATTTAAAACATTATTTCAGACACTTAATAAAATAGAAATATCTATTTATTGAAGGAATTAGTTAGTGATCTATAAATCAGAGAATCAATAGGGGATCAATAATAACCGTTGAATATATTTATACTCTGCCAAATTTCACTATGGGTATTAAAGAGAAAATTGACGACACAAGATCACTTGTAACCCCCTATTGGTTAAACATTTACATAGATATCATAGTATTATAATCATTGTTTGAGAGACTATGCTTCTGGAGCATTATCCCTTACCATAGTCCGAATAGAAAATGAAAAATACCGAATTGGGATACTAATATTCCATACTGACTTTTCCTGCATTTACCTGTAGAGTGTAACAATATGAAAAAGAAGAACGGCTAAATCATCCCATAGTTACTCGATGATTCACCAATGATATAAAAAGAAATTGCACTTAAAAATAGACTTATGGATCCAACAAGAGGTAATTCCGAAGACGCAGTCTATCAGAAAATTAAAAATGCCATCCGCAAACGCTATATCAAACAGGGTAGTCAGCTTGTAGAAGGCAGTCTTGCAGAAAAACTAGGGGTTAGCAGAACGCCGGTTCGCAGTGCCATAAAAAGGTTGGAAGCAGAAGGTCTCGTCAATGCAATACCGAATCGGGGAGCCTTTGTAATAACTCCAACACTTGTTGAAATAGAAGAAACCTTCCAGGTTCGAGGGCATCTGGAGCAGATGTCTGCAAAGCTTGCAGCAAAAACGATAACCCCAGGTCAGATCGCGGTACTGAACGAATTAATTGAAAGAGAAGAGGCAGTTTTTCACAACCATGATTTTGACGAATACTACATAGTTAATGACACCTTTCATTACAAAATTGCAGAATTTTCCGGTAATAGTGTTCTTACCTCATATGTTGTTGAACTGCTGGACAGAACCCGTATTTACCTCATCCTCTTCGACCCTTTCAGCAAGCTCTCCATCAGTCCCTCACTCGAGGATCATAAAGCCATAGTTGAAGCCCTGGCAAAACATGACCCTGATCTTGCTGCTGCTGCCGTTGCCAAACATATACGCAGTTCGGTGAACGATCTTGAGGCGGTTGAAGTCATGCCGGATGATTATCTCAGTATTTAATCTTCGCATTTTCTCCAATCTTATGGATAAAAAAGCTTTTAATTACGGTGTTGTCTGTGCCATTTCTTCGGCAGTGTTAATGGCCACCATCGGGGTCTTCTCAAAATTTATTGGCTTGAGTGCGGAAACCATCACCTTTTTCAGATTATTCCTGGGAGCCTGTTTCATGCTCCTCTATCTAATACTGCAGGGTAAAGTTAAAATTCTGCTACTCAAACCTTCTCCAGCTATAGTACTGAATGGTTTCTTTTTAGCAGGATTTATTCTCTTTTATATCCATGCCATGAACCACACCACCATGGCAAATGCCATTATGCTTATCTATCTGGCTCCACTGGTTGCAGCAGTCTATGCCCACTACTTCCTTAACGAAAAACTTGGCCCGATAACCGTTTTTCTACTTCTAGCGGCTCTATTTGGCTTTGCCATGATGCTTGAATTTAAACTGGATTTTACTGGTGATAAGGAAAGATTAGTTGGTCTGGGGTTAGCATTACTTTCAATGTTGTGTTACAGCGGTTTTATTCTGGTCAACCGAATGATCACGACTTCGGTATACCACAGCACCTTTTATCAACTCCTCATTGGGGGATTTACAGTTTCGCCTTTTCTGTTGTTCAGCACACCTGAAATCTCGAGTATGCAGTTACTGTTGCTCTTTGGAGTTGGTTTTTTTCCTGGTTTTTTGGCTATTTACCTAGCAGTAGTTGCCTTAAGAATATTGGAAGCTTCAACTTTTGGCACACTTGCTTATTTTGAACCTCTGGCTGTCATCCTGTTTGGCTGGTTTATCTTTGGAGAGCAATTGACATTGCTTCAAATAGGCGGGTGTTTGCTTATCCTGGTTTGCGGAATAGTCAAAGCAGCAAAAACATGACAGGATCACGATGATGATGCTCTTTTTATTTGACCTGATTTATATTGGGTCAACCATACTCCTATCATGACCAGAGCTGCAGCGGCAAATTGATTTCGCACAAAAGTTTCATCGAGGATCAGCCATCCCAGAAAAACACTAAATACCGGAATTAAATTGACATAGGATGCTGCCTGACTTGCAGGGACATGTTTTAACCCATAGTTATATAAACCATATGCCCCGAGAGTGATGATAGCACCGAGGTAAAGGACTGCTGCCGCAGAGAGGCTATTATAACTCTGGGGCAACTCTGTTCCCGGCAAAAAGAGAAAGGGGAAGAAAAAGAAACCACCTACAAATGTTTGAATTGCGGTTAGAAAAAAAGGCGAGTAACGCAATGTAAGATGACGAAGAGAAACCGTATAACCCGTAGCACATACCATTGCTAGAAACTCATAAAAATTGCCCAATAGTGGGTTAGGGGCATTCTCCTGAGGCATTGCTTCCAAACTAAGCCAACAAACCCCTATTACAGCAATTATTGCCCCACTCCACCCACGCAGTCCGGTCTTTTCCTTGAGCAAAAATGACGCAGTTATCATCACTAGAACAGGAAGAATCGCTGTAATCATGCCCGCCTGAGATGCTGTGGTATATACAATTGCCTGAGCTTCAAAAATAAAGTAGAGGCATGGTTCGCAAAATGCCATGAATGCAATGAGCTTATAATCACCTTTCCTATATTGAATTGGTCTTCTGAAACGCAATCCGATAATAAGAAAACAGATACTTGCTATCAGCATCCTGCCAAAAATGACCACCATGGGATCATATGCCTGAAAGGCTATTTTCAGCGCTATAAAGGAGCTGCCCCACAAGATCATGGCAGTTATCAACCCCAACTGCGGCAGTATATTTTTTATTTTTATCAAATCCATTAATATTATTCAGGCTGAAATTTAATCGCTGAGAAGCCAAGGTTTATATTCTGAATATTGCTGAGATGCAAGTCCCAAATGTATGGTGGTACCTATTGAAGAAATATAGATTTACGGTGAAATGTGAGATCTTGTCCAACGACATTAAAAATCTCCTGAAGATCTGAAATTCTATCGCTCAAACTCTGCCATTATCCTGCCATGAAGATTTACCACTGCTGTATCAACTTTTAGAATCCTCTCGCCAATTGTTACTGCCCAAAAGCCATTATCTTTAAATTTTCGCTCCTCATAGTCAACCCAGCCACCTTCAGGTCCAATAGCTAAGAGAATTTTTCCTGCTTTATGTCGCAGAACCTGATGAAATCGCTTATTTCCATCAGGATGGGCATAAATGAAATGACTGTAATTTACAGCAATTAAGGGAAAATAGTCCTCAATAAAAGGTTTAAAGCGCTTATGATAAACCACTGTGGGAGGAATAGTATCCACTGCCTGTTCAAGGCCATGGAGCAGATGGGTTAGATACTCCTTTTCCTCTAATATTCCGGAATTCCAAAAACTCTTTTCCACCCTATTCGCATTAATAATATGCAACCTACCCACTCCCAAGGCTGTTGCCTGACTGAAAATGCGGCGCAGCATAATGGGACGCGGTAACGCCAAAAGCAAATCAACGGGACTTTTCTCAGGTGGATCACTGACAAAATAGACGGAGAGCTCAACCACAAATGGATATTTCTTTGTGATACCAAGTATTTTTCCACTTCCAAGTTTGCCATGCACCATACCTACCCTGATGCTGTCACCTTCCTCAGCCTGGAGCACCTTGACAATGTGCTTTGCTCGATGATCAGTTAAGACCACTGTATCATTCATTACTTCATTCTTATTCACCAGAACTACATTCATACTTCACCTGCCATTGCGACCTGACAAACATACAAATCATATTGATTTAGCTGTTATCCTTTCCCCCATTGCAACAATGTGGTAATATCGCTTTTCCTGAGAGGAATACAACATGCTGATACTTTATAATATTTTACAAATACTCATAGTCATACTGCTTTTTCCGCTGCTCTGCATCTATATTGCGTTAAAATCAAAATATCGCAAGCATATCCCTAGACGTCTTGGTTTTAATTTAAGCAAATCTCTGCAAGGTCTCGAGAAAAAGAAGAAAACAATCTGGGTGCACGCTCTCTCAGTGGGAGAGGTCACTTCTGCAGTGCCTCTGGTCGAAAAAATCAGAAAGGATATCGATGATATAACCATCATATTCTCCGCCTCGACCAAGACAGGTTATGAAGTAGCTCAAACACTCCTTACCCGACATTGTGAGCAAATCATCCCGTTTCCCTTGGATCTTTTCCCGGTGGTTGAGTATTTCATCCACATAATTAAACCGGACCTTTTCATTCTGGTAGAAACGGATTTCTGGCCTAATATTCTCAGCAGCCTGCAGCGTAAAAAGATTCCCGTTTTGCTTGTTAATGGCAGGATCTCCAAGAAATCAATGGAGCAATACCAGCGGTTATCATTTTTTTTCGAACCAATGTTCCACTCCATTTCTCACCTCTGTGTACAATCAGATTCAGACAGGAATAGATTGCTAGAGTTGGGTCTACCTGCGAAGAAAGTTTCAAAGATGGGAAACCTGAAGTATGAATCCGTTCTCTCCCAAAATGGTACAAAAGTAAAACAACTTTTTGGTTCGGTGAATGTTCCTCTGTTTACTGCAGGCTCAACCCATCAGGGAGAGGAGTCTGTTATTCTTGATACCTATATAGAACTCAAAAAGAAAATCCCTTTCAAGTTACTCATAGCTCCCAGAGATATCAAAAGAGCTGAAGAAATCGAGCAATTGGCAAAATCGCGTAATATAGAGACACAACGACGTTCCTCGGATATTCCATTCACCGCAGAACTCTATATTATTGATACAATCGGAGAGCTTTTATCATTTTATAGCAAAAGTGATATTTGCTTTGTCGGTGGCAGTCTGGTTGATGAAGGCGGTCATAACCCGCTTGAACCCGCGAGCA
>CAZWVC010000328.1:0-5052 GCA_964637245.1 uncultured Desulfocapsaceae bacterium
GTCTCAAGTCGCTTATCAAGTACAGCTGGCTTGTCTGCCTCAGCAGCTATTACTTCAGATTCTTTAAGTTTCTCACTACAGGCAGCCCGTATTTGCCCGACGGTCATATCATCGGGTGCTGAAACTAACATTTCAGACAGACACGACTCCAGAGTAACTTTCTGTTCACTAGCCTGAGAAAGACTGCATAGATTGGGAATAGCAAACGTCAATCCCATAATGCAGACGAAGACTGTTTTTCTTTGTACAATCGCTCGCTTCCTCATGTCTCTCCTCCAGGTTGAGAATCAGTGATATTTAAACATCTCCTATATATTGTCAAATTTCTTTGATGAGATGCCGCCCTTTCTCCCTGTAATGACTTAGTTTTCAATCCAGGAAATTGCCTCAACCAGATCAGTAGTGATCATTGCATCAATACCCGACTTGCGCAGATGAGCAACCCCTGGTGCTGTTTCTGTTTGATAGCCTTTGGACGCAACAAAAGCAATCCTCAAAGCATCATTTTGATGATCAGAACTTTGTGAAGATATTTCTGCTATGGATAGTCCTACCAAAGCTCGCTGGATTGGAAAAATCTCTCCCTCAAGTTGGCTGAAATCCACAACAATTTTTCTCTTACCAAGAGTAAAACTCCTGGAAATCACATCTTTAATATGCCTACCAACCTCATCCATATCAAATGAACCGGTGGCAGTTGCATGGATGTACTCTTTATCTGATATAACTCTTAGTTCTATAGTCATCTTTTCCCTGACTGTATTAAATTAAAATGCAAATGAATCTGTTATTATTTGCTCAATAGGTGAACTTACCATTGATGCCTTAGAGAGACAAGCTGGAGTTCATAGAGAGTAGTGAACTTGCCTGATTTGCCAGTCCAATATCGGCCATCTAAAAGAAATCCTAGCTTAAGTTAATAGGGTAAAGACAGCATTATAAAAACTTCACCTTCTTCTTTAGTTCTTCGTTACTATATTGATATTATACAGATAAGCCTAAACTTTTAAGCTTAGACGGCACATGAGAAACACAAAGTGTTATTTCAGCTATTCAGGAGTGTACAGGAGTTTACTGCCGACGCTTTTGGATATCCTGCAATGCAATAGTTATCTCTTGACAAAGCATTGCCAATACTCTGCTCTGTGCTGCTACAAATGCATCATAATCATTTGCCGATACAGATTCCTGGAGAGACGTTTTTCTTACCAGTAGGGGTAAATCCGTTTTATTTTTGAATATCATCCACGTTGCCTTGAGTGAGGCGAATTTCCCAAGCCTACCACTAAATTGCTGAACATTAATAGCAATGCGAAAATCCGGCTGAAAATAGCGCTCCCAAGGTCTGGCAACAACCTTGTCTGTCTGCAAAAGATAGGATAAATTTTCTACCATAACTCTGCTGAAATTCTTCTCAAGGGAGCCGCCCCAGCGACGAAATTCGTTAACTTCAAGCCTGTTCTTACCGATCCGGGTAACGATTGAGGGTCTTTCAAGTTCATCGGGAAATTTGATAGGACCAATACCAAGGGAGACACTATTGGGAGATTGGGCGGAGGTCGTTTTTTCACTTGGCTCTTCGATGGGGTTGAGTGTGTAATATTTAGCTTGTGGAGTTCTCCCTCCGCAACCAGCACTAGCGAGAAGAAAAGCAAGTAGAAGTAAAGCAATATAACTATTATATTTTTTCATTTCGGACCCTTAAAGCTTTTACCCTGGATCAGCGATTCCGGTTGGCGTTCTAGCATATCTGCCATATCATTTATTGCCTTTGCAGCCCTGGAAACATTTTTCAAAGCTCTATCAAGTTCATCATAAAGTGGCGCATCGGCACTGAACCAGGCTTCCATTTCTTTGAGTAGGTTTTCTAATTCCAAGAGGGCTTTATCTATTTCCGGGACAGTGCTGGAATTTATAACCTTCAATGTTTTTTCCGTCTCTTTAAGAATCCTTTCTAATGCCACCGGTGTTGATTGTAGCCTCGGGTCATTCACCAACCTATTTATTCCAGCAAGACTGCTTTGCAGGTTATGACCAATTTGCTCTAGTGGTAGTTTATTTAATTTTGAGGTAATACTGGCAAAATCCTGGGTTATCTGCTGAGAAGCGGATGGTACACTTGGAAAGACATTGAGATCATTATACGTTTTAGTATCAGCTTGGGGTGCCTCTGGAAAATATTCCAAATCTATAAAAAGTTGTCCAGCGAGAAGATTACCAGTTTTCAGTTGAGCTCGTAAACCTTTATTAATCATTTGTGATAGCCGGTAATCAAAGTTCTCATCTTGGACCGCTTCCAGTGCCAATCGTTGCTTTTCCAGGGTCACCTTCACCATGGGGTTAAATTCAAGTTTATCAAAATCGGCTTTCAGCTCAATTTCTTCCACACTGCCAATTCGCATACCGCGAAATTCTACTGGAGCACCTACTGATAAACCTCTTACCGAATTGGTGAATTCAATATAGTAGTACTCATCAATGGTGTACTGAGCGTCCCGGGCTTCTTCAAAAGTCCGATACAGAGTAAATTTTTTAAATTCTGCTGCTTCAGGTTTGATAACATCTTTAGAGAGTGAGCTGAAAGATACTCCTCCGATTAACAGGGAGACCATGGACTCAGTGTCAATACGCAGGCCATCGGCTGACAATTGCAGATCAAGACCACTGGCAAACCAGAATACGGTATGTTCACGAACGAACTGATCATATGGGTTGAAGATAAAAATGTGGATTTTCACGTTGCCAGTCTGCTTATCAAGCTCGTAATCAACAACCCTGCCAACTTTTATCTGCCTGAAATATATTGGTGAACCGGATTCAAGCGATCCTAGACGTTGAGACGTAAGGTAGAAGTGCTTACCTTGCATTTCAGTGGTAACTATTGGTGGTTTTTCAAGACCTATAAAAGTATTAACCTGCTTACCCTCTTTGGAAGGTTCTATACCAATGTATACCCCGCCGAGCAGGGTACCAAGGCCACTGATCTCATCTGCAGCGATTCTGGCCCGAACAATCCAAAATTTGGTGTTTTCCGTCAGAAAAGGCTTAGTGTCTTTCTTCATCTCCACCGTGAGATCAACTCCGGATAAATCTTTCTTTATGTCTATGGACTCAACCACGCCCACTTCGACATCCTTGAATTTTATCCTGGTTTTACCAGCTTCAATTCCGTCCGCATTTTCAAAACTTATCGTGACTACCGGGCCTTTTTCGGTAATGGCTTTATATGCCAGCCAGCTGCCAATAGCCAAGGCTACCAGAGGTACCAGCCATACAATTGAAAAAGAGCGCCCCGCTCTGATGACGGGAGTAGCAGCATCGGGGATATTTGGGGAAGAATCAGTCTGTTCTGTCATCTCTCTCCTCTAGATTATCCCAGATAAGTCGGGGGTCAAAAGCCTCGGCGGCAAACATGGTAATCACGACCACCATGGCAAAATAAAGTGCACCTGCTCCGGCTTCTATATTAGCCAGAGCACCAAGATGGACTAAGGCCACCAGGATGGTGACCACAAAGATATCAAGCATGGACCACCTACCAATTACCTCGGTAACCCGATAGAGCCTGGTCCGATCTATCGGGCGCCATTTCCAGTGAAACTGAACAGAGAGCAAAAGCATAATAAGTATCATAATTTTCAGGAGCGGTACAAATACACTTGCAGTAAAAATAATCAAGGCAATTCCCCAACTGCCGTGTTGCATGAAATAAATGACACCGCTCATGATCGTATCGGACTGCACGGAACCCAATGCTGAGGTGCGGGTGATGGGCAGTACGTTGGCAGGTATATAGAAAACCACTGCCGCCAGGACCAGTGCCCAGGTTCTGCCAATACTGTTGGGTTTACGACTGCGCAGCCGCTCTCCGCAGCGAGGACAGTGTCCCTCGCCTTCGGTTTGTAAGCAGAGGAGATGGCATCGATGACAGGAAATCATTCCTGCCTGCCTGGCTGTTTGTGTATTCGGCTGCATTAGTAGTCGACTCTCTCCCAAACTTGATGCTCATCAAAGGCAATAAAGATCGTTGCCAATACAAAAATCAAGGCCATAAAGGCAAATAGCGCTACTCCGGGAATCATCGTGGCCATTTTAGCCAGCTTAAAGCCTGCAACCAGGATTCCGAGCATGAATATCTCTAACATACCCCAGGGCTTGAGTAAAAGATAAAAACGGAGAACTCCAGCCAAATGACGGGGCGCCCAACCGAGTTTCAACGGGATCAGAATATAGAGCAGAGATAATAGGCTGGTTGCTGGGATAAGAACAACGGTGAGCAGGACCAGGGTCGCAATAATTGCCATATCCTGAAAATAGAGCTCATAGATACCAGTCGCTAAAATGGTTTCACGTATCTGTGCCCCCATTTTAAAACCCAGAAATGGATATGTATTGGCAATGATAAATAAAATGATACCAGCAAACGTGAGAGCAAGCGTACGGTTTAAGCTATCATGCTTTGGCCGGTACAATGAGCAACCGCAACGCACACATCGTGCTGCGCTACCTGGTGGAATTTCGCCCAGCCGATGAATTAAATCACACTCATGACACGCTATAAAAGTTGAATGGCTCATAAAAACTGGCAACTGTTAATTGGTGGCAGACCTACTATTCTCCTAAATTCCGGTATGAGTTTATGTTATTTCAACATAATACTCTCTCCTATTGTTTGAAAACCTTTTTTTACCATATCTGATTCCCCCTTTTCCTGAGCAAGTTTTAATTTGTGATGAGGAAAAGGGGGAATCAGAATAGATAATTGAGGTACTTTGAAACTTTGGGAAGGATGGGGCTCTGGACTTACTGCACGTCTGAAAAAAAATGGGGAAATTACAGCCATATGAGAATAGCTCTAAATTCCCCAGCTTTGTTTGGGAGGTAATCTTATTTCATGGGTGAGAATTCAACCCTTCTATTTTTGGCCTGGCCTTCCTTGGTGTCATTGGAATAGGCCGGCTTAGACTCGCCATAGCCAGTGGCTTTAAGGCGATCTGCGGCAATGCCAACCTTCTGGATGAGATAATCTACCACTGCCTGAGCGCGTCGTTG
>CAZWVC010000329.1:0-5040 GCA_964637245.1 uncultured Desulfocapsaceae bacterium
TGTGATTTGTGCTAGCCAACATGCCCTTTGTCAGAATGCTATATAGTATGGGGTCTTGCATTGGCGACAGAAACGTCACAGCGATTCTGTTCTTTGGGCACATCACTTTGGATAGAGACAATATCACAGGAAATTTTTTATTCCTTGTCCTAAGTCAAGGAAAAGGTTCATGGTGATGTAAGGTTGTGATGAAAGGTTGCCTGCGGGGTGTAACGAATAATTGTTTGTCGTTATCTAAAGTAAGTCTGATTATTAATGAGGCAAAGTATAAAGGAAGAGGCCGAGATGAATAAGGTAGGCGAAATTTGTGGAAAAGGTGCGTTGAACCGGTTTTAATATCCACAACCAGTTAGGAATCAAACCAAACGATGAGATGAGGATGGACAATCTCTCTCAGTATATCACCTGTAACTATCACCTCCACAGATTTAGCTTCACTAATAAGAGCACGACCATATCGACACCATAATCCCCTGCACCAGGAGGGTGCAGGGGGACTGTTGTGAAGCTCAGTAACTTGAAGTGAATCGTTTACTTGGAGTAAGACGTCTTGGTTGACTTTAATTTCATGATCTCAGGATCCAGCTTGCCATTCTTGATCGCTGTTGAAATCCACTCTTTACGCAAAGTTTCCTGGAATTTCAGCTTGTCTGCTACCAGCTTATCAAGATCAACCCCAGCCAGTGCCTGAGCCTTCTCTTTGGTCGAGAAATCGGGAGCGACAAAATCGGCCGCCCCATGTTTGGCCAGTACCTTGACAAGCTTCATGCGAGCTTCCTGGGCGGTTTCATTGGCTACGGCCAGCAGGCGCAGTGTCTCTTCCGGTGCATGAAAATAGGAACCGTGACTGGCAATGGAGTAGTCCCAACGCCATTGAGCATGACGGATATCAGTGAGGATCTCTTTCATCTCCTCTTCGGTTGCACCTGCTTCCCATGCTTTACCGGCTTCCAGATGCGCTTTGGCAATCGAATTCATGGCAATTTCCATCAGCTGCTCTTTACGCTCAAACTTTCTCTCAACAACCGCTTTGAGCTCCTCAGCTTCCTGGTCATGACAACCAAGACAGGTGTTATCAATGTCATCGAGAGGACTAACTAGATGATGGCTTGAGTAGCTCACATCGCCTTCAGTGATCGTTGGCATATGACAATCGGCGCAGCTTACCCCGCTCTTGGCGTGGATGCCGGATTGGAATATCTCATAGCCAGGATGCTGGGCTTTGAGCATTGGCGCTTTGCTGATCTTGTGGGTCCAGTCCTTGAAGCCGATATCGTCATAATAAGATTCCATATTCTCAGCGCTAAGGCCGTTACCCCAAGGGAAGGTAACCACTTTGGCAACCTTCTTGTTGCCATCCTTGTCAGTCCACTCAGTAGGCTTGAAGTAGTATTCCGAGTGGCATTGCGCACATCCGAGGCTGCGCATATCGTCGCCATCGAGATCCTTGGACTTCAGACCTGCAGCCTCCAGCCCACGGACGAGATAGGGTGAGGAAACCGCTGGCTCTCCAGTCTCTGAGTCATGGCAGTTAGCACAGCCGATGGGATTGACTATCTCATCTCCGTATTTTGCCCATTTGCCGGTAAAGTACTCCATCTCACCCTGCTCTGCGACAATGCGGGGCACGTCAGGAGATTTGCATGACCAGCAAGCGGTGGGCATGGGTCCTGTCGTCGGTCCTACGGGGGCTCCTGTGCGCAGGGAGTTGACGTTGGACTGTACTCCATAGAAATGACCTCGAGGGGCATTGTAATCCTTGGCAAAGCCATACCCGGCCCAGAGAATGGCAAGTTGTGGCTTTTTCTTGAGCATGTCGCTGATGTCATCATTCTCCGAAGTTTTTTTCCAGCTCTTGTACTGGTGGGGATACTTCTCAGCCCATAGCTCACTGCGGCTCATGACCTTGTCCCCGGCAAAAGATACGCCTGCTCCTCCCAGGGCAATTGCCAAACCAACAGCGATCAGTAAACCAACACGAATACTCTTCCTCATGATTATCTCCTTGTGTATAGACCGGGAGGCCTTGCATCTCACGATCTGGTCATCTTCATAACAGTGATGCAGACAACCTAGTACTTGTTCCGGGGTAGACACTTCGATCAGACCCCAATCTGCTACCTAAATTTGAAATTAGTCGATATGTGAAGGCCCAATAACCCGGCCTCAAAAAAAGTTTATACTTTCAGTCTAGAATTCATCCCACATTTTTTAGTGCAATTCTGGTTCCGGTTTTCATTAACGCTAAAACAGCAAGATAACCAGACGGTATGCTACTAAAAAGTAACATGCAGGTCTTTAGCCATTACCGATCAGTAACATTGCTTCCTGGAGGTACGGTGGTTCTCTAGCTTGAGCCGGAAATTCTTCAAATTAAACGTAATGAGCAATGTCGGCAATGATTGATGCATTCACCTCAACTCCAACAATAGCTACTCTCTTCCTTCTCACCCTTTTTTGGTTGCATAACCAGCGGGCAAAAGCTTTTGTAATAGAATCGGCGGTTAATTAACTCAAGGGGAACAATGAGCAATTATTGAGTGTATTTTGGATGCTCACTTTTTTTCCCCTGTAAAACAGGGTAATTGAATTTACCAAAATTCTGAGTACCAAGAATACCAACTTAGACACCCCACCTTTACGCCTTGGTAGCCGACGGTCTCTTACCAGAAAGCGGCTACTTCTTTGTAATGCCGAAGGTGGACTTGTTGCCCTTAGGTGAGCTGTTTCGTTACTATACCTCAAAGATGCTTTCAATAGAAGGCTTGATTGTCATTGATTTCTTTAGGCTTTTTATCTTTTTTCATAGTGGCGTTTGTACTATAATGGAAAATGTATCGTCACAGAGGGTATCATTACGAGAAATATACCCACAATCAACTCTATTATATGAATATAGCAATACCTGGACAACCTTATTGGGAGAGAAGATATGAATAAATTTGAAGGCGGAGTATTTCTTGAGAACATTGAATGGTTTGATGAAACAGGAAACGAACTTGTCCATCGTCTGCCCGAATCAGGTTCAGGAGAAATAAAATTTGGAGCCCAACTGACAGTCAGAGAAAGTCAAGCAGGAGTGCTGTTTTACAAAGGCAGAGCATGTGACGGTTTTGGCCCGGGAAGACATACCCTGAGGACAGGCAACTTGCCGATTCTTACAAAAATACTTTCAATTCCATGGCGCGGCGATAGTCCACTCCGTGCCGAGGTATATATAGTAAATTTAAAGTATTTTACCAATTTGATGTGGGGAACCCAGAACCCAATAGCATTCCGAGATTCTGAGCTAGGTTTAGTCCGACTACGAGCACATGGTGTATTCAACATACAAATTGTACAGCCAGTGCTCTTTATTAATTCCATGGTTGGTACTATGGGGAATATCACCACCGAGGACATCTCCACCTATCTCAAGAAAATAATAGTATCACGCTTAAATGATTATCTTGGTGACACCCTCGACACCATCTTTAATATACCTGGAAAATTCGATGAGTTGTCGATCGGCTTACAAAAAAGGTTGATCAGCGATTTCGCCGATTTTGGACTACGCTTAAGCCATCTTTATATTACCTCGATTACTCCTCCAGAAGAAGTCCAGCAGGCAATCGATGATAAAGGCAGGTTAAAAGTCATCGATGATATGGATAATTTTCTTAAGATGAAAGCCGCCATGGCCATGGAGAAAGCCTCAACTGCGCAAGGTGAAGCAGGAGCAGGTATGGGAATGGGTATGGGATTGATGCTACCAGCTATGTTCTCCCAGGCACAGGCAGCCGCTGATAAAAACACCACTACACAGAAGACGGTTGCCTGTCCGGATTGCAACAGTACAATTTCAGAAGATGCCAGATTTTGTCCATTCTGTGGACACCAACAGCTGATCCTCAGTCGTTGTGTCAATTGTCAGAAAAATTTAGCACCAAACGCTAAGTTTTGTTCAAAATGCGGACACCCCGCAGATTCAAAACCTAAACCTATGCTCTGCAGTAAATGTGGCGCAGAAAATATGCCTGGTGCGATGTTTTGCAATCAATGTGGAAATAAACAGAGCTGATTTTCATGAAACTCAGCTATGTCCAAGACTGTCAAAGCTGCGGAGCCCCGCTAGAACTCGAAGAGGCGGATAGAGTTATATCGTGTCATTATTGCGACGGAAAAAGTTTCATGATACACGGCAGAGTGTTACGCTTTGTTCTGCCACATCTCGTGCCCCATGAGATAGGTGAGGAAGAAATCTTTCATATTCCTTATCTAAGATTCAAAGGACACATATATTCCTGCCAGGGACACCAACTCAATCACAAGATTATTGATACAACACAATTAGGATATGGTAGTTCTTTGCTGCCACATTCATTAGGCTTACGACCTCAGGCAATGCAACTGCATCTAGTTGGTGCTAATGAACCAGGTCGCTTTGTACAGTACACTGAAAAAGTAAAAGACATTTTTCACAAAGCAGCCAAACTGACAACAGCATTTTCGGCATCGAAAGATACTCTTTACCATCGGGCATTTATTGGGGAGACTATTAGCATTATCTATCTACCCACGTACTTAAAAGATGGTAATCTCATGGATGGCGTGCTTAATCGAAAAATAGCACAGAATATTCCTCGTGATCTTCTTTTAAGGTTGTCATCTCCAGCTAAGAAAGAATGGTCACCGCAATATATATCTACGCTTTGTCCCCATTGTGGCGCATCAATGTCAGCATCCAGAGATAGTCTAATAATGGCTTGTTATAACTGCCAATCGATGTGGGAGGAAAAAAAAGGGTCATTTTCACGTCTCAAATTCTCTATTTACCACTCCGATAATGCCGAGCTCTACCTACCGTTTTGGTGTATTTCAGCTAACGTTGAAGGTGCCCAATTACGTAGCTTTGCTGATTATTTACGGATAACTAATCAGCCTGTTGTCAGGCGTGATTCACACGATCAAATAAATTGTTACTTCTGGATACCCGCATTTAAGATAAGGCCACGCTATTTTCTCCATTTTGCCAAGAACCTAACCCTCTCACAATTCAAG
>CAZWVC010000330.1:0-3769 GCA_964637245.1 uncultured Desulfocapsaceae bacterium
AACGAACCTTTTTATTGTTCCGCCTTTGCCCGCTGCATCTCGACCCTCAAATATCGCGAGAATACGTTCTCCGGTGCTTTTCATGTGGGTTTGTAACTTCATCAGTTCGATCTGCATCTTCTTAAGTTCAATTTCGTAACGTAGATGCCAATCCTTTACCCATATGGCGCTTTTTTCCTTGCCTTTTTTACTATCTCTGTTTTTTAATGCAGTTCCTTCAAGCAACTTGACCTGCTCTTTTTCTTTGTTGCCATTTTTCTGATCTTTCTTCTTTTTCTTTTTGTCATCTTTTTCGTTCATCGTGTTTTCCTGTGCAGAGTTGAATAAAGAAAATCTCAGAGAATGCTAGCGCAAAGCTGTGCCGTATTTCCGCTTTTCTATCTTCATGTTCTTTAGCTCTATATCTCCTGCTATAACAATATCTGGATCTGGAGAAAAATCAAGTGATCTACTTCTCCCAGTGTAACGCACTGAGCCTAAAATAAGTTTCATTGTCTCTCTTCTGGCAAGATGCTTATCATCGGAACGAACAACCCACCATTTTGAGTTTTGTGTATGTGTTTTTTGTAAAAGAATACGTTTTTTTTCGGTAAACTCATCCCAGAGGTCCTGGGCCTGGAGATCAACTTCACTGAGTTTCCATTGCCGTAGCGGATCGTTGAGTCTGCGTTCGAAGCGTTTGGCTTGTTCCTCTTTGGATACCGAAAAATACAGCTTTAAAAGAATTGTTTTTCCTCCATCGAGAATGAAATTTTCTTCATATGGTACAACCTTTTTAAGGAATCTTTTGTACTGCTCCACTGTGCAAAACCCCATTACAGGTTCTACCATTGCGCGATTATACCAGCTGCGGTCAAAGAGTACTATTTCACCGGCATGGGGAAACTGCTCAATATATCTCTTCATGTGCAGCTCTGTTTTCTGAACCTCGCTGGGCTTTCCCAGGGCACAGACACGATATCGTTTCTCGTTCATGTATCGCGTAACCCGGCGGATGGTCCCTCCTTTTCCAGAAGCATCCCGGCCATCAAAGAGAATGATCATCTTTTTACCCGTTTTCTCCAGGTGTTCCTGCATTTTGATAAGCTCAGCCTGAAAGGGTTTTAACTCTTCAGCATTATAGTGCTTGAGTAGAGCAGCACGAATAATTTCTTCTTTGTCTTCGCGTTTGAGAACACGGGAGATCTTTTTTGCCTGATTATCCGGTGAATCCTTATGAAGGCCTTTGTCAAACTTTTTGAGAAGATCACGAATCGATCCAGCTGTACCTTTGTGCAGGAGGTCTTTATTGAAATTAGCTTTCTTACTCATATGATTGGAATATGGAAGGTTGAGGATGCAATAGAAGTTTTAGCTTTCATAAAGTGTAGCAGTCCTCTATAGAATTGCAATTACTAAATAACAAGCGGATAATTAATTTTTTCTATCTTTGGATTGGGAAATTCACTCAAATCTTCCTCTACCATCAGAGGAGCAATGGATGAGTAATTCATCAGTAATAAATGGTTAGATACTTACTATCCACCTGAAAACGAGTTCAGCTTGTTTTGTTCCAGGCTAGTTTGTTTTTCTACCCAACCTGTACATTTCGCAATATATTTCAGGCAATCCAGCATTATGAATAGCTTTAATCGTTGTGGAGACATCGTAGGTTATCCGATAATGCTGAACACTTATCCCGGTAGAAGTGAGCCGTAATACTACACATGATGCATCTGGATTACCATCAAACATTCTTCCAGCGCTGCCAGGATTGATAAAGTGAGTATCTCCTAAAAATTTATGAAAGGGGTCGTGGGAATGACCACAAAGGACAATATTCTCAGCGCAATCACGTGCCAGTTCGATAAATCTCCTGACGGGGGTGTTATTGAAGAGAAACTCATGATTTTTAGCAGGACTGCCGTGATAGATTCCCAACTTTATCTCTCTTCCGGGGGTGTCGGTATCCGCATATTCCAGAGGTATAGATTCCTTTTTTTTCAGGATGTGCAGGTATTTCTCTGATTCTTTAGTGAGGTTATCTGCTGTCCAGGTGTACATCCTCCTCTTTTCCTGCTTAGAGGGTTTTTTAAAGGTTTCGCCATTTAGCAATTTTATTACTTTCTTATCGGTATTGCCAAGGATTGAAATTGCTTTTTTTCGCTTTAACCAAGAGATTGTCTCATTAGGGAATGGCGCGTATACTACCGAATCTCCACAGTTAATTACTATATCAAAAGTAGCTGATTTAAAGAAAGCATCAATGGCTTCCAGGGCAGGGTAATTTGCATGTATATCGGAAATGACAAGTATCTGCATGTCAGAGTAAAGGTCCGATTAAAAGTGCTACGTTTTCCTTGAACTTAACGGTTAGCGGTCTAGCTTTGAGATCGTCAAGCCGTAAATGCTGCGACTGGATCTCATATTGTTTTTGTTTGTCTCTTATCTTGGCGGTAAAATCACTATTGTAGATGATTAGTGTGGTTTCAAAGTTGAGCCAGAAACTGCGCATATCAAGATTCATAGAACCGAAAAGGGCAAAGTCACCGTCAACGGTTATGGTTTTGGAGTGCAATAGCCCACCGGTAAAAAGAAAGATATTTACCCCTGCTTTCATCAAATCCTCATAATGGGCTTGACTGGCGAACTGCACTAGCTTCGAATCATTCCTTTTTGGAAGTATAATCTGGACATTTACCCCTCTTTCTGCAGCTGATTTGAGTGCTGTAAGCAATATATCATCCGGGACGAAATATGGTGTTGTTAAAATTAGTTCCCGGCGAGCTGAATATATAGTAGTGATCAGGAGTTTGTGGATTGCATCAGGTATCACCCCAGGCCCTGAGGGCACCAGCTGCACTGGGATATTTCCTGCCTTTGCACCTGGAAAAATGTCTGCAAGCTTACGGATCGTGGCAATATCCTGTTGGAGGGATTTTAATTGAGTTTGACTGGTGTCTGTTTCCAGGAACCAGTCATTGATAAAAGTACCAGCCAAGCTTTCCACCACCGGTCCCTCAATACGCACCATCATATCAATCCACTGTCCGATGCCTTCCTCTCTTTTAAAGTAGAGGGGATCAACCATGTTTTGACTGCCCGTGTAAGCTATTTTACCGTCAATGATAACAACCTTTCGGTGATTGCGAATGTCTACCCTGGCAAAAAAGGCTTTAATTATGCCGGCCGGTAAGGCTTCAAGAACTTTAACTCCGGAAGATCTGAGGAGTTCTGCATTTTTACCGCGGAGAAAATCCCTGCTGCCAATGGCATCGACGAGGATCCTGCAGGCTACACCTCTTTTTACTGCACGAATCAACGCCTCAACAATATCATCAACAACCCCGCCATCCTGCCAAATATAAAATTGCAAATGACAGGTAGATACTGCAATGTCAATATCTGCCAGGATGGAACGCATTATTTCTTCAGGAGAAGTAATAAGTTCAAGATTATTATGATTCATTGCTGGAATGCCAATGAGCTGGGTTGCCTGTCTGTTTAAAGGCTCGCATTCTGGATTGAGTATTTGCCAGTCTACCTGTGCTCTACCATTTAGAGACTTGAGCCAGCTTTGGTAGTGTTCGAGAGTTTTTTTCGCTCGTTCAGCGCGCTTTTCTGAAATTCTGTTCTCACCAAAGAGGAGATAGAGGATTGCCCCAATAAATGGCAGAAGCAAAATGACGATAAGCCAGGCAATGGTCACGCCATATGGTCGTTTTTGTAAAATAGCACGAGTGGAAAAGCCGATCCTGATTGTATAATCAGCTAATAAAAGAAAGGTTGA
>CAZWVC010000330.1:3869-5031 GCA_964637245.1 uncultured Desulfocapsaceae bacterium
CCAAACTCCACGTTATGCTCAAAATTTTATCCTCGGAATATCAGATATATGCCTGCGGTAAAATTTTTCGCATGCCTTGATTATGAACGAAAATCCTCATTTTGCAAAAGGCTCTGTGTCTATACTTTTTAAGTATTTGTCTTACATTTACAATGATTATTAATCACCGAAAATCGAGCATTGATAAGAGGAATAACCAATTCAGCTGCTCAGTGTAATTCGAGCCGGAGAATAGGACAAAGCAAGGCTGTCAGGGCAACCTCATTGCGTTCTATAGTAGTATCTTTTTCTAATCATTGCAAATTATTTAGGTATCTTCAATGGGTTAACTCAAGAAGCATGATACGTTCAAGTTGATAACCCAGTAGAGTATCTCTGGATTGGAAAATGGTAGTTTCCGATAAGGTTCTTCCAGCATAATTGCGTTTACCTTTGAATAATAGCTGGATTATCAGGGGGTAAAGATGGTAAGCTAATACCGTTCTGTTACCCTAATCAAAACCTCCACCTGACTGACAGGTGATAGTATTACACGTTGGGAGTTTGTCCTGTTTTTCCAGATCGAATGCATATTTAAGTGAGATAACATAATGAGAATAGAAGGTTTTTCAGCATCAGCAGTAGCTGCTGGGATAAAATATAAAGATAGACTTGATTTAGGCCTTATTTTTGCTGAAGAGCCCGCTGTCACAGCTGGGGTCTTCACGTCCAACCAAGTGATAGCACCACCGCTTGTATTGGACATGGAACGTCTCAAACAGGGCAGAGCTCAGGCTATCTTGATAAATAGTGGCTGTGCCAATGCCTGCACTGGTGAGCAGGGCATGGAGGCCAGTCTTTTAACCAGTAAACTGGTTGCAGAGGAGCTTGATATTGAAGAGGATATGGTGCAAGTCTCGTCTACTGGAGTGATTGGCGAGCAACTCAATATTACTGTTTTTCGTGATGCCATCCCGAACTTAGTAAAAGATTTAAGCGCTGATAATTTTGAATCAGTTGCTGAAGCAATGCTCACCACTGATACGGTAAAAAAGACAATCTACCGATCAGTTGAAATTGGTGGTAAGGATGTGAATTTTGTAGCAATGGCCAAGGGTTCGGGAATGATCATGCCCAACATGGCGACAATGCTGGCATTTGTTTTGACAGATGCTCAGATTGG
>CAZWVC010000331.1:0-5020 GCA_964637245.1 uncultured Desulfocapsaceae bacterium
AGAACACATCACCTTTTGAGTGCATCTAAAACCTGTGGGTGGAAGGGCTTTTGAGGAGACGTTAATGAAACCATTTACAAAAATTCTAACAACCGGAGTGGTTGTCCTCGCCATCATTGGTGGTGGAGTGTATGTCCAGAACCGGGCAGCCAAGGCAAGCGATCCGGTAGTTGAACAACAAGCGCCACAGGCAACACCGGTTGTCACCCAGAGCGTTAGCGTACAAACCGTTCAAATCTGGAACCAATATTCGGCGAGACTAGCGGCTGTTGAATATGCCGACATTCGCCCTCAAGTCAGTGGTACTATCACAAAGGTCAAGTTCAAGGATGGTCAGCATGTCGAGGAAGGTGACGTTCTCTTCATCATCGACCCTCGCCCCTATGAAGCAGCAGTACATCAGGCTGAAGCAGAATTGAACGTAGCCAAAAATGAGTCATTCTTTACTCATAAAGAGCTTGTGCGCGCCCGTGAACTCATCAAAACCAATGCCATCTCCAAGCGTAGCTTTGATGAGCGTTCTTCGGCGCATAAGGTCGCTGTATCCTCGGTTCTTGCTGCCGAAGCACGACTGAATCGAGCTAGGATTGACCTTGACTACGCTTTTGTGAAGGCCCCGATTTCCGGTCGCCTGAGTCGGGCAGAGATAGAGCGCGGGAATCTGGTAGAAGCTGGCTCATCTGCTCCTGTTTTAACCAGTATCGTCTCGACAGACGGCATCTATGCTGATTTCGAGGTGGATGAACAGACCTACTTAAAATACATCCGCAGCTCAGCGAGGGATCGTGCCAGCGAAAATGTGATTCCGGTGAAGCTCATTATCGAAGGTGACAATGTCGAATATGATGGGTTTATCGATAGCTTTGACAATCAGATTGACGTGTCGAGTGGTACCATCCGTGCACGTGCATTGTTTGAGAATGCTGATGGTGCACTTCTGCCCGGAATGTTTGCCAGCGTAAAAATGGGAACACCCTACAATAATGATAACATTCTTATTTCAGAAGCTGCCATAGGCACCGACCAGGATAAAAAGTTCGTATACGTTGTCAATGCAGAAAGTATTGCAGAATACCGTGAAGTTCGCCTGGGCAAGAGTGTGAAAGGGCAGCGTGTCATTCATTCGGGCCTTGCAGAAGGTGATGTGGTGATCACTGAGGGTATAATTCGTATTCGTCCTGGCATGCCGGTTAGCGCGAAAACGCGGCTTAAAGTGTCGCAGGTAACTCCAGAATAAATATGACTCAAGCTTACCCCTTTTGTTCAAACAGGATTTTCCAGTTATGACACTATCCGGATTTTTCATCGACCGGCCCATTTTTGCATCTGTACTCTCTATTCTTATTTTCATCGCAGGACTCATCTCCATGGTGAACCTGCCGATCTCTGAATATCCGGAAGTATCACCTCCAACTATCCAGGTCAGCGCTCAGTTTCCCGGAGCCAATCCGGCGGTAATTGCAGAAACCGTCGCCACCCCACTGGAAGAACAGATCAACGGGGTGGAGGATATGATCTACATGAACTCCCTGGCTGCGACCGATGGTCGTTTGCGGATCGATGTGACCTTTGCCATTGGAACTGACCCCGACCTGGCCCAGCAACTGGTGCAAAATAGGGTGTCGCAAGCCCTGCCCCGGTTACCTGAGGTAACCCAGCGGTTGGGGGTGACGGTGGTGAAGAGTTCACCCGACCTCACCATGGTGGTGCATTTGCGCTCACCCGATAACCGCTACGACATGTTGTATTTGCGAAATTATGCAACACTCAATGTGAAAGACGAGCTGGCCAAGATCGGTGGTGTTGGCCAGGTCCTGCTTTTTGGCTCGGGAGACTACGCTATGCGGGTCTGGCTCAACCCGGATAAAATTGCCGAGCGCGGCATGACCGCCAATGAAGTCGTCGATGCCGTTCGTGCCCAGAATGTGCAGGTTTCTGCCGGGATCATCGGGGGACCTCCATATTACGACAGCGTACAGGTTCAACTTCCCGTTAATGTTCAGGGGCGGCTGGAATCAGCGGAAGAATTCGCAAATATAATTATAAAACGTGATGAAAACGGCGTTGTAACAAGACTCAACGATGTGGCGCGGCTTGATCTGGATGCGCAAAGCTATGCGCTTCGTTCAATGTTGAATAACCAACAGGCAGTAGCCGTTCCGATATTCGCCTCACCCGGTGCCAATGCCCTGCAGATCTCAGATGATGTACGCGCCACCATGAAGCGATTGAAACAGAACATGCCTGAGGGTGTTGATTATTCAATTGTCTATGACCCGACAATCTTTGTGAGGGATTCTATCAAATCGGTTGTCCTCACCCTGCTGCAAGCCGTATCGCTTGTTGTTCTTGTGGTCATTATTTTTCTGCAAACCTGGCGGGCTTCAATTATACCGTTATTAGCGGTTCCGGTTTCCATAGTTGGAACCTTTGCCTTCATGTTGGTATTTGGATTTACAATCAATGTTCTCTCACTCTTTGGGTTGATTCTGGCTATAGGGATTGTGGTTGATGATGCCATAGTAGTTGTGGAAAATGTCGAACGGAATATCCGTGAGGGCAAGAAACCACGTGATGCTGCCTTTCAGGCAATGAAAGAAGTCACCGGTCCGGTAATTGCCACCTCACTTGTTCTGGCAGGAGTGTTCATTCCGATTTCCTTTATGAGCGGCCTCACCGGTCAATTCTACCTGCAATTTGCGCTGACGATTGTAATCGCCACTTTCATCTCAACCTTAAACTCGCTGACGCTCAGCCCTGCCTTGGCCGCACTCTTACTCAAAGATGATAATGCACCGAAGGATTCTCTCACCAGGCTGATAGATCTGTTCTTTGGCTGGTTTTTTAAAGGGTTTAACAAGGTTTTCGGTGGTATGCAGCGTGTCTATGGAACGGGTGTTTGCCGGTTTATCACGCGGCGAATTGCGATCATGCTTGGTATTTACGCGCTTTTATCGGTGGCAACTGGAGGAAGCTTCCAGCTTTTGCCCAGCGGGTTTGTACCTTCCCAGGATAAGAAATATCTCATTAGCATCGCTCAGCTTCCACCAGGAGCGACACTTGAAAGAACAGAAGAGGTTGTACGTGAGATGAGTGATATCATCTTGGCTGAAGATGGGGTGGAGGGCGCTGTACAATTTCCGGGTCTCTCGATCAACGGCTTTGTTAACTCTTCAAATTCGGCGATTGTCTTCGTACCTCTTGATGACTTCGAAGAGCGGACCACCATGAAGCTCTCCGCCGATGCTATTGCTGGTCGGCTCAATCAGAAAATGGCAGCAATTGGAGATGCGCGGATCCTGATATTAAACCCTCCACCAGTGAGAGGGCTCGGTAACGCAGGTGGCTTTAAGTTACAGGTGCTGGACCGCACTGATCAAGGGTATCAGGCATTGGATGATGTGTTGCAAGCCGTTATCGGGCAAACCTTTGCTGACCCCGCCATAGCCTTTGCATTTTCGAATTATGAGATCAATGTACCCCAGCTCTATGCTGATATTGACAGAACCAAAGCTCAGCAGCTGGGCATCCCGATAGATGACATCTTCCGCACTATGCAGATTTATCTGGGTTCACTGTATATTAATGATTTTAATCTATTCGGCCGTACCTATCAGGTAATTGCCCAGGCGGATGCCCAGTATCGTGCAACACCCGATGACATACTGCGGCTACAAACCCGAAACAGCAACGGCGATATGATCCCACTCGGCTCTGTTGTTAAAGTCGAAGAGACGTTTGGACCGGAAGTCGCCATGCGATATAACGCATTTCGCTCTGCTGATATTACTGGCGTTCCCGCACCCGGCTATTCCTCAGGTCAAGCCCAGGAGGCGATTGAACGAATACTGGAGACAACCCTGCCGTCCGGCATGGATTATGAGTGGACAGAGCTTACCTATCAGCAGAAGCAGGCCGAAACGTATCTTTTCGACGTGATCCCGATGCAGATCATCATCTTTCTGCTGTGCCATTTCATCGTGTTTCTGATCCTGGCTGCGCAGTATGAAAGTCTTAGCCTGCCGATTTCTGTGATCTTGATTGTGCCGATGGCGATTCTCTCAGCGGTAGTTGGCATTAAGCTATTTAGCTATATACCAGGATATATCAATGAGAACAATGTTTTCACGCAGATTGCCCTGTTCGTGCTGGTGGGGTTGGCCTGTAAGAATGCCATTTTGATCGTGGAATTTGCGCGGGAACTGGAAAAGCAAGGAAAAAGCATTAGTGAGGCTGCAGTTGAAGCTTCAAAGCTGAGGTTACGACCAATTTTGATGACTTCGATATCTTTTATAGCCGGAGTTATGCCACTGGTCTTTGCTGCAGGAGCAGGATCTGAAATGCGTCAGGCTATCGGTGTTGCCGTTTTCTCGGGCATGCTTGGCGTTACAGTTTTCGGATTGTTGTTCACGCCGACGCTTTATGTGGTTATGCGTCGGCTGGAAAACTGGCTCATCGGTGAGACCAACACCCAGGACGTACCGTGCAATACGGAAGAAAACCCTGTGCCTGACAGGTAATTCGATAATTATGGTAAAAAGACTCTTTTGTTTATCAGCAGCAGTTTTTCTCTCAGGTTGTGCCACTAGCGGGCCTGAGTTCCCTCAACTTGAACTGCCAACCCAATGGCAGGCTGATGCGGCGCAGCGTGCGCTGCTCGTAGAGACCGCCGGCTTACAACGGTGGTGGATAGGGTTTGATGATCAGGTACTGAATACACTGGTTGAGTTGACGCTGGATGGCAGTCCAGATCGACAAATTGCTGAATCGCGAATTGCGGAATCTCGAGGTTTACAGCGTACTGCTAACTCTTCACTTTTTCCACAGGTTGGACTAAATGGGTCTGCCGGTCGTGGCGATGAGGGTGTGGTAGGCGCAGATAATTTTTACGATGTCGGCTTTGATGCATCTTATGAAATTGACGTGTTCGGAAAAAACCGAAAAAATGTTGAGTCTGCGGAAGCAACCGTCGCAGCACTTGAAGCGGAATACCATGATATCAGCCTGACCCTTATAGGTG
>CAZWVC010000332.1:0-5018 GCA_964637245.1 uncultured Desulfocapsaceae bacterium
AACATCATTAATAAAGCATCTCTCAGCAGCCTGGGCTGCCGGTGAGACATCTACCTACAATGCAATAACCAGCAATGGCTTCTTTTTCTGTTGCGGCAATGCTCTGGCACTGGGAGTCGTGCTTTTATGGAATATTGATCTTCTGCTGATAATTTTCAATATTCCAGAGTCACTCAGGAATGAGGCTCAGCTGACGTTTATCATCGGGGTTGGGGCTCAGCTGATAAGTATCGGTCTAACAATATTCCCAGCACTTTGTGATGCCAGGCAACGCCTGGATGTGACCAATGGTTTAGGTATGCTTTCACTTGTAGTCGGAACACTATTGACTGTGGTTGCAATTGAGGGCAATTATGGGCTTACTGGTGTCGCACTGGCACAATTAGCTGCTATCAGCCTTTTTCATTTAAGTACTGTGGTATGTGCGCGAGTTCTGTTTGGCTCATTTGGCATTTCCTATCGGCTGATCAGTATAAAAAATTTGCGAACACTGCTAAGCTTTGGTTTAACATTACACTTGAGCACAATCTGCGGCATCATCAATCGTCAATTTGATAAGTTTTTACTCAGTCGATGGGCAGGACTTGGTTGGGTTGCATCATATGAACTTGCATTAAAATGGGTCGGTAGCGCAGGATCACTTCAACCATACGTAGCTGCGACCATGCTACCTGCTGGCAGTCAACTTTCAGCCATCGGCGATTTACAACAATTACGTTCCCTTTATTTCGCAGCATATCGTTATCTTTTTCTCATAGGATTGCCGCCATTCTTCTTTCTTTTTGCCCATGCAGATTCGATTATTACAGTCTGGATTGGCCAATCCAATCCCGCTGCTGCATCCATGATAATTATTCTTTCTATCGGCTACCTGGCTAATTCACTATCAAATGGTATGGCTTACGTCTGTCAAGGAATTGGACGACCTGATATTCAGGCAACTCAGTCGGTTATCCAACTCCTGATTAATATAGGTTTGAGCATATCACTCTACCTGTTAATTGGTCCATTGGGCGCTGCAATTGGGACAAGTTTAGCTCTACTCATCGGTACATGGATTTACGCAGCACTTTTCCACCGATATTTCAAAATCAGCACCGTGTTGCTATTGAAAAGGACGGCGTTAATTCCATCGCTGGCTGCTTTGGCTGCCGCATTTGTTTCGTATTTTCTGACGACTGGGAATGGTGCAATAAACAGAATAGATCTTTTTCTGCAGCTTCTTGTTGCAGGATGTGTTTTTCTTCTTGTGTTTTTGCTAATTTGTTTTGCAAGTAATCACATTACATTCAAAGATTTCAGCAAATTACTCTCCATAGCGTACCATTTAAAAGAGGGTAACAAATGAGGACTTTAGCTGTAGTTCAGCCAGAGGATAAACACTGCGGGATCCTTGACCATGCAAATTTTATCAATGCTGAACTGCAAAAAAGCTGGAGACTTGCAAGAATTACAATGCCGGAAAAGGGGGAGATAAGGGCATGGAAAAAAGCCGCTGCTGATGCAGATATTGCCGATATGGTTTTAATACATTTTGAATATGGTTTATTCCACTCTGTTAAACCCTACAAAAACATTTTTGCACAATTTATAAAAGCACTCAAGCCTCCTGTTATTGTTATACTTCATGACTTACTCCCGGAGCTTAAATATAAGCGTTCATCACCAAAAAAGAACAAACTGAAAAACCTTTTACGCAATTTGCTCTACCTCCCTTTTCAAGCCTCCTGGCCAAGAGAGCTTTATAACCTGGCAGACCATTTTATCGTCCACGCACCACAATTGCGCAAACAGCTCATGAACATGGGAATCCAGACCAAAGTTTCTTTTTTAGAACATCCTATCCCAAGCTCCCCACAACGATGGTCCCTTCAGCACTCTCACAAATTCACTTTTATTACCCCTGGATTTACCAAAGAACATAAAGGTTATCTCAATTTTCTTGAGGTATTGTCGCAACACCCCAACTGGAATTGGTGTATTGCCGGTGGTCCGCAAACGACTCAGGATGAACTATTTTTAGAGCAACTACAAGCTGAAATACAATCTCGTGAACTATCCTCCCGAGTTGTTTTAGGTGGCTACCAGCCACGAGAGGAAATTGATAAATGGCTTATTCAAGCAGATTGGGCTGTTTTTCCCTATAAGTGGACAACAAGTAGTGGAGCTGTTGCCTGGGCTATCGGTCTTGGTATTCCAATCATTGCTACTGATTTAGATACCTTTAAGGCACTCGTCCAAGCAGGTGCCGGGATTGTTCTTTTACCTCATATAACACCCCAAAAATGGCCCGGCTTGATCAGCAAGTTCATGAACAATGACATGCAGCGACAACTGGCTGCCAAAAATATAAGCTTCTCTCAAGTAAATAGTTATACCGGTTTTGCCCATAAGGTCAATGACATAGCGATGGATATTCTCTACAATCCGCAACATACAGGAGAGAAGGATTGATTAAAGTACTATTAATCTGTACAAATCCCCCCTGGCCTCCCGATAGTGGTGCACCATTACGAAGCTTAGGTTGGATACGTACTGTATCTCAAATCGCCAAAGTTGGTCTTATAAGTATGACCTCTGGCAGGATAGAGGAGAGGGATACAGCCAGACTAGAAAAATATTGCGACATTGTCCATCAGGTCCCCTCCGTGCGCACACAAGGCAACAAACTGGTAGATCTACTATTGGCAATAAGAAGTGGAAATCCTTACATCATCCAATCAACGCAATCACCTCAAATGCTGAAATCGGTTACAGAAATAATCGATCGATGGCAACCAGATGTGGTTCAAGCAGAGTGGATCGGTGCCTCTCCCTACCTTGAAGTGGCTAGACAGAAGAATATCCCGACTATTTATGCCGCACACAATATAGAACATCATGTTGCAGCCACAAACCTGAAATCATGGCATCAAAAGCTTCGCCCCTTTTCTACCAAAGCCATCCGTGAATGCGAGATATCAATCGCCAAAAAAGCCGATGTAGTAATAACGGTGACTCAAAGTGAAAAAAAATGGTTCAACCAATTTAATAAAAGAGTAATATGCATCCCCAATTCAGTTCATCCTGATGATTACAGCTTTTGCCTGCCATCAAAACGTCCTCAAAACACAATGGCATTTGTTGGGCATCTGCACTATCCACCCAACATAGATGCATCAAAAAGAGTGATTCAATCAATATTCCCTGAAGTTTTAAATTCCATACCCGATGCGAGCTGTATAATTGCCGGGCGTCAACCAACTAGAGAATTAGTGAAACTTGCTGCAAATAATTCAGCAATTCATATATTTGGAGATATAGAAGATATTCGAACTATTTGGGATCAAGCTACGATTCTTGTTTCACCATTATATTCTGGAGGAGGAAGCAGATTAAAATTACTTGAGGCTGCCGCTTGCGGATTACCGATTATCACTTCACTTTTTGGAGCCAAAGGCCTGGCATTAAATGTTGAACAAGACTTCATAGCTGCATCAACCAACACTGAGTTTATCAATGCTTCGTCAAGAATACTAAGAGAACCACATCGTTTTGACGCCCTAGCCAGAAGTGCCAGGGATTCGGTCATGCACAATCATAATTGGAATATTATGACAGATAAATTGTTAGAGGTATATGAAAATATCGCTTATCACTACCGTTAAAAACGAATCGGAATATGCCGCTACTTTAATAGATTCAATATTAGGGCAAACAAGAGTTCCGGACGAGTGGATAGTTGTGGACGGCGGTTCCATTGATGATACTGCTGAGAAGTTTAGAGCAATCCCATTATGTACAGTTATAGAATGTGATTGCAATAGAGCAAGAGGACGTAATATTGCGATCAGGAAAGCAAGTGGAAATACGATAGCTGTAACTGATGCAGGTTGTATCCCTGACATCAATTGGCTCAAGGAGTTGGCAGATGGAGTGAAACTTCAACATCGCCAGATAGCTGCAGGCAGAACAATTTGCCGCATCAATAAACCTTTTGATGCAGCCCAGCATGTCCTAATGGACCAATTTGTAAACAATATTATCAATATACGACAGCCTACAGCCTCTTGCAGGTCTTTAGCTTTTTGTCGAGAGACCTGGCAGGAATACAACTTTCCTGAATGGCTAAACATTAGCGAGGATAGTTTTCTTTTGACAAAGTGGCGGGAGAATGGCTGGACCATCAAATTTGTCAATAAGGCTAATGTGGAATGGATTCCGCCACAGTTCTTTGGAAGTTTTGTAAAGCAATACTTCACCTATATGCGAGGAGAGAGTATTGCTGTCATCCATACGAAAAGACATATCCTCCGTCTTGTATTTTATCTCGTAGTAATACTTTTGCCGCTTATAAGTGGAAATACATACACTCTTTTTTTTTCTCTCTTGACGTGGTTCATCTATTTTCTTTTCACGTCCATGCGTTTAACGGATGTACTGAGCACTAGATCTCTGAATTTTAGAGTAAAAACAGTCTTATGGTTATTTCCAGCTTTGCTAACAATGGATGCTGCAAAAATAGCAGGTTTCCTCACAGGCCAATTCCGCAGATTGCTTGTTCCATTTATGAGAAAACGAAATTAACCTGATTTCTCACCAGTTCAGGTGACGTCAAGTTCGAAGTTTTTGTCGATAAACTATAGTGATTTATGTTTATTGCCAAAATACTGAAGAAGATGGTGTAACCTGGATTGGCCTTTGGTGAACATTGTGTAAATACTAAAAAACACAAAAACATAGTCAGGATATAGTAGTTATTGGAAAAAAACACATTTACACAATGTTCATGAGAAATCCGGGTTAACCTGACTATTTCATGAGTTGAGGTGGGCTGCTAGTCAAGGAGTTGTATGATTTTCTATACTAATGTATGAAAATCATACAGGCAACGTGGGATAGTGGGCCTTTCAGGCTCGCCCAAAGGGTGAATAATATTGGCAATAGTGGACAGCACACTTTGTATTGCCAGAAATTGCCCGTTTAATACTCGTAATGTGTCGAAATAAAATGTTTTTATCTGTGATCATTAAATTGTT
>CAZWVC010000333.1:0-4994 GCA_964637245.1 uncultured Desulfocapsaceae bacterium
TGGCAATTTTACCGAATCAATTTCGTTATCAATAGTTTGAAGTATATTAATACGTATATACTATTGATGCCTCACATCTCCGGCAAACTTACCAATTGCAAAATTTAGGTTACACTATATTTTGAATTAATAACGATGATTCTTCTCTAATGCTGCTGAAAAGCGGATTTCCAGAATAACACATTCTGTTGACAGAATTGTTTCAGGGAGTTACTTTGTCGGGTGGTTTTCAGGTTGAGATTAAAAAAAGAATAACTATAGTGAATCAAAACCGTTTGTTAGCAGGAAATAGTAAGAACAATTAATTGCAACGGAGTACAGCAATGCCGGTATACGAGTACGAATGTAAAGCATGTGAAAAAGTTTTTGAAATTCAGCAACGGATGTCAGATGACCCACTGAAAACCTGTCCAGAGTGCCAGGGAAAAATAACAAAGCTGATGTCGATGAGTTCCTTTCAACTAAAAGGTGGCGGTTGGTATGCAGATGGATACTCCTCTGCAAATGGCAGTAAGAAAGCAGAGAAGCCAGCCCCTGCCTGTGAAGCCTCGGGAGGAGGTTGTGCTGGTTGTCCAGCAGCAGCTGCTAATTAGTTCAATCCAGCCGGTAACAAGCTCTGCTTGCCGCAGAACAACTACAATGTGAATGGAGCCAGGACACCTGGCTCTTTTGTATTTGCAGCCACCTCACGAAAAAAATTGAAATTACTTTAAATTTTGGTGGGTATCTATTCTGCCAGTTCCACTCTGTTTCTGCCTCTTTCCTTCGCTTTATAAAGAGCAGTATCTACAGCCTTAAGCAATTCTGACTCATTTTTGCCATGACGGGGACAGTTTGCTACACCTATTGAAACGGTGATGTTGAGTTTCTCGGAAAGATAAGGAATAGAAATTATTTGAGCAATATCCTCTCTGATTCTTTCTGCCTTTTTTGCGGCCTGACCAAAATCTGTATCGACCAGAATAACTATAAATTCCTCGCCACCATATCTGCAGGCAAGATCTTCTCCTCTGGAATTCTTCTTCAAATAACTGCCAAGTTCCTTGAGGACAAAGTCACCCATATCATGGCCATAAGTGTCATTGAATTGTTTAAAGTGATCCACATCAAGCATAATAAGGCTAAATGGAGTTTCATAGCGGAGCATTCGGTAAAATTGTCGCTGCAGGATCTCTTCCATGTGCCGACGATTTGCAAGACCTGTTAAACTATCCTCTATAGATTTTAGTTTGAGTTTTTCCTGGAGATTAAGATTGGCCAGGGCAAGAGATAGATGTTCGGCGAGCCGAGAACATAGTCTTCTTTTACGTTCGAGAACCAGCAGAGCTTCATCCTGTTGCGGATGAGAAGACTTATGAAAAAGAATGTGGAGAAGGCCAATGGTAACACCATGGGCAATAAGAGGGATACAAATATAGCCATGAGGTGCATCCTCCACATGATCACAAGTTAATTCTGGGTCCATTGAGGTATCAAATAGATAATTTTTTCCCTGTCTGAGTGCCCAACAGCTGTCACTCGTCATTGACATAAATGGTACTGATTCAGAGGTTGGTGGGACAACCCGTTCAATCATCTGCTTCTTGGAATCATTGAGGTAGAGAGAGCATTGATCATCCGGAAAGAACAATTTGAGATACTGATTTATGACCGGATAGGTTTCATCGGTTGAGCGGCAGGATTGGAGCATGTCACCCATCTCACCCATATAACGATTGAGGAGATCCCTTCTTTCCAGTTCGGATATGCGGGTGGAGAGTTCGACTGTTCGTTCATCAACCATTTTCTCTAGGTCCTGCATCAGCTCTTCCTGTGATTCCTGTGCCATTTTCTTGTCATTGATATCTGACAGGAAGCCTTCGATCAGGATTATTTTATCGCTGCCTTCCTCATATATTGCCCGGGCATTGAGCAGACACCAGAAAATTGTACCGGATTTACGGTAGAGTTGCAGTTCAAGACCTTTGACAGCCCGTTCGCTGATGATGAGTTCGAGTATTGTGTTCCACAGTTCTTTTTTAACAATGAAATCACGCTGTAGATTAACCTGTTCCTCTATCATTGCCTGGCTGCTGTCATAACCAAGCATAGCAACAAACGATGGGTTTACTTTGAGAATATTACCTACCAAATCAAATTGAAAGATACCTTCCACCGAGTTTTCAAAAATTGCGCGAAAGCTTTTCTCCGACTGATTTAACCTGGTGTTTGATTCCTCAAGCTGAGAGATGAAAGTGTTAAAATAGCTTTCAAGCTGTCCCAGCTCATCGGAGGATTTGGGTGAAAGACGGGTGGAGAAGTCTCCATTGGCAACATTTTTCAACCCATTCATTAAATATTTAATAGGTTGAGTGATGGTATCGCTTATCAACCAGGTGAAGAAAAATACCAGCAGGGTTATAATGAAAAATGAACTTAAGAGGAGATATCTAAGCGTTTTAAGTGGCTGGTAAAACTCATCGATATAACCAGTAGTGGCAATTATCCAGTCAAACTCTGGTATATAGCGGTAATAGGCAAGTTTTTCCCTAATTCTATTATCTCCCGGATTTTGCCATGGGTAAAAAATTCTGCCGTTTTTCTTCTCACAGATTTCCTGGATAAATTTATGACCGTCGGAATCTTCAAAATTGAATATATTTTTACCGTCAAGATCAGGATGTACAATGAGGTTAGCTTTACTGTCCATGACAAAGGCATAACCTGAGGCTCCAAACTGTCTGACTCTTATGGCTTTTTCAAGATCGTTGATATCAATCAATTCTTTAATCTCATTCCGATTAACCGTGGCTGAAATTATCCAGTCCCAGGGACCGAAATAGGCCATATAGGTGGATTTAGCCTGAACCGCTTTATCCTCTGGAGACAACCAGTCATATTCAAGATACCCGTGCTTTTTACCGATTTGAGGGTGTCTACCTGTCTGTGTGGATAGATTTTGACCAAGAAGATTTGAGTCAGGGTGGGCTTGAAGTATCCCTTCACTGTTAACACTGTAGATAAAACCCGTTTCACCGATAGTCTGGCTTTTTAATATCTCGGCAGCACGTTTTTTTGCTTCGTTTTCTGATATTTCTTGATGATAGAGGCCAATGGTGATATCGAGGTTTTTTTCTGCAATTACACGAAGATGATTGATTGCTGAAGCTTTTGCGGTAGCACGGATCATGTTCTGCATGAAAACTGCACTTGAGTTTAGCTCACTTTCAATTTTGCCAACTATGTTTGCTCGAAAATAAAAATAGAAAATGGTATTACCAACGAAAAGAAGAATAAGGAAGGTCAGAAGGTAGCAATACAACAGTCGCAATTTAATGGGCTGGTTTTGAATCCATTTTCTGACGTCTTTTACCTTCATTCGCTGATATATCCTCATTTTGTTCATTCAGCAGCCACTCGATTCCATCAAGTATACCTAAACCGTCGATGCTATTCAAATAATTGTCCCTGAAAAAACAGATATCAGTGCTCATTGATGGATAAAGATCTGCCCTTATTCGGCGTTAACGAGGCTTACTAGAAAATTAAAATATTGATTATAAGAGCAAATAGCCCTTTTAGGATGGAAATTAACTGGAAGATAACTGGAAGAGATTAAGATAATTAGAAGATGATTGCCATAGCATCGCCATAGGAATAAAACCGGTAGTCATGGTCAATGGCTTCCTGGTAACAATTCATTAAGGTGCTGCGGCCACAAAGTGCTGAAACAAGGAAAAGAAGCGATGACTTAGGGAGGTGGAAATTGGTAATGAGGTTATCGATAACAGAGAATGAATAGCCTGGTACTATATACAGGTCACACCAGCCTGCAAACGATTCAACCTGGCCATCAGTATTGCTGCAAAATTCAAGAGCTCTTACACTGGTAGTGCCCACAGCCCATACTTTGCCGCCATTTTCTTTTGCCTTATTAATTTTCATGGCAGTATTCTGGGAAAGCTCAACCCACTCGCTGTGGATTTGATGATCTTTAATATCGTCCACCCTTACCGGGGCAAAAGTTCCATAACCAACATGCAAGGTTAATCTTGCTATCTCAACTCCTTTGGCAGATAGTTCTTTGAGAATTGCTGGAGTAAAGTGCAGGCCAGCTGTCGGAGCAGCAACAGCTCCACTTTTCTCTGCATAAACTGTTTGATAACGCTCTTTATCCTGGGAGGTAGTTCCTGATTTGCGTTCAATATATGGGGGCAACGGTACCGAACCACAGTTGGAAAGAACATCTATAAGATCAGTATTTTTAGGGAACTCAAGAAGAATTTTGGCTTTACCGAAATCGTAATGTTTAATGATTGTGCAACTCAACTCATCAGTCAAAGAGATTGAAGAACCAACGGCTGGTCGCTTTGAGCTTTTAATCAATGCGTGGGTTTCAGCAGTGCATTTTTCTGCGGATACGGCAGTATTTTTCTGCGGTAGCTCTAAGATAAACACTTCCACTTTCCCCCCGGTTGCTTTGCAGCCATTGAGCCTTGCTGGGAAAACTCGGGTATCATTAACCACCAGGATATCGCCTTCATTAAAGTAGGTGGTAATATCAGAGAAATGTCTATGCTCTATATTTTTAGTGGTGCTGTCAAGAATAAGAAGTTTGGAACCATCACGTTCAGGGGATGGAAATTGAGCTATGTTCTTCTGTGGAAGATCATAGTCATAGGTATTGAGTGATAAATCATCTTGCATGGTTAGTCTTTAATGCAGTATGTAATTGGATAGTTTCCTCGTTGCTCATCCTGTTTACTCTATACTGGCAAACAAGATGTGTTAGTTGTATAAATCAGACCTTTTTGAAGAAGACCGACTTTTTACCATGATACTTGCAGTTGCCGCAACCGAATTTGAACTCCAGCCTTTTGATGAACACGTCAAGTTAACTGATTATCAGCGTCTTATCAGCGGTGTAGGCCCCCTGGAGAGCTGTCTGCGGCTTGCCAGACATCTAGAGCAAAAGAGTAGCGATATTTCCATGGTTGTCAACTTTGGAGTTGCTG
>CAZWVC010000334.1:0-4985 GCA_964637245.1 uncultured Desulfocapsaceae bacterium
CGATGGCAGGTATGCAGCATGTGGTCTGGATCGAAACGGCTTGCGGCCAGCTCGCTATGTGATAACCCGAGATAAATTGATAACTCTTGCCTCTGAAGTTGGTATCTGGGATTACGAGCCCGATGAGGTTGTTGAAAAGGGCAGGGTTGGTCCGGGAGAACTTCTTGTGATTGATACTTTCTCAGGAAGACTATGGACTTCATGGGATATCGATAAGGATCTGAAGATCAGGCATTCATACTTAGAGTGGATGAAAAATAACAGCAAAAAGCTGATTTCCTTTGAGGAAGTTGATAACAACTTGAAAGGTGAAAGAACGCTAAAACCTGAAGACCTTGAGGTCTACTTGAAATTATTTGGGTATTCACGGGAAGAGATTGATCAGGTTATTCGGGTATTAGGAGAGAGCGGTCAGGAAGCAGTCAGCTCTATGGGGGACGATACTCCGATTGCTGTATTATCAAAACAGCCGCGGATCTTCTACGATTATTTTCGCCAGAAATTTGCCCAGGTAACCAATCCACCGATCGATTCATTGAGGGAAAATCACGTAATGTCACTGGCAACCTGTGTGGGCAGAGAGCAAAATGTATTCAATGAAACCCATAGCCATGCAAACAGAGTATTCTGCAGTACTCCCATTCTCACTTTCAGTGACTATAATCAACTAATCTCACTTGATGAAGAACACTATAAGTCACTCATATTTACTGTTAATTATCAGGTTGAATTGGGGCTTGAACGTGCAATTATTGAGCTGTGTGAAAGAGTGATTGCTGAAGCCTTAAATGGGACAGTATTGATAGTCTTGAGTGACAGAGATATAGCTGAGAACAGCTTACCCATTCCTATGCCTATGGCTGTGGGGGCGGTTCATCGCGCGCTCATTGATAATAATCTTCGCTGTGATACCAATATCTTAGTGGAAACAGCCAGTGCCAGGGATCCCCACCATTTTGCCGTACTGCTGGGTTTTGGTGCTACTGCAGTTTATCCATTTTTAGTCTATGAGATTCTCGCGGAACAAGCTGACAAAGGAATCTATGAAAACGAGTTTGCAGCCATTGGAAACTACCGGAAAGGCATCGATAAAGGTTTGCTCAAAATTATGTCTAAAATGGGTATTTCGACTATCTCTTCGTACAGGTGTGCCCAGCTTTTTGAGCTTCTTGGTGTAGCCGCCGATGTAGTCAGCCAATGTTTTAAAGGAGCAGTGAGCAGAATTGGCGGTGTTGGTTATACTGAAATCGAAAAAGATGTCGAAAAATTGGCCAAACACGCCTGGAAACGTCATAAGCCGATTTCGCATGGAGGTTTGATCAAATATGTCCACGGAGGTGAATATCATGCTTTTAACCCCGATGTTGTTCAATTACTGCAAAAAGCAGTACGCAGTGGAGAATATGAGAAATATCTGCTCTATGCAAATTGTGTAAATAACCGTCCTATTTCAAGCCTTCGGGACTTGCTTGAACTAAAGATCGGTACAAATACAATTCCATTGGATGAGGTGGAGCCAGCGGAAAATCTTTACAAGCGTTTTGATTCAGCCGCCATGTCAATTGGAGCTCTCAGTCCTGAGGCTCACGAAGCCCTTGCCATAGGAATGAACAGGTTAGGCGGTAATTCAAATTCGGGTGAAGGCGGTGAAGATCAAGCCCGGTTTAACACTGAAAGAACCTCAAAAATTAAGCAGGTGGCGTCTGGCCGCTTTGGTGTAACTCCTCATTATCTTATGAACGCGGAAGTTATCCAGATCAAGATGGCGCAGGGTGCGAAACCTGGAGAAGGTGGGCAGTTGCCTGGCCATAAAGTATCCATTCAGATTGCCAAACTGCGCTACTCGCTACCAGGAATAACGCTGATATCACCACCGCCACACCATGATATTTATTCGATAGAAGATCTTGCCCAACTCATTTTTGACCTTAAGCAGATAAATCCAGATGCTTTGGTTTCGGTCAAGCTTGTTTCAGAACCGGGAGTAGGTACCATTGCTACAGGCGTAACCAAGGCTTATGCTGATCTGATTACTATCTCTGGTTATGATGGGGGTACAGGTGCAAGTCCGTTAACTTCAGTAAAGTATGCGGGTAGTCCCTGGGAACTTGGTTTGGTTGAGGCACATCATGCTCTGGTTGACAACGGTCTTAGGCATAAGGTCAGGCTCCAGGTCGATGGAGGTTTGAAGACCGGGCGAGATATTGTCAAAGCAGCAATTCTCGGTGCTGAAAGCTTTGGTTTTGGAACCGCACCACTGGTAGCTCTGGGGTGTAAATACCTGCGTATATGTCACCTGAATAATTGTGCGACTGGAGTTGCCACCCAGGATGACAAGCTACGACAAGATCATTTTCATGGACTCCCCCAAATGGTGATGAACTATTTCAAGTTTATCACCGAAGAAACCCGAATAATTATGGCGGATGTGGGAGTTACTCTTCTAACTGATCTCATTGGCAGAACTGATCTACTCGAGATTGTGACAGGAGAAAGAGAGGATCTTACGCATCTCCTTCTGGAAGAGATGCTACAGACACCCACGGTGCCTGAAAATACCGCACTTTTTTGTCAGGAGGAGAACACCCCGGCGGATAGGGGTGAACTCAATTTGCAATTTGTGGAGCAGCATGAGGAAGCGGTTCAGCAAAACCGCAGTGAACGGGGCAGTTATGCAGTACGCAATACCGATAGATCAGTGGGTGCCAGGCTTTCCGGTTTAATTGCTAAAGTTCACGGCAGAGAAGGAATGGTTGGTGATGCTATTGAGATTGAGCTTGCCGGCACTGCAGGACAGAGCTTCGGGGTGTGGAATAGTCAGGGACTAAACCTGCGTTTGACAGGAGATGCCAATGACTACGTCGGCAAAGGCATGAATGGGGGCGTGCTGGTTATCAAACCTCCCGTTGGGGTTTCCTATAAATCTCACGAAGCAACAATTATTGGTAATACCTGTCTGTACGGCGCAACTGGAGGCAGACTTTATGCAGCAGGTAAAGCTGGGGAGAGATTTGCAGTTAGAAATTCAGGGGCCAAAGCTGTTGTCGAAGGTATTGGTGATAATGGTTGCGAGTATATGACCGGAGGCGTGGTTACCATCCTTGGTGAGACAGGGGTAAATTTTGGAGCAGGTATGACTGGTGGCTTTGCCTATGTTCTGGATCTTCACAATCAGTTGGAGAGACGCACGAATTCAGAACTTGTTGAAGTTGTATCCCTCAGTAAACTGGTGATTTATCAGGAGCACCTCCGTGGCATCATAAGTCGTCATCTCAATGAAACAGGAAGTGATATTGCTGAGATAATACTCGGTGATTTTATCAGCTATTGTATGCATTTTAAGCTGGTGAAACCAAAAGCTACGGATATAAAGAATCTCCTCGGTCATAGAGGCGCTACAACTTCTGAGCTGCAGACAGAGGCGGCATAGAAAATATCTGATATTTCTTATAAAAGAGCAAGTTAATGAGCCAAAATATTTTCCAATTTATCGAAGTAGAACGGGTCGATCCCCCAAAGAAATCCCTGAAGAGCAGGGTGAAAGCCTTTGAGGAAATTTACAACCGGTTTAGTGGCGGTCAGGTACAGATGCAATCAGACAGGTGTATTGAGTGCGGCAATCCCTACTGTGAATGGAAATGTCCGGTACACAATTATATCCCTGATTGGCTGAAGCTCGCGTATGAAGGCAGAATCATCGAGGCTGCTGAACTCTGCCACCTCACCAACAGCCTGCCTGAGGTTTGCGGTAAAGTTTGCCCTCAAGACCGACTCTGTGAAGGTGCTTGCACGTTGAATGATGAGTATGGTGCAGTTACCATTGGTTCCATAGAGGCGTATATCACGGAAACAGCATTTGATATGGGTTGGCGGCCGGATATGTCGAAGGTGACAATGACCGATAAGCGAGTAGCAGTGATAGGTGCAGGGCCAGCAGGATTGGGTTGTGCCGATGTGTTGATAAGAAATGGAGTGAAGCCGGTTGTATATGATAGATTACCAGAAATTGGTGGGTTGCTCACCTTTGGCATTCCGCCCTTTAAACTGGAAAAAGACATCATGAGCAGACGACGGGAAATCTTTACCGAGATGGGGATAGAATTTATTCTCTTAACCGAGATAGGTACTGACTTGCAGTTTGAACATCTCTATGCCGATTTCGATGCTGTGTTCATGGGTAATGGTGCTTATACCTCGATTACTGGGGGATTTGATTATGATGGAATTACTGGTGTCTATGAGGCACTCCCCTTTCTTGTCGGGAACATCTGTGAGGTGATGGATTACCCCAGAGTTCAGGAGTTTGTTAATCTGGAAAATCGCCAGGTGGTTGTGTTGGGTGGAGGTGACACAGCCATGGATTGTGTGCGGACAGCTATTCGTCAAGGAGCAAAGGATGTGGTCTGTGCTTATCGCCGAGATGAGAGTAATATGCCTGGTTCTGCCAGAGAAGTACAAAATGCCAGAGAAGAGGGAGTACGTTTTATGTGGAACCTTCAGCCTGTGGAATTGGTAAGCGAAAATAGCACAGTTACCGGTGTAAAAGTGGTGAGTACCGAGTTGGGTGAGCCGGATGAGAGAGGGCGTCGGAATCCTCAAGTTATCGAAGGATCAGAAAAGGTACTCGATGCTGATGCTGTTATTCTGGCGTTTGGTTTTCAACCGAGTCCTCCTGCTTGGTTGGAAAATTATGGGGTGAAGTTGAATAACCAGATGAGAATTGAGGTATCGGAAGGTTTTCAGAGTTCAAATGAGAGAATATTTGCCGGAGGTGATGCAGTTCGGGGTTCTGATCTTGTGGTTACTGCAATAGCTGAAGGCAGAGAAGCAGCAGAGAGTATCCTCGAATATCTTGATGTTTGAGCCTTTTGCAAAACGGTCTTTTCATCCTGACTCTGCGTTATGCTCAAAATTTTATCCTCGGAGATAAGCACCCTTAACTACTGGGTATAAACTTCGACTCCGATATTAAGTATTACCTGTGG
>CAZWVC010000335.1:0-4972 GCA_964637245.1 uncultured Desulfocapsaceae bacterium
ATATTGTTACTGAAGAAAGTTGTCAAAACCATGCAGGATAATGGTTATGCATTGGGCAATGCAGATATAACTGTCATCTGCCAGTCTCCAAAGCTAGCTCCTTATATCACCCAAATGGAAAACACGCTTGCAGGTGCATGCAATATTGCACCTGATAAAGTGAATATCAAAGCGACGACCACCGAAAAAATGGGTTTTACCGGTAGGCAGGAAGGCATCAGTTGTCATGCCGTGGTCTTTCTAACGGAACAGAAAAATGGTAACAAATAGAGATGTAGATAGAGAGAGGCTGGCGCAGTTTTTTACCGAATTATGCGAAATTGAGAGCCTGTCAAAAAATGAAGCTGATGTATCAAAATATCTTCAGGACCATTTCTCGAAACTAGGAGCTGGTTCCATTGTCATCGATGAGAGTGCTGCACTGACAGGCTCCAAGACCGGCAACCTAATTATCCGTTTTACTGGTGATAGTGCATTAGGAGAAGGTCTCTTTTTCGCTTGTCACATGGACACAGTGGGACCTGTTGAAGGAGTGAAGGTAGCTCGTGCCGGTGATATTTTTACAAGTGCAGGAGAGACTACGCTTGGTTCGGATGATAAATCGGGCATTGCCGCACTCCTGGAACTTTTAACTATCCTGAAGGAGAATAATACTCCCCATTGCCCCATTGAACTTGTATTTACTACTTGTGAAGAGATAGGCTTGTTGGGAGCAAAGGCATTTGACATCTCAATGTTGGAGGCAAAATATGGGTACGCCCTTGATTCTACTAAAAGGGATAAAATAATAATCGGTGCTCCAGCAGCAAATCGGCTAGAGATAACCATTCGAGGAAAAGCCGCGCATTCGGGCTCTGCACCAGAGGCCGGTGTAAATGCCCTGGCCATAGCAGCAGAAGCCATAACCAGGCTTACGCTTGGCAGAATTGATGATCTTTCAACCGCAAACTTTGGTTTGATAAATGGTGGTACAGCTACTAATATTATCCCGGAGAAGGTTATCCTCAAAGGCGAAGTGAGAAGCCACTCTCCGGTGTTATTGGCTAAACATACCGACACCATTGTCGATACTTTTCGAAACACAGCAGAACACTGGCCAAGCCAAAACGGCGCTCACAAACCTTCTATTCTTTTTGATATCGCAGAAGAGTTTCCGGCTATGTCTCTTGCCATCAGTGAACCAGTTCTCACACGTCTCCAGGATGCTGCGGTAAAAATAAACAGAAGCATAGAGTTCGATGTAGCTGGTGGTGGAAGTGATGCAAATATATTTTGTGGCAATGGGTTGATTACCGCTATTTTACCCACAGGAATGGACAAGGTTCACACCACCGATGAACAGATAGACCTTAGAGATATGGTTGATTTAACTGAGTTATTATTGGCAATAGTTTCCTGAGCACCACTAAATTATACTTGATTGAAATATCACTCTGGACCAGCAGATGGAAAAGTAACTACACCAGACACCTTAAATCATGGTAATATTCATGCAGGGCGAAAAAACTCAACTCTTTCTGGTTGAATTTATGCGTCAATTATAATATGAATTGAGTGCAGCTAATAACATGAGGCACAAAGATAATCTCTTTGTGCCTTTCGTATTTTTTTGTAAAAGAACTTCCTTTTGTCAGGGAGTATGCAAGGTAATACAATGGTAGATCATAATAACGATCCTGGGACTTCTGAATATCCTACACATGAGTGTGGAGTGTGTGGTATATTCGGCCACGAAGATTCGGCAAAACTCACTTACTTTGGTCTCTACGCTTTACAGCATAGAGGTCAGGAAAGTGCAGGAATCTGTACTTCAGACGGTTTAAAAGTCAATACATATAAGAATATGGGATTGGTTCCTGAGGTTTTTTCTGAGAAAATTTTAGAGGATCTTCCCGGTCATCTGTCCATTGGTCATGTTCGTTATTCAACAACGGGTGCATCAAATATTACAAATACCCAGCCTTTAATGGTTAACCATAAAGGGACAACCCTTGCAGTGGCACATAATGGGAACCTGGTCAACTCTATTGAACTGCGCAGAGCGCTTGAGGAGAAGGGTTCCATCTTTCAAACTACCATGGACAGTGAGATTGTCCTTCACCTCATGGCACGAACAGCCCATCTTGGGCTAGAAAAAGCGCTCTGGGAATCCTTTTCTTCGCTCAAAGGTGCGTATTCTCTGCTGATGATGACTGAGGATACCCTTGTAGCAGTGCGTGACCCCAACGGTTTTCGTCCTTTGTGTCTCGGTAAATTGAACAGCGGAGGCTGGGTTGTTGCTTCCGAGACCTGTGCCCTAGATCTTATAGAAGCCAGCTATGTCCGTGATATTAAACCGGGAGAGGTGCTCGTCATCACCGACGATGAACTGTTGTCAATTTTTCCCTGGCCAAAAAGAGATACCAGCTTTTGTATTTTTGAGCAGGTCTATTTTGCCCGACCAGATTCTGAGATCTTCGGTATAAATGTGTATGAAGCACGAAAAAGAATGGGTGAGATTCTTGCTCGTGAATATCCGTTAGACGCGGATTTTGTAATGCCATTTCCTGATTCTGGCAATTATGCCGCCTTGGGGTACTCTCAGGAGTCAGGTATTCCCATGGAATTTGGTGTAATCCGAAATCACTATGTCGGTAGAACCTTTATTCAGCCGACGCAGTCGATGAGAGATTTTAATGTGCGAGTCAAACTCAATCCAGTACGGTCGTTTCTCAAGGATAAACGTGTGATAATAGTTGAAGACTCGGTAATTCGTGGTACTACGGGTAAGAGCCGAGTTGCCTCTCTGCGAAACGCGGGGGCGAAAGAAGTGCATATGGTCGTAAGCTGTCCGCCAACCAAATATGCTTGTTATTATGGCATAGATTTTCCGTCGACCGATCAATTGATAGCATCTTCTAATGATACAAAAAAAATTGCCGAGAATCTTGGTTTGGATTCCATATACTATCTGAGTAAAGAGGGGCTGGTTGAGGCAACAGGTCTTTCTAAAAAAAGCTTTTGTTTGGCCTGCTATGATGGCATTTATCCCGTGCCTCCAGATTTGAACTTCAGCAAAGATGCACTTGATAAGAGGTAAAGCTGAAAAGACTTCAGTGTGTTAATTCTATTGGTTCCCATCCTAAAACTACTATTTTAGTCGATATTTACGTTAGGTTCAGAATTTTATCCTGTGAATATCGATAATATGCCTGCGGTAAAATTTTTCCCATACCTCGATCTCAAATAAAATCCTGAGTTATAGGTTGGATACTAGTTAGTAGTTTGTAATCAAATCTTACAGATAACACAATTTTTGCCGCTGTTTTTTGCTTCATACATTGCTTTATCCGCTTTATCTTTCATGCGGATGATATCATCAGGTTTCAACTTTTCGGGATCTCGCTGGCAGGAGACAATCCCGATTGAGAGTGTTGTTTTACCGTAGTTTGCCTCGATATATTTTAACAGGATTCGTTGGACGATTTCGGTTGCCTGATTACCACTAGTCTGGGGTAGCAGCACCGCAAATTCATCGCCACCAAGTCGGTACACCATGTCTACATTATCTCTCGTGCATTCTTTGAGGATGTCAGCTAGTGAAATGAGTACTTTGTCACCTTCTGTGTGGCCATATTTATCGTTATACTCCTTGAAATTATCAATATCCACAATGGCAAGGAAAAGCTGGTAATCCTGACGATATGCTCGTTCAACTTCATTGATAAAATTCTGATCAAAGGCTCTCCGGTTTAAGACTGAGGTAAGTGCATCGCTAAGAGAGAGCTGCTCTAGTTCCTTCACCATTCTTCTCTCTCTGAAGGCCCTTGCAAGTTTCGCTTCGAGTTCTGCTTGATCTATGGGTTTTTTGATAAAATCGATAGCACCAGCTTTAATAACATCAGCATAGCTTGCTCTTTCGCTAAAGCCGGTGGCAATAATTACATCAATTTCGGGCCGTTTTTCGCGGATGTAGGCAAGGAGCTCCAACCCATCCATATTGGGCATGAGAACATCGGATAGAATTAAATCACATTTTCTATCGCTTAAAAGTTCAACTGCCTCAAGTCCATCATTGGCGAGAAGACACTCGTATCCCAGTGAGGAAATGAGGACATTAAGTGTTTTTAAAACCAGATCATCATCGTCTACAATGAGAATAACTGCAGAATTGTTTTTAGTAGCCATCGCAGTGCCATTACAAAGATTTGTACGTCAGGCTGGCTCCCCCTCCCAATAACCCCTGAAGCTGTATATACCCCTGTAAATTAGAATACCGTTAAATATGGAGAAAGTCCAGCATTACCAAAAAAAACGATGGATTAACCACAAAAATGGATACTCTTTTTTGCCACTTTTCATTTTTTTTACAATGAAATGTTTAAAAGACTAGAATAATTTTATATACTCTTTTCGTAAAGAAAATAACAAGCTACAAGTAGTGACTAGGAAAGAGAGGAGAGTGCTCAGGGGCAATTCAACCACAGGATGAATAAAAAAGCATTAACCAATATTCAATTAAACTCTATTATCGAGTCAGGTGAGACTGCGAACCCATTTGATGAAATAGGTGTCCTTTATATGGAGATCTGTCCAGATGCGGACCTGCAGCTCCTTCGCAAAATTCATTATGATGTAACCGCTATTTTTAGCGGAGAATATCCTGGATTTGTTGTTGGTGGGGTAAAATATCACGACCTCAGACACACCTACAGTGTTGTACTGGCAACCATTCGATTATTCCATGGTTTATATCATCAAGAGACTACTTTGCCAGATGATTTAATTTTCCAGGGTTTGCTTAGCGCATATTTTCATGACTCAGGGATGTTGCCGCAATCGGGTGATAATCATCGGCCCAATTCAAATTATTCCAAAAATCACGAAGAGAGATCGATAACAGTTTTGAAGAGGTATCTTGATTTCAATTTCATGCCAGCATATTATGACGACAATTGCACAACTCTTATAGAATATACAAATCTCGAATGGA
>CAZWVC010000336.1:0-4963 GCA_964637245.1 uncultured Desulfocapsaceae bacterium
TCATGAAGCTCCATGTATTGGGTCAACCGATGTATACGTTGTTCAATTTCGCTTCTATTGGCCTTCAATACATAGGGCATCAGAATAGCATTCAACATCCCGTGATGCGCATCATATAAAGCGCCGAGTGGATGTGCTAAAGCATGCATACCTCCTAAACCCTTCTGAAATGCAGTGGCGCCCATACTCGAGCAAACAAGCATTTGGGTGCGGGCTTCGATGTCTTCGCCATTGGCAAATGCCTTGGGAAGATAGTCCTTTACCAGACGTATTCCTTCTACGGCTATACCTGCTGCCATTGGGTGATAAAATGGAGAACATAAAGCTTCAAGGTTATGTGATAAAGCATCCATACCTGTTGCCGCTGTTATCAGCGGCGGCAGGCCAATGGTCAGCTCAGCATCCAGTATGACCTGGGTCGGCAACATATTTGGGTGAAAGATGATCTTTTTAATATGGTTATCCTGGTCAGTAATCACCGAAGCCCTGCCAACTTCGGAACCAGTACCCGCCGTAGTCGGGACAGCAACAACAGGTGCCATCCCCTCCACATTCACTCTGGTCCAGTTATCTCCCACATCTTCAAAATCCCAGATGGGTAAACTTTGGCCAACCATCAGGGCAACTGCTTTGCCTGCATCAAGAGCTGAACCACCACCAAAGGCGATGACCCCATCATGGTCATTCTCCAGGTAGAACTTTACTCCAGCATCAACGTTTTCTCCAGTTGGATTTGCCTTGATGCCAGAGAAGAGACCACATCGTAAATTCTCACCTTCAATACCACTTACAACCTTTTGCAGCATCGGTAATGCAGCAATACCTGGGTCTGTGATTATTAAAGGGGCGGACATGCCTATTTCTTTACACAGTCCGGCCAACTCCCTAATCCGGCCCGCACCTACTTTGACATTCGTGGGATAATTCCAGTTTGCAGTATAATCCAAAGGTATATCCTCTTAAATTTCTCTTTTAATATGAAAAGATTTCGGTCGGGTAATGGCTGCATAGCCAAGCACCGAGAGGGTACAACCATGCCCGGAGTTTTTAACTCCCGTCCAGGCCAGACCCGGATCAAGATAGTCACAGCGGTTGATAAAAAACGTGCCGGTATCAAGCTGCTGTCCCAATTCTGTACCTTTATCAATATCTTTGGTAAAAATAACAGCGGTTAAACCAAATTCACTGTCATTCATGAGTTCGACGGCTTCCTTATCGGAGCTGACTTTTTGAATGCCGACAACAGGTCCAAAGCTCTCTTCTGTCATAACCCGCATGCTATGATTCACTTCAGTGAGAATCTGTGGTGCCAGATAGGGGCTGCCAGGGCTATCCAGCGGGAAATCATCCTTAGTAATATGCGATTTAGCGCCCTGACTAATGGCCTCAGCTATCTGCTCACGTACAAAGTCTGCTGCACTGGCTTTCACCACTGGCCCAAGAGTAGTATCAGGATCATCGGAGCGCCCAAGTTTGAGATTTTTCACCCAGTCTACAGCTAGTTTAACAAAATCATCATAAATCGCCTCATGTACATAGACACGCTCAATTCCGCAGCAAGACTGGCCTGAATTATAAAACGCCCCATCCATTGCAGTGTCCACAGCATGTGCCATGTCTGCATCTTTTCGTATATAGGCGGGATCTTTGCCGCCAAGTTCCAAACCACGGCCAATAAAACGACCGGCAGCTGCTTTTTCCACCATCTCTCCACCAGGAACAGACCCGGTAAATGCTACATAATTTACCCGCTTGTCTGTTATTATCTTTTCGGTATCCTGATGCGTCAGATGGAGAAATTCGAAAACACCATCGGGCAAACCACCGGCCTGAAAAGCCTGGTAAAGCCTCTCAGCACACAACGGTGTTTGGGCAGAATGTTTTAGAACAACGGAATTACCAGCAAGAATTGCAGGAAGAATTGCATTTATGGCAGTTAAATAGGGATAATTCCATGGTGCAATGACAAAAACAACACCCACCGGTTCGCGTTGAATCCAACGCTCAAATCCGGGTTTCTCAGCCAGTTTAACCGGAGCTAAACCCTGATCTGCCAGATTGATCATGGTTCGAGCACGCTCTTCCAGACCTCCCACCTCACCTGCTGCCGAACGAATGGGCCGCCCCATCTGCCAACAGATTTCCTCGGCGATTTCATCTTTTTTAGCAACAAAGACATCTATCGCTTTTCCACACAACTTCTTACGTTCAGCTAAAGGAACGTTTTTCCAGGACTGCTGCGCTGTGTTAACTCTATTCAGCGTTGACTCTATGGAATCATCACTTGCAAAGGATCTCTCCACATAGGTCGAGCCATCGATCGGGCTGATGGTAATCAGTGTATCGCTCATGTGTATATCTCTTGTATATCTCTTCATTATGAGAATAAAATAATGTTCACCAGAAAAGAAGCTTAGATAATCTCGAAATATCGCTCCATTTCCCAGTCGGTAATATGTTTTCTAAATTCACGTTCTTCCCACTCCCGTGATGCAGAAAAATGATCCACAAAAGCATCACCAAATAAAGCGCGGGCGGCTTTCGATTTTTTAAATAGTAGTGCGGCATCCCACAATGTTTTTGGCAAAGCTAACTTGTCTGGGTGATTTTGCTCGTAAGCATTACCTTTAACCTGTGCTTCAGGCTCCCACTGTTTTTCAATACCATAAAGTCCAGCACCAAGAGCAGCTGCCAGTGCTAAATATGGATGAGCATCGGCTGCACCTAGACGATGTTCAACCCGCTGAGATTTATCACTACCGGGGATGACACGTAGAGCGGTGGTACGATTTTCAACACCCCATGTCGCCTCGGTAGGTGCCCAGAACCCAGGTATTAAACGGGAATAACTATTTATTGTGGGGGCAATCATACAGAGCAGATGCGGCATCAGTTTCTGTTGTCCCGCGACGAAGTGACGTTGGATATCACTCATGCAATGCTTCTTGGAATCATCGTAAAAAGCTGATTTTGAGCTATCTCTATGGCGCAGGGAAAGATGGATATGACCGCTCTGACCTGGATAATCATCTGACCATTTTGCCATAAAAGTTGCCATCAGACCGTGACGCTGAGCCAGTATTTTTATAAAGGTTTTAAAAAGTGCAGCTTTGTCTCCAGCACTGAGTGCTTCATCTACGGCGATAGCTGTTTCAATAACACCAGGTCCTGTCTCCGTATGGACGCCCTCCAATGGGAAATCCATCTTCTCAGACAATTCTATCATTTCATGATAAAGCTCTGCGTGGGTTGAATTTCGAAGCATCGAATATCCAAACCAGCCCGGAGTCATGGGTTGAAGGTTCTTGAAATTCTTTTCTCTGACGCTATCAGGCGTTTCATCAAAAAGAAAAAATTCATATTCCAAGGCGGCAAAGGAATCAAAACCCATACCAACAGCTCTGTCTATGACCCGTCGCAATGTGGCACGAGGACATACCGATTCGGCCTGATCAGCAAATTCTGCCAAAAAGAGAAGCATGCCATCTTCAGAAGGGATTTCACGACAACTATCACACAAGATCCTCACCGGCGCATCTGGGTACCCAGTATGCCAGCCGGTGTAGGTGACATTATCATAGAGCTGGTCTTGTACATCCCAGCCAAGTACCACATCGCAAAAAGCAAAGCCCTTTTCAAGCGAAGAAAAGAATTTTTCCCGCCTCATATACTTACCGCGCATAACACCATCATTATCAAACAGGCCAATTTTGACGTGCGTCAGGTTTCGTTCTTCAACTATTTTTTTTGCATCCTCTATTGTTTTAACTTCTCGTGGTTGCATAGAAGTGGTCCTTTTGAGCGAGTTTATCTAAAAGTAAACACCATAGTGGATTTCACATGATCGTAAAATGATCAATACAGACCTTGTAACTTCAATATATAATCTAAAATCTTTTCTATTCCAAATAAATAGCCCTCTTCTCACTATTTACTTCGGCGATAAAGAGTTTCTTGAACCTTCGCAACTGGGAATCGTCATGGTGAATATAGTTGCTGCAATACAGTTATGGCAGGTCCCTATGGGTAAGACCAGGCAAGATTTCGTTGACATGTTGAAGAGATAGGTCTGAGACATGTGTATCTCATACCGAGAAGATTAAACCTAAATGGAAAAGTCGAAAGGTCACACCTGACTGACCAACAGAAATTCAATCAATTATTGGCATCTAAGGACGATGTAGGCTTGGAGAAGAAAATGGATGATTGGGGGATTTTCTATATCTAATGTCGACCACATTCTGCATACAATGGTAAAACTTCTAATGAGGTATCTAAAGAGAAAATGTCAGTTTAGAAAAGGGGATATCCATTATTTAAAAGCATCTACCCATTTAGTCATGGTCTTTAAAAAGGGAAATGCGTTATACTATTGAAATTACAGACTGTCAGGCCATGATTTAAGAGTAACATTTAAAATTTGATTTCAAACCTTGCAAAGCACAACAACGCCTTTTACACAAAAAATATTCCGTAGGCTAGAGCCAACAAAAAAGGACCCACAGCCAAAAGCTGGAAAAATAAATCTGTCCCCTTTCAGTCCCATGTCCCCTTTTACTCTAGTTGAAGTTTTTCTCAAACCGTAATCTTTTATATCTGCGCATATATTGGCACTATGTCGCAAAATTCATCAATAATATGCTCAACCAAGTTAGATTGGACTCTGTCCTCATGGCATTTTGACTGATATAAACAGATCATAGCTGAAGGAAGTACTGGCAATTTTTGTTGTGGAACCATACGCAAATCGGAAATGAATGTACTTCCACCGATTGGTGCCACAGCAAGACCAGATTTTACTGCTGCAATAATTCCTGAGATGCTGGGGCTGGAATATGCAACTCTATAATCAATAATATTTTTCTCTAATGTTTCGATAGCCCACTGGCGGTGTATGCATCCTTGATTAAAAACAGCTATTGGCAATGGAGATTCGTTTTCTGGCTTGGCATCTTTAGGTCCG
>CAZWVC010000337.1:0-4943 GCA_964637245.1 uncultured Desulfocapsaceae bacterium
CATTTCACCAAGAGTATAAAAAATATGCTGGTTTAGCGTTCTCTTCATCCTATCAATTAACTGAATTTATGTTGAAACAAACTATAGAGAAAGTAATCCGTTAGGATTTATTTCTTTTCAAATCTAACCAATCCCACCGATACCAAAACGTATTGCACTATAATAATTGAATATAGATGAAATTAAAGCTATGCTTCATTATCTAAATTGTCAGTTTTCTATACATTAGAATTGTGGTGTAAAAGGAAAGATTAATGAGCACGAATAAAACGAAAATAGTTCTTCTGGCCGCCCTTACATGCCTTCTTATTGCAATTGGATACCAAAATGACTTTTGGCATCTATCAACATATCTTCGCAAAACATCAGTTAATGCTGTTGATAACAAGTTAATTAAGCAATTTGAGAAAAACTCAGAAAATGAGGGTAGTGTTGCCAATAAAATATCACAATTCTTCAATCTTGAATCAAAGGACCTGAAGAAAATTAGCAAAACTTACTATAAAAATTTGAAAAAACAGAAATTTATCAAAAATGATAACTATTATTTAAAAACATCAGAAGACAAATATGATCTAATAATTTTACCAACTTTAGTCTTAGAAATTGAACCAGCTGATAAATATCAGCAGAAAATAGCAAGACTAATTTCAGATGAAATAAAATATCAAACAAGCATAAGAGTCATGCCACCATCTAATGCAAAAGTAGGACTAGGTGGTAATCATACAATTTTTGACATTGAATATGTTAAAAAGCTGGCCCAAAAACACGATGCTAAAATTCTCTTCACTTTGAACAAAACCAACACTAACAGACAGAGTAACAAAATTGAGAGTGAGTTACTGTTTATTATCGCCGACAGCAAAGGAAATATATCTAAGACTAAAGAGATCCAATTTACTACCTCAGAGATTAATCAGAGCATTGAGGCTATACAAAGCTGGTCCTTAGCCCAAGTAGACTTATCGAAAGAGTCGATCGTTAAAGATGTTATCAATGAAAAATATGACAATATCTCTGGTCAGTTAGATAACTTCTTCCAGCACGAGCACAACAAATTAGAAGACGCCTGTAACTCAACTAAGTTGGGTCAATGGGAAGATGCTGAAATTAATCGTCATTACGACAAAGTCAGCAATAGAGACTACGATATTATTGTCCTCCCTGTGCAGGAGATAAACCCGAGAAATGATAGGGTAGGTAGGGTGATGTCCTCTCGTTTTGTAGCACAAGAAATTAAGCGACAGACTGGTATGAAAGTGATGTCTCCAGAATTAGCTCTAAGGCTGCTTGGTTCTAATCAGATTTTGTTTGATACTGAAAATGTAAACAAATTAGCCACCAAGCTATCAGCGAAAGTTGTATACCTCTTAAAAAGAAAAAAGAGAGGTCGAAACTTTGGTCGAAATTTAACTGACACAGAATTATCTGTTGTTTTGGCTGATAATGAGGGAAAGGTTCTTAAAGAAGCTTTTTATTCATTAGGGAAAGAAGATACTCGCGAGCGAAGAGAACGCCAAGTTAAAGAGAACTATCGTCAATTCGTGGAGGAATTACAGGACACTTTAGAAGTTCAAGTTGCAAAGGTCCAAGAGCAGATAGTGACCAGCTTATTTGAGTCTACCTCCGAGCGTCAAGATAAGAGAACAACTGAACCAATTTCTGCTTGGGATTTTCCAGATTCTGTTTCAGATATTCCAAAAACTGTCAAGACACCTCTTGATAATGCAGCATACTTTCAACTAATTGGATTATTAACTCCCAAAATGCTGGATTATGACAGGAAAAGGCTGTTTGAACGCTCACTCTTGGCTTTACAAGAGGTGGATGAAAACTCAAAATACTACAATTTACTGACTGCAAGAGCCTTATTCCACCTTTACAGAAGACCATTCGCAATACCTTACTTAGCTGAAGCAAACTTGCCAGCAGAAAAGGCATTTAATAGTTATATGAATGGAAATTTGACAGAACTTGCAGAAATTGTTGATAAAATTCAAAATCCACTTTTACACTCACTCTCAATAATAGAGCAATATCAGTTAAGCTACTCATATTACCGATCTAAAAGAGAAAGGGAGTCCTATAAAGTCCCCAATAGCAGTTGGTTAACTCTTATAGAATCAGCAACACACGATAATGATATATGGTATGCACCTGACAATTTGGCATTCTTTATAAGTTTGAAAGGCTTATATCCAAAATTCGATAGGATACTGGAAGAGACTCTTCATGGTAGCGCAGTCGTAAATGATGACTTTTTTATAGATAAAAGTTTTCAAATCATAAATGGGATTTTTTCTCTTCCTGGCGGGCCAGCACCCATTGATCTTGATTATCAATACAGTGTCAAAATTACCGATGCAGACATTTGGAATCTATATCGGAATTTGTCGATCGCGAATATGCTGAGAAGCCTTAAAATTTCGGTTGAAGCACATGGGTCTTATGATACAGCGTTAAAAAAAGCAAAAGAGCTTGAAAGCGGAATGAACGGTCACCCAGTTTTTCAGTATCTCTATGCAGCTGCGTTAACCAGAAAAGCCAAACAATTGCCTGAAAATGAATATCGTCAATATTTAGAAAAAGCTTTTAAAATAAATGATGAAGTTTTTTACAATACCTGTGGAGTAACAGATTACACTTTAGCTGCTGAGTATCTGGTTAATGGAGCTTTAAAACCCATCTTACCAAAAGATAGAAAGTATTTCCATACACCTCGTTTTTATTCTACCTCTATAGATACAGGGTCTTATCCGACATCGCTTTTGCAGCCTTCATGGAAATGTCGTCTATTGTCTCTACCTTTTACAAACACTCGAATTGATTCACTGCAAATTTTGGCTGAGAAGAATGAAAATGATTTTGTCATGAAAGAATTGGAATACCGCTTTAGTGGACACCCAGAAAAGGCAGTACTCCAAGCAGAGATGTATTTTGAGAAAGATCAGGAAGATGTCGGCGTTAAGATCTTAAGTGAGGCAATTTCCAATGGTGATGAAAGCTGGCATACATTCCACACCCTGGCAAAGAAATTTGTGGAAAAAGAAGAGTACAATCAAGCAAAAGAGATTTTGCTAAAGTATCCTTCATTTATAGATACAACATCGGGCAATCGGGTTCACACTTCAGGTTATGCATATCGTGCCGGGGGACTTTTTTATAATCTCGGCCAATATGAAGAAGCCAGACCTTTTTTTGAGATTGCAGCTTCGCTAAGTACTGGAGCAGGGAGCCAATATCGTTCTATCCAGAAACTAGCAATACTTGAGCATGATTATAACCGTGTTTTGGAATACTCTCAGAAAGAAGCAAAAAGGTATAATAGTTCAGCAGCATATTATGATTTCCTAACCTTCTTGCATGTACTTGGTTTTCATTCTGACTCACGTGCTGCTTTCCAACTATTGATCAATAGAAAAGGCAACGAAAAGCTTTGGATATCCCAATATATTGGCAATCGAATTTTACAAGATGACACTTATGATATAGTCAAAGATTTTAGTGAGAAAAAAACAGCATTAAATAAAAAGAATGATCTGGCTCATTATGTATCGCTTCTCACTAATGTTGACCGTGTTCCTACATCTGAGGATGTTAGTTTTCTAGAAAATATTGAATTGAATAAACCGTTACATCAGAAAAAAGACTATACACAAGAACGACTTAACCAAGATCTTGTGACAACAATATTTCCAATTTTCTCAGATGTTACTTCAAAAAGCACAGAGAGTAAAATTGGGAGCTTTTCCAGTTTTGTTAATATTGATGCCTCAATAAAAAATGAAAAATATGGTGATGCTTTAAGTCTCATTCTTCAATTTATTAATGCTAAAGAAGTCGTTGGAACTAATAGTAGGCAAAAGTTCATACCTCCACCTATACCAAATTCTCCCACCCCCTTACAGACGGTGCCACTTCCTCAAAATACCCTTAACTCTGCTCCTAAAGTAAAGGGACCGCCTTCTTACACTAATGATCCCATGACACTATTCATGTTGCCCTATCTGTCTATGGCGGTTACAAAAGCATGTAATGAAGAGAAAGAGATTAAGGACTTTCAATTTCATATTTCAGAGTTAAGGAAACATCCAAGGTATCAAACTAGACTTTTTGACTTTTATCTTTCAGAAGCAGTAATTCTTGCAGATTTTGGTCAATACAATGAATCTCTCGAATTTCTGAAAAAAGCATTCTCCAACCCGAAAAGTGGATATGAATGGGAGAGATACCGTCCATATTTCAGAAGGTATCAGCTGCTTCAAGTATCTGAGTGGTTATATCTTAATCATGGTGATAAACGCTTTTTAGAGCTGGCTTTGAATTGGGCAAGGCGTATTCAGAAAATCACACCCCAACATGCATGGGCCTATTCATTTGAAGCTCTTTACGGACTAAATAGAGATGATAAAGTCCATTGTGCAGCATTTGCATTATATCTTGATTCCAAATCACACTGGCTATCAAAGGTTGATGAAAAAATCAAGAAGGAAGCATTGGACTGGTGGAAATTAAATAATCCTTTCACGCTCGATCAAGATAAAGAGAATAAAAAACAAAATGAAGGTGTATAGCTCCTCATTCATCACTTTTACTCTAACTAACTATTAAAATGGTGGAGGCGGCGGGAGTCGAACCCGCGTCCGCAAATGCTCCCCTCTCGTATCTACATGCTTAGTTCCCGGCTTGAAGTTTCGCAGATGATTGGCCGCGGGAACAGAGCGGATCAAATGCTAGTCTATAAAGTTCTCGTCGCCTGATGTACAGACACCATCAATTGACCAGCCCGCTGAGTCGACGCCCCGAATCCGATCTTGCGGGCGAAGATCGGTGGGACGGCAGTATGACTGTTTATGCAGCTACTGCGTAGTTATAATCGTCTGCGATTATATTTATTGTTCCGCCGGATTTACGAGCTGACAGAACGCTCGGCATGCAAC
>CAZWVC010000338.1:0-4940 GCA_964637245.1 uncultured Desulfocapsaceae bacterium
ATATACATAACGAGTGAACCTTTTTTCTCTCACATTCTGCGCCCTCCGGGATTGGAAATTTTACCGAATCAATTTCGTTATCAAAATTTTGAAGTATATTAATACATCTACACTATTGATGCCTCACATCTCCGGCAAACATACCAATTGCAAGATTTAAGTAATAGTTGACATCATAAAATTTCACCTCTATACTTTACGGTTCGCAGTATTTTCAGGTATTGATTCCCCTTTTCCAGAATCATTCTTAAATCTTTTTTCAAGGAAAAGCAGTTATGAGTAAGCTCACGGGTTCCCAGGCTATTGTTAAATGTCTTAAAGAAGAAGGAACCAATACAATTTTTGGTTTTCCTGGCGGTGCTGTTCTCGACCTCTACGATGAGCTTTTTAGTTCAGACATTCAGCATATTCTTGTACGCCACGAACAAGGTGCAGTTCATGCAGCGGATGCTTACAGCAGGGTCACAGGCAAGGTTGGTGTTGCATTGCTCACTTCGGGGCCTGGCGCAACCAATGGGGTTACAGGTATTGCCACAGCATATATGGATTCCATACCACTGGTGATCTTAACCGGCCAGGTCCCAACAAAGCTTATTGGAAACGATGCTTTTCAAGAAGTTGATATTGTCGGTATAACCAGGCCCTGCACCAAACATAATTATCTCATAAAAAGTGTGGATGAACTCGTCCCTACTCTCCGAGAAGCATTTCATATTGCCAAAACCGGTCGGCCGGGTCCTGTCTTGATCGACCTCCCCAAAGATGTGGTAGCAAGTATGGTGAATTATCCAGAGAAGCAGCCCATCCGGATGCAAAGCTATCAACCAAACTATGAACCACATTCGAGGCAAATCGAAAAAGCCTGCAAGTTGATAATGGAGGCAGAAAGACCGGTCCTTTACGTTGGGGGAGGCGTTATCCTCTCTGGTGCAAGTGACCAACTTACTGAACTGGCAAAAAAGCTCAATATCCCGGTGACCATGACTTTAATGGGACTTGGCGGATTCCCGGGTACTCACGAACTCTCCATGGGTATGCTTGGTATGCATGGCACCTATACCGCAAACATGGCAGTGGCAGAATGCGATCTCTTGATTGCAGTGGGTGCACGATTTGATGACAGAGTAACCGGAAAACTCGATGAATTTGCTCAGAAGGCTCGAATAATCCATATCGATATTGACCCAACCTCCATCAGTAAAAATGTGAAAGTGGATGTTCCAATTGTCGCCGATTGTGCAGCAGCGCTCACGGCAATTAATACAAACTTTGATGAAGAAAAGGGCTTTTCTCTTGCAGCAGAAGCAAATAAGCATGCATCATGGTTGGAGACAATCACAACCTGGTCCAACAAACATCCTCTATCATATTGCAAAGACAATGAAACTATAAAGCCGCAATACGTTGTTGAAATGATCGATAAACTCACCAAAGGTGAGGCAATTATCACCACAGAGGTCGGTCAGAATCAGATGTGGGCTGCTCAGTTTTATCGTTTCAATCATCCTAAGCGCTTTGTTACCTCCGGTGGTTTAGGTACCATGGGATATGGTTTACCGGCTGCAATAGGAGCCCAAATTGCTTTTCCTGATAAACATGTAATTGATGTTGCCGGCGATGGTTCGATCCAAATGAACATTCAAGAACTTGCCACGGCAAAACAGTATAACTGTCCGGTAAAGGTGGCTATTCTTAACAATGGTTTTCTGGGGATGGTACGGCAGTGGCAAGAGTTATTTTATGATAAACGATACTCTTCAACCGTTATGGATATCAGCCCTGATTTTGTCGAACTTGCTAAAGCATATGGTGCCGTGGGGCTGCGAGCCACAAAGGCCAGTGAAGTTGAGCCGGTTATAAAAGAGGCTTTATCTACGAATAATATTGTTATTATGGACTTTGTGGTATCTCCTGAGGAAGGGGTTTATCCGATGGTACCTGCGGGGAAGGCTAATACGGAAATGCTGCTCGTCTAATTGAAACGCTTTATCTGGATTAATCTCTGCGTTACGTAAAAGTTCTATTGTCCTCAGAATATTAGATATATTCTTGCGGAAAAGAACTTATACGTGCCTTGATCTTAAACCAACTAAAGCGTTTCAATATGATAGATAGTAAAATTATGAATATATGAGTATTTAATATTCGTAAAATAGCTCAATCTCAGTGTTGGCCATGAGTTTTTTTGTCCTCCGTAAAGTATGGAAGGAGACTCTGAGATGTTAATTACATGCACCCCAAGGGCACTTCTATTAGGGCGCCTGTGGCAAAAATCTCATGGGCGCCTCGATCTTTAGCAAAATGCTGCGTTTCGAGATGAGACCTAGAGGGATTCAAAAATCTACCTGCGCATAGCGTACCATTGCAACCACACTACTTTTAACATTTAAACGACTTCACACATGAAACACACAATATCTGTACTCCTTACAAATAAACCGGGTGTGCTCTCAAGAGTTACTGGTCTTTTCAGCGGCAGAGGCTTTAACATAGAAAGTCTGTGCGTTGCAGAAACACTTGATCCGGGAGTTTCCTGCCTGACCTTGGTAACCAGGGGTGACGAATCCATAGTTGAGCAGATTACCAAACAGCTCCATAAACTGATTGATATCATCAAAGTGACTGATATTAGTGAGAAGAAATATGTGGAACGGGAAATGGTTCTTATCCGTGTAAAGGCAGAGTCACATACAAGAGCTGAAGTATTGAGGATTATAGATATCTTCAGGGCAAAGGTAGTAGATGTCAGCCCAAAAAGCTATGCTATTGAAGTGACTGGTGCTGCCTCAAAAATCAGTGCCTTCATTGATATCCTCAAACCAATCGGTATCAAGGAAATTGTTCGTACCGGTGTTATCGCTATGGCCAGGTCGAAGAATAAATGATGGCTGAACCACACTTAAATCTGTCAACAATATAAACCAAAAAAAAATTAAAATGAAAACTCCGCAAGTACCAATAGCCAAGGAAGGCTATCCTTTTATATTTCTCAGTGCATTTGTTACACTTGTCTTTGCCTTGATGGGTCACAATTTAATAGCCTATATTGGCCTGGTAATTACTGTTTTTATTCTTAGTTTTTTTCGAGATCCGGAGCGTTTCATTCCAGAAAAACCCCATGCAGTTGTCTCCCCTGCAGATGGCAAGGTTCTTCTCGTCGAAAAAGTTCATGACGAGAATTACCTGCAAAAAGAGGCGTATAAAATATCTATTTTCATGAACGTTTTTAATGTTCATGTTAACCGTATACCTCTAACTGGAAAGGTAAAGAAAATTGATTATCGACCAGGAAAATTTTATGCAGCCGACAGCACTCAGGGTCTGCTACATAATGAAAGCTGTGCAACAATTCTCGAAGCCAATGGGGCTGAAATTGCCTGCGTACAGGTTGCAGGGCTCATTGCAAGACGGATAGTCAATTGGTTGGAAGTAGGTGATGAAATTAACAAAGGTGAACGCTTTGGACTTATTCGATTTGGTTCACGGGTTGATGTTTATCTACCGGCTGATATAACAACCTCGGTAGAGCCTGGTCAGAAAATCAAAGCGGGTGAAACTATTCTGGGATATCTCAATATCTGATGATAGTCTGGACCTGTACACGTATCTGTTTCAAAGTGAATCACTTGCAAAAGGCTTATACTCACTCGTAGTATATTCTGAGCATCACAGCCTAAGGAATTCTTTTGAGGATAATAAGCGGCAAGGCTAGAGGGACAAAATTAACTAGCCCTCCTGGAAAAAGCAGGGATATTCGTCCCACTTCCGATAGGTGCAAAGAGGCACTTTTTTCAATTCTGGCAGATAAAATTAAACATGCCAGGGTCATTGATCTTTTTGCAGGAACTGGTTCTTTAGGTCTTGAATCATTGAGCAGAGGAGCTCAATCTGCTGTATTTATAGATAACAGCAAGTCTTCTCTTTCCCTCGTTAAAAAGAATTCACTTCTTCTCCAAAAGAGTTTTGCAGATAGAGAATCCCCCCCTGATATTTCAATAATTAAGGGCGAATTACCCAAAGCTTTGGTATACATATTACGCAATTTGGAGAGAAATTTTCTACCGTTCGATATTGTTTTCCTTGATCCACCATACGAAAAAGGATTCGCTCAAACGACTCTGGAACAGCTAGATACTCTCAATGTAATAGCAGATCAAGGAATTGTGGTAGTCGAAGAGCTTTCTAAGGTAAATTTAGCTGATGAATATGAGACTTTCACTCTGATCAACACCCGTAAATATGGCGATACCACTTTTTGGTTGTATGAGAAACCCAGAAAAGTATGACCTTCAGATACTCAAAAATTATACACCACCAGACTTATGGAACCTAAAATTGCGATTTATCCCGGCACATTTGATCCCATTACAAACGGTCACCTGGACATAGTAGACAGAGCCCTGGATCTCTTTGACAAGGTTATTATTGCCCTTGCGGTTAACCCGGGTAAGGAGCCTGTATTCACCCTTGAAGAGAGGATAAAAATGATCAAGAATTGTTATCCGAATCATGGTTCTCGGGTGGAGGTTGAGCCCACCAGTGGGCTTCTGGTAGATTATGCTCACAAGCGGAAGGCCAAAGCAATTGTGCGGGGATTACGGGCTGTCTCAGATTTTGATTTTGAATTCCAGCTTGCTTTAATGAACAGGAAATTGGAAAGAGAGGTTGATACCATTTTCCTCATGGCCGGTTTTCGCTGGATCTATATCAGCTCTTCAATTATTAAAGATGCGGCTCGTCATGGTGGAAATGTAGAAGATCTTGTTCCTCCACACGTTGATGTTATGCTTAAAAAGAAGTTCTCTTAAGTAGAGGAGCCATTTGCAAAACTGCATTTTAGCTCAATCTCTGCGTTATGATGAAAAATATAATCCTCGGAATATTGACTATATACCTGTGGTTATATTCCTCCTCATGCTTTGATTTTGAACAAAAATCTT
>CAZWVC010000339.1:0-4905 GCA_964637245.1 uncultured Desulfocapsaceae bacterium
TTGAAAGTTTTTCACCCTTCGGGTGAGTCGATGCGGCCCACTATCCCACGTCGCCAGTATGATTTTCATACATTAGTATAGAAAATCATACAACTCCTTGACTAGCAGCCCGCCTCAACTCATGAAATATTCAGGTTAGCTCTCTACAGGAAGGGGGATAGATACATATTGTAAACATAGAGCAGAACCTTGAACTCATATTTATAATCAACATAAGACTATTTGGAAAGTCAAGGCCTTTTCGGTAAAAAAAGCACAGAATCAAAGACATACTACATTGTCGTACAGAAGTATGAGGTGGAGAATCTAAGACTTGGAAGAAATCCACTGCCAATTGCAACTTTTTCAACAGCTTTTCAAATTACTACTATTTCTGAAAGTAAATAGATATTGATATTCAGGAAGGACCCTTTAACCCTGTGTTTTTCCCCTTGCGAATCAAGTTGTCTAACACACCCTGAATTTTAGGTGTTCTTTCCATTCTTGAGAGCATTGTTTTTATTGTACCACTTATCATCACGGTAGAGTATCTCAACGCATGAGGGACATAGACTATGGGTCAGTTCGACTTCTGAATGCTTGCTAAGATATGCTTCAATTTTGTTCCAGTATCCCTTATCATCACGTATGCTTTTACACGATGAGCAAATTGGAAGAAATCCAGAAAGAATTTTGATTTCTTCTAAAGCTTGCAGAAGCTTATCATGTTCTTCTTTCAGGGCTATTTCTGCGAGTTTGCGCTTACTTATATTTTTTGAAGTACAAATTATCGTTTCAACTGTCCCATTATCATTAAATATTGGTTTAACAGTTGTTAAGTAGTAAGTGTCACCAGTGGGCAGTGGTACACGCACTTCAATTTCTTCAGTTTTACCTTGAGCAAATACCTTTTTTACAAGGACAAAACGTTTATCTGCTTCTTCCTTTTCAAAAATATCCCAAATTTTAAGGCCAATAATTTCCTCAGGAGTTTTACCAACCCCTGTTGCAAAAGCTTTATTTACATATCTATACGTTCCGTCCTCATAAAATGAGAACGTCGGATCCATAGATTCATCAATTAAAATTCGATAATGTCTTTCACTTTGTCTAAGTAGTTGCAATTCTTCTTCTAATCCATCCTTTGCCATTTTTGAACTCCATTGTTGCGCTAGAAACTTTTTGCAAAATTCGGTTGTGTCCCATTAATAAGAATTAATAGAAAGAAGGGGGTGCTTGGTACAATACTGCCTTATTTAAGGCATTATTACTTGAGAATAGCTTGACGATTTTAACCTCTAAGCTGCTTGGTGAGTTCATCTCTGACAGCGAGACCGATTTTTTCCAAAGAATACGGTTTTTTGATATTTTGATTAATACCAAGTCGCTTTATTTCCTTTATACGCTCAGTTTCAGAATAGCCACTGGCAAGAATCGCCTTTAGTGAAGGATTGATCTCTTTCATTCTTCTAAAAGTTTCAATACCATCTATTCCCGGATCCATAATCATATCCAGCAGCACTATATCTACTACATTATCTTTTACATAATCAATAGCATCTTCCCCACTTGAAACAGCTATCACTTTATAGCCAAGTTCAGAAAGAATATCTGTTGCTATTATTCTTTGCAGTTCTACATCATCAACAACTAATATGGATTCACCATTCCCCATGTATGCTGCGACAGCTATCTGTTCTGTCTTTTGGGCTAGAACCTGTCTGGTGATCGGCAAATAGAGAATGAAAGTTGTACCTTCTCCTTCACTTGTGTGAATGTCGATATAGCCATTATGGTCTTTAACAGCTCCCCAGACAACCGCCATTCCTAAACCTGTCCCGCTCCTTCCCATTTGTTTTTTGGTAAAAAATGGCTCAAATATTTTCCCTTTATCCTCAGGAGGTATTCCAACACCTGTATCTGCAATGGTGAGCGTTATATAATCTCCCTCCTGCACCTGATCGTACCCTTGAATAGGCTGGTCGATATATCTGTTTTCAGTGGATATTTCAATGTCACCACCTTGAGGCATAGCTTCTACAGCATTACTGATCAGGTTCATTATGGTCTTGGATATATGGATAACTGATCCGTTAATATTGAATAGCTGTTCCTCAAGATTTGTCATTATCCGTATATTGGAATGAAAGGACATCAATTTATCGTATTCAGGGCTCTTTAAATATTGAGTGATAACATCATTAACATTTATGATTTCAGTGTTGGTTATCCCTCCCCTTGCTAAAGTTAATAAATCCTGAACAATAGCAGCAGCCTTCTCTCCCGAGTTCTTGATTGCATTAACCGTCTTTAAGTGAGGACTATTAGTTGGCAACTGTTTGGACAACAAATCTGGATAGCTAACGATTCCTGAAAGGACATTATTTAAATCGTGCGCAACCCGTCCTGCCAGCATTCCGATAGCTTCCAGCTTTTGAGCCTGATGTAATTCTGCTTGAAGGTTTTCTCGTTCAATTTCGGTCTGTTTTCGTCGGAACAACTCTTGGTCTGCTCTTTGTTTGGCAACAAGTAACTCTTCTCTTTGCTGGTGTTCTGTTTTTAGAGAATGGCATAAATTATTGACTGTTAGCTGAAGAAGCTGAATTTCACGAGACCCAATAAAAGTCTTAACAGGTGTTAGGTTGCCATTATTTATGGCCAGTATTCTATCACGAATTTTAGCCATAGGTTTTAAAAGAAGAAAATGTAGGGATATACCAAAAATAAAAGTCAGAATCAATAATGGTAAGCATGTAGCAACCCAATTTTGAAATGCATTTTTCTTGATTGTCAGTATTTTTCCACCAACATCCCATACAATGCTAATCTCGCCAAATATTTCTCCTTCAAAAGCGATTGTTTTTAAGAAGGTTTTTAAATGTTTTGATAAAACTTGCGGGTTACGCTCTTTGTATATCAGGTTTATACCTTCTTCATTTTTTACAATTATTGATTGAATTTCCTTAACTTGCAGAAATAACTGTTCAAAAATTGTCTCTAATCCTGCTACATCCTCGCTAATTACTGATTCCAATGTAGAAACGGTCAATGCCGCAAAAATTTTATTACTTGCAGCCTCGGCTTCCTCGATTTCCTTTATCTCAAGTTCCCTGACATTAACTGTGATGAAAATAATAATAACCAATACACTAACTGTTAAAATTGAAATCAGAGCCACCCACAGAGGATAACCATACCCGTTTGCTTTGCTATTCAAGTTGGAGTTGCTCTTCATCATATTGGTCTTTTATGGGCTTGTGAAAAAATTATTATTTTCAAGAATGGCTTTACGTATAATTTCGTAATCATTATCAGAACCGACAACAAAGCCATCCATTTTCAAGGTTTTAAGGATTTCAATGTTTTTTAGTTCCAGTAGACTTTCCTGTAGTGCCATATAAATATTGGTGTCCAAGGTCGAACTCGCAATCCAGGGTTTTGTAACATTTTGGAAATCAGCCAGTGCTTTGATAGGAACTCCTTGTTTTTTCAATTTATCAAAAGTATTTTCTTTTAAGGCACCTGCATCGTATTGTCCTAAACCGACTGCATGGCCAACTTTGTCATGCCTGCCGAGGTAATGATAAGTGCTTAAATCTGTGGCTCTGATGCCATGGTCTGCGAGATATTGCTGAGACAAATAACGACCGATAGTGGAAAGTTGGTCTCCAAAAGCAAAGCTTTTACCTTTTAAATCTTGTACCGTTGCCAGATGACTCTCAGCATGCACACATATAATGCCCTTAAATCGTTTACTGCCATTATTACTCTCTATGGCTAGGATTCGTATTTTGTTATTTCGCTCCTTGACCTCGATATATGATGCAGGGCCAAAACGGGCAAAATCCACTTTTCCTTGGGCCAAAACATCAATACCTTTTTCGTAACTGCTGGCGACTTGGATATTTATCTGAACGTTATCATTGAGTTTTTCATGTAAACGTGCCTCAAGATAATTTATGATAGGCCGGAAATTTTTCACAATTACAGTGGGTTTGTCTGTGGCATACAAACCGAAATTTAGAGCTATTTGGGAATGAGCGGAAGGAATATCCAACATAAAAGATAGTAGAATACAAAAGAATAAGCGCACGGCAGATTTCCCCTTATATAGAGCTGGTTGATTTACATGTTTATCGTGGTTTTATCTATTATACAGTGAGAAAAAGTGTATGAGCAAATTCTTTTAACGGGAGCAAATAAAGAGACACAACAAGAATAGGGGAGATTAAAAGTGAGAAAGTGATTGTTAACCCGGTTTAATTGTAACATAACATAGACAACCAGTATCAAATAACCACGTCATTTTCTATTAAGTCGAGGCAATTATATTTCCCTACGGAATGCTCCTTTCCAGGAACAGCTTGTTACTTCTAGTGCTAGTCAAAATTTCCCGAGTTATACAGAAAGTCGACAATATCATTTTTGAACTTGGGTTGGATCATATCTCTGATCGCAATATAACGAAAATTGAACGTTTCAACTTGACAATGTTATGGCTTCCCCATATATTGGCATATGCACATAAGGCGTGAAGCTGTATTGCAGAATTAGAAATGTGAATTTTTGAATATTGATTTCAGTCAGATAAAAATTTTTAAAGGTAGAAATTATGTCGTCCTATAAAGTTGCAGTACCTTCGAATAATCCTGGTGGGATGGATGCCGGTCGCTCAGATCATTTTGGCCATTCTGATATATTTACTTTGCTTGAAATTGAAGATGATAAAGTCGTCGGTATAAGTACCCATGAACATGTTGCCCATGGTTCAGGTGGTTGCATGGCACCTGTTCGGGCTTTAGCAGAAGCTGGCGTAAAAAAGATGATTGTTGGTGGTATGGGGGGAACACCTCTGGCAATTTGCTCTGAAATTGGCCTGACAGTGTATTTTGCTGCAAAAAATGAATATGCCTTGGTGAGCGACGT
>CAZWVC010000340.1:0-4877 GCA_964637245.1 uncultured Desulfocapsaceae bacterium
TGGTTGGTGATTTTGTTGAAGATTATGAAGCGATGGTACCGTATCAGATGCTCTTGATGATCGGCCATGCGGTTGACAGCATCTGTCCTGAGAAAAAAGCTGGCGATACCGTCAAAACCGCAATCCATGATTTCGAAGGAGATCAGACATATTCCGAAAAAGTTGGCCACAATTTTATGATCACTGCAGATTTCGAATCCATCTCCGCCGATGATTACGATGCTTTGGTTATACCTGGTGGACGAGCCCCGGAATATCTACGGTTAAACCCCGAGGTACTTGAGCTAGTGCGAGAATTTGACAAGGATGACAAACCCATTGCCGCGATTTGCCATGGTCCACAAATTCTTGTTACTGCTGGTGTTGTGGAGGGCAGAGAATGTTCTGCGTATCCTGCCTGTAGTCCCGATGTCGAGGTGGCAGGAGGAACCTGGGTTGCCAATAATGATACTTTCTCCAACGCACATATTGATAGAAATCTAGTCACTGCCCCAGCTTGGCCAGCACATCCTGAATGGATCCGCAAGTTTCTGGATGTATTAGGAACTGAAATCAGACTGTAGGCCAAACTTCAGAATTTGTAAAAAAGAAAAGGTCATTTATCGTAATTATGAAACGATATATGACCTTTGTAGAACTAAACGGCGTATCTCTTAGCTGAATTTATTCCTCCATGTTCAGCATTTTTCGTGCTGCCTCAATCCTGTCATCGAGTCTGTCATCTTCCAGAATGGCTACGACATCTTCAAGTGCTGCAGGAATATCAATCTGTTGCGGGCATTTTTCCAGACACTCACCACATTGTACACATTGGGAAGCATATTCCCTCTCACCATCAGTGAAGAATCCGCTGCAGCGAATAGCATACATGAACTTCGCTTCTTCCAGGTTTTTAAAGAGGTGATACTTGTTTAACACTTCAAAGGCCGCAGCTATATTGACTTTTTCTGGACAGGGTTTGCAATATTCACAGCCGGTGCAGTCCACCTTCATCATCTCTTTATAGGTGTCTGCAACCTGTTTTACCAAAATCTTCTCAGCACTATTGAGTGAATTTGGCAGTGCAGCTTGAGCAATTTTCACATTCTCTTCAATATGAGCCTCTACATTCATTCCGGAAAGAACAACAGTAACCTCGGGGTGATCCCAGATCCATCGAAACGCCCACTCAACCGGTGTTCTTTGCTTTTCTGCACGCTCCCATATGCTGCCGATTTCAGCAGGAGGTTTCGGCAAACCCAGGTTACCACCTCGCAATCCCTCCATTACTATTACACCCAGATTTTTCCGGGCTGCATATTCAAGTCCCTCTCTGCCAGCTTGGTGATACTCGTCGAGATAGTTGTATTGAATCTGACAGAATTCCCAGTCGTAATCATCAATTATCTGTTTAAAGTCGGCGACATGCCCGTGAAAGGAGAAACCAGCATGACGAATTCTGCCACTGGCCTTAGCCTTGTCAATAAAATCAAATACACCCTTGGCTTTAAGACTCTCCCAGATAATGCCGTTGAGATTATGGATAAGGTAGAAGTCAATACAGTCTGTTTCCAGACGCTCCAGCTGTTTGTCAAGATAGCTATCCATCTCGGCCCGGTCTTTAACCATCCATGAAGGCAGTTTAGTGGCAATATTCACTTTTGCACGATAGCCATTTCTGAGAGCTTCGCCAAGCAGAGGCTCGCTCTGCCCTTTGTGATAAGGCCAGGCTGTATCAAGATAATTTATACCGTTGTCAATACCATAACGGATTTGTGCAATGGCTCGGTCTTTTACTATGGAACCATCCTTATTCGTTGGAAACCGCATACAGCCAAATCCAAGAATGGAGAGTTCCTCTGCTATTTTTGGCATTTTTCTATACAGCATTTTCTCTGGCTCCTCAGATTAAAGTATTAAATTAGCGTTCTCGTATTAGAATGCGAAAACCTCGTTAAAACGCTACTCAAAGTGGCGTTAAGCTATCCTGACTTGATGGCTCGCTTTGTCTCAAACCAATTTCAACCAAAATACTCTTTATCTCCAATTATAGCCAACCATTTGCCTTAGTTCCAGACAGGAGGAAATAAGAAGATAATTATTGCAAAGGTGCTTTTTCAAACATCTTCAGCAATAAAAACTCATCTCCATGGGGAAATTACTGCCCACTACCCTATAGTCGTGTAAAGTACACCTTGAAGTTTAACATCAGGATAATAGAAACATGGTTGCTAGAAATATATGATGAATTGGATCACCGAAAAAATTGAACGTTGGATGGCTAACGACGAGTACAACAGTCTCAAACCAGGCTCGGATCAACCTGCATTTGCCAAACCGCTTGTTGGTTATGCCCAGGGTGATGATAATCTCTTTTCCTTTCTCAAAAAAGATATCGGAGCTGATTTCTACTGGACCCCAGACGAGGCATTTACCCACGCATTTCCAGATAAAGAAGTAGCTGCGGAAGAACTCAGCGTCATTGCCTGGATTTTGCCACAAACCGAAAATACTCGTTTGGCTCACAGAAAAGCCAAGGAACTGCCCTCTATTGAATGGAGCAAGGCTCGACACTATGGAGAACAGGTTAATGAAAATCTTCGCCGCTATGTGGTTAAATCGTTAACCAAGGCTGGATACCAGGCTTGTGCTCCTGTTCTTCTCCCCCAATGGTCCAGAAATCAATCCCCTCGCTATGGTTTTGCCTCAAGCTGGTCTGAACGTCATGCAGCCCATGTCTGTGGGCTTGGAACCTTCGGCATATCCGACGGTTTGATAACTCCTGTAGGCAAGGCAGTACGTGTTGGTTCTGTGATAGTACGCCTCTCAATTGAACCACCCCCCAGACCATTTATCCAGCATAATGCCTACTGCTTGCATACCGCGACCGGCAAATGCCTGGTTTGCGCACGTCGCTGTCCAGCTGGCGCTATCTCCAAGGAGGGTCACGACAAAAGAAAATGCAAAGAATATATCCGTAACGTTACCTCAGTATATGTCGAACAGGAACAATTGGGCTTTAAGGTAAACAGCTGCGGATTATGCCAGACGAAAGTCCCTTGTGAATATCAAAATCCAGTGGCTCTCAAAAACAACAAAGCTCATGCTGATAATGTTTAAATCTTAGATCTAATCTGGTCTTTCCTTAGCCTGGATATTTCACGAGCCTGAAAGGTTGAATAATGCTGGAAAAGTGAACAGTACACTTTGTATTTCCAGAAATTGCCCTTCTAATACTCGTAATGTTTCAAAATAATGTGTTTTAATCTGTGATCATTTAATTGTTCATGAAATATCCGGGTTAAACTTACTGCATTCATTAAACAGTTGAGTCATAACCTGAAAAGCTGAAATTTAATTCAAACCTTCGATGTTAGACTTAAAAGGATTTTTTTATTGGTTCCATCGGGGAAAGAAAAATGTGAAGTAAGAGTTCCAAGCAGGTACTCTTTCCTATTAATCAGAATGCTACACCCAGCTTCAGCACAGTCTATTTTTTCCTGTCCTGAATACAAATATTTCCTCCTTTGTCCCAGCATTTATTGCACGCTACGCAACGAAGTTTTTCTCTGTCTCCACTTTTCCAGCGATTCACAAGGTCTGGTTCGCTAAGCAGTGGTCTGGCTAGGGCAAAATACCGAATATTGGTAGAGTTCAATGTCCTCTCAAGTAAATCTGGGGACCTGTGCCCTCCAACAGAAATTACCGGAATTTTGATTTTCTCGGCAATTTTAGAGGTTTGACTGGTGAAGTACGATTGTTTTTCTTCCTTGAGAATTTTCATGCGAATGGGACCCATATTCGGGTAGTTTTTCATATCCAGGTTCCCCCCACTAAATTCTATTCCGGAGATCCCTCTTTGTTCGAGTCCTTTGGCAACAATGAGACTTTCATCTATGGAAAGACCGTTTTCCCCCCAGTCGTCTGTACAGTGCATCTTGATAAAAACAGGATAATCAGATCCAACCTCGTTTCTTACCGCTTCCAACACCTCGAAAACAATTCGTGCACGGTTCTCGATTGAACCGCCATATTGGTCTTTTCTTCTGTTATAGTATGGAGAGAGGAATTGACTGAGAAGGTATGTGTGGGCTGCGTGAAGTTGAACACCATCAAATCCTGCATTTTTGCAGCGAACCGCAGCTTGTGCAAATGCAGAAATCAGACTGCCGATATCATCTTTGGTCATTTCCCGTGGGATAGTTTTATACGCAGGATGTGGAACAGCAGATGGTCCCCAGATGACTCTGGTATCGGTATTAAACGATGTCGCTGAGCCACCATAAACAATCTGCATGACGATGTTTGACCCTTCTCTTTTTACCAATTTTACCAGCTCCGAATATTCCTCTATAAAGCGGTCACTGTAAATTCCCATCATGCCTGGGTTAGGTTGTTCATTTTCAGTAATAAATGCGTAACCGGTGATGATAGTACCTACTCCACCCCGGGCAAGATTGCGGTAGACCTGTATTAATCGATCAGTGAGATGACCCTTTTCGTCTGCCATATTTTCCCATGTCGCAGAACGCCAAAGCCTGTTTTTCAATTTCATCTCACCAATTGCGGTTGAATCAAATAGTGTCTTCATAATGTGAATTATTTTTTATTGGTCCATGAAATATCCAGACTGGAACAGCCTGGCAATTTTTCCGTCATAAGCAAAAGACAAATACTTATCCACTATACTTCTTTATCTTATATCTAGGTGTGATTTATTTCCGTTTTTCCTTAAACGACGAAAACACTTCCTGGGCAGTGAGGGGATGTTGTCCATCATCAGGGTTTCGCCGCTGGTAAGACCCATCCGGCTGCATATCCCATGAATGGGTATTATCTGATTCATAGACACTCATTATCCTGTCTAATTCAGCCTGGATTGATTTCTCCAAGACAGG
>CAZWVC010000341.1:0-4869 GCA_964637245.1 uncultured Desulfocapsaceae bacterium
TCAACAATTACAAAAAGGTACATTCGAATTTGCGATCAATTATCTTATCGATCATGAACTCGACCTTTCTGCTTTAGACCGACGCTATAAAAACGATGATGGCGGGGCTTCGGCCTATGATCCTCGTATCTTGCTCAAGGTTATTCTATTTTTGCCTATTCCAGAGGTATTACATCAAGTAGAGATATAGCAAAGTGTTGTGAGGAAAACGTTGTTTTCATGGCGCTTTCCTCTTACAGCAAGCCACATTTCACAACCATTTCCAATTTTATCTCAAGTATGGATAAGGAAGTAATATCTTTATTCCGAGAGGTTTTGATTGTTTGTGATGACATGGGACTTACAGGCAGAGAGATGTTCGCCGTTGATGGATGCAAGCTCCCTTCTAATGCTTCCAAAGAAATGAGTGGTACACGGGAGGACCTCAGGAAAAAGTGTGTAAAGCTTGATAATGCAATAGAGCGGATCGTCAAACGCCACAGAGACTCAGATCTCACCAAAGCTGAAGTCAAGGTCAAGGAAACTGAAGAGCAATATATTTCTACCTTAAAAAACACGTAAAGAAAATGCGTGATTGGCTCGATCGATTCAACTTACGCGGTAAAAAAAAGGTGAACAACCAATGGCTCTTGTTTTGCCTCGTCCACAATTTGAAGAAGGTGTTTAGGTATGGGGCGATAGCAACCACGTAGAGAAAATCGAGGATGAATCAGGTAAACAGAAAAAAGGCATGTGTCTGTTATGAATTTCATAGCAAATACAGCTCACATAATCTAACTCTCTAATAACAAAACAATTCAGTCCAGATAAAAATTCACTGGTCTGACAGATGAACTATTATAGAAATGGGGTTTTTCTGCAGACTCGTTCGCTGCAAAAAAACTCCAGTTGACACGCGTAACCATTAGGGTTACAATTCACTGTTATGATCAAGTCTTTCAGTCATAAAGGATTAGAAAATTTTTATTACACTGGAAACAAAAAGGGTATTAAGCCTGAGCATTCTAATAGGCTAGGAAGCCTATTAGATCGGCTAAATGCCGCAGCTGATATTAAAGATATGAATTATCCAGGATCATTCCTTCACCAGCTAAAAGGAGACAAAGAAGGGCAGTTTTCAGTAAGGGTTTCTGGCAACTGGAGAGTATTTTTTGAATTCAGAGATGGTGACGCATATATAGTCGATTATGGTGATTACCATTGAGAGGTTCCTATGCAGAAAATGAAAAGAAAACCAACACATCCAGGCAGAATTATTAAAGAAGACTATCTTTCACCACTATCTATTAGCATTAAAGATATGTCATCAAATTTAGGGGTTTCTAGAAAAACCTTATCCAAAATAATTAACGAGAGAGGTTCAATAACTCCAGAAATGGCATTGAGACTCTCTCGGGCTTTTGATACAACTCCTGATCTTTGGTTGAATTTGCAAAAAAATTATGACCTATGGCAAGCTGAGCATACATCTAACTCTTGGCAGTCTGTCAAACCTATACTACCTCGTTTGCTACACTCACATTAAAAATTCAGCGAACCAGCCGCTCCACAGGACCCGCAAACATCGCGGGCCTGTGAACTAATCGTTCATGGCGGCTGCGTCGCCCACGGCGCTGGTCAGCATCGCGATTATCTTCTCTACTCAAAGCCAAATGTGCAATCACTTAACGCTTGCGTCTTTCGCTTATTGTCCTTATAATATTTATATGAAAGCAAAGCATCGTAAAATCCTTGCAGCTGTTTTCACCGATCCTGTTAATGGCAATATGGAGTGGAGTAAAATCGAATCTCTTTTAAATGCCATTGGCTGTCGCACAATTGAAGGAGCAGGTTCGAGTGTAACCTTTGAGAAAAATGGTATTCGAGTATATTTCCACAGACCTCATCCTGCTAAAGCAGCTTTGAGATATCGCATAAAAGCTGCACGCGAGTTCCTCACAAAACTGGGAGAAACACCATGAAAGCTATGAATTATAAAGGCTATTTCGCCAATGTTGAGTTTGATGCTGAAGATTATGTATTTGTTGGTCGCATAATCGGTATTCGTGATGTTATTGGCTTCCATGGTGAGTCAGTACAAGAACTTGAGGAAGCCTTTCACGATGCTATCGACAATTATCTGGCCGCTTGCAAAGAGTTAGGGCAAAAACCAAACAAACCATACTCAGGCAATCTTATGTTAAGGGTTCCTGATGAAACTCATGCTGCAGTAGCATCTGCTGCTGCAGCTAGTGGGAAAAGTATCAATCAGTGGGCAGCAGGAGTTTTGGACAAGGCCAGCCATATATAATATGCCATGTTGGCAAAGAAAAAATGAATAAAATCAAAGAATAACCAGACGTTCCAGTTGACCTCTCGCACAGCTAGGCTGTTATTTCTACAACAATTTATTGTTTATAGATACTTTTTCACACTTGCCAAATTCTGTTTGTGCCAGTGTCAACTGAACTCTTATACGAGTCATACGATGATAAAAAAGCTTACTTTAATAATAATTCTGTTCATATCTCCAATGGCTGCTCAATCTAAGCAACCAAGTAAAGAACTAATAGAAGGTGTATGGCTTGGTATTTCTCATCAAACTGTCACCGTGACTTCATGCAGAATTGATGGCACATTTTCAGGTACCTACTTTACTCCTAGTTTTAATATTCGCTCCTCTTTCGCAGGTACCTGGACCCTCGAGAAGGATATTCTTACTTTTATATATGAGGAATTTGATTCACCAAAATTTAAAGTACCAATGGAAGATAGGAATAAAGTTGAAGTGTTATCTGATGACTCAATATTCTTACAAACACTTCCAGCTGGCGTTTCTATAACCTTGAACCGTGTTAATTTTACAGAACACTGGTCAAAAAAGAAATCTAACCTAAAACCAAGAAACGCCCCCACTATAAACCAATTATTATCTTTATCATCTGATGATCTTATTAATAGTAATTGTTTAGATACTTGGATTTTTGACCAAATCGCTTCTTCCAAAGAAACTCTTTGGGATGACAAAATGGTTGATGCTCTAAAAAATAAGGTCCCCAAAAAAGCAGGGTTTTATTTTGCGATCTCTCAGTTTGAAGGGCTATGGGGGAATGGTGGTATGCAACATGTATTACTTCGGTATGAAATTGAGCAGACACAGTATTTATTAGACCTAACAGAACAAGCGTATTCATACTTTGGATGTCCAGAACTTTCAATTCTTGTGAAGGAACTAGCTAAAAAAACAATAACATGGATGAAAGAAGTCAATTTTTTGAATGAAGTTGGATCTCCAATTGAGAAATTTCAACCTATTTGGGATGAAGTCGATAAATATGATGATATATACGATCAGTTGAGTGAGAAAGAAGCGAATTGGTACGACGCTTTATTGGCAGACATAAAAGCAAACCCCGAACAATATACTACTGTGAAAAAAATCGATTAACCAGGCATTCCACCGGACAACCTTAAGCTCGGGGTCGCGCAATACGAATCGGCAAAAAAAAGGTCATCCAAGATTCAGCTGCAGTGGCTTAACGTCGGTTGCCGGTTAATTTAATGTTATATGCAACTAAAACAGTATCGATTGACAATAGTAACGCTAAGTGTTACTATTAATTTATGATTAAAAATTTTAAATGCAAAGAAACAGAGAAAATTTGGAAAAGAAAATTTTCACGCCATTTTTCCAAAGATATTCAAACAAAAGCAAGACGTAAACTTATTATGCTTGACTCTGCTTCCACGCTAAAGGACTTGTTAATTCCACCTTCCAACATGCTAGAGAAGCTAAGGGGTAATCGAGAAAACCAATATTCAATTCGAATTAACAACCAGTGGAGAATATGCTTCTACTTTATCAATGGTGAGGCAAACGAAGTTGAGATAGTCGACTATCATTAGGAGAAACAACATGGCAAACTTAATACCATTAGAACACCCCGGTCTTATCCTCAAAGAGGAATTTATAGAACCATTAGAAATAACGGCATATGCCGTTTCGAAAGGAACGGGTATCACACAAACAGCAGTAGGTGAAATAATCAAAGGTAAAAGAAATATTTCCCCTGTCAATGCATTGAAGTTATCAAAATTCTTTGGAGTTTCTGAAAACTTCTTTATGAATATACAGGCAAGGTACGACCTAGACTTAGCAAAAGAAAAAGCAAGAAAGCCACTTTCAAAAATAGTTCCTTTCAAAAGACCCAAACTTGGCAATGAAAAACTATTGGAAGCTTAAAATAACACATATAACGAATAAGGTTAGATCGTGAGAGCGCAGCGATCCACGATCTTAACCGTGGTTGAACAAGCCCGGCTTATAAACAAAGGAAATATATATTTTAGGAGATATTACCAGAAAGGTTTTGTTGAATTGGGCTCCGTTTAGAAGGCGTAGCTGTCCATACACCTGAACAGGTGTGAAAATCACACTCTCTATTCATAAATTACATGTCCTCCTGTTGTGGTTAGTTGAGTAGCCGCGGCCAGGTGAACCATTATCCTGCTTTGCCGTAGTCAAAGCGGAAACGAGTCACCGTCATAGTCGCTTGGCATTTTGGGCAAGAAAACTTCGGCCTTTGCCGCTGTTTAGGCTGTCTCCAGGTAAAGACATGCAATATCAGTTGAATGAGAGTGCGGATTTTTCTGGCGTTGCCATGCAAGAAACCATAGTCGCGAACGCGCCTGAAGCCCCTTGGCAGCACATGTTTAAGGATGAGGTGCAGGAAATCATCATGTTCCTCAAGGATCCCAAGAAATTCCAGCGGCTGGGCGGTCGTATACCCCGAGGCGTTTTGCTGGTCGGTGCGCCGGGCTGTGGTAAAACCTTGCTGGCCAAGGCCGTTGCCGGTGAAGCCGGGGTTCCCTTCTTCACCATCAGCGGAT
>CAZWVC010000342.1:0-4861 GCA_964637245.1 uncultured Desulfocapsaceae bacterium
ATGATTTAACGGGCTACCTCAAAAATCAAATGTGCGAAAAATTCTGGACACTACCTCCAAACGCATGACGATAAACACATTACTGTCAGAAGGCCACACGTTGGGATCAATTGAAGCAGCAATGATCAATTCTATATACACAATATCAGATGACAACCCAGAATAATAAAGGTGGCTTGTACCCAAAAACGTACCTAATTTATTTGTCCAGTCGTTTTAATATAGTATTTTCAGACTCTTGCGCTAAATTGTCAACGGACTTCAAATCCGGTGTGGCGGGTTAATAGTTTGTCAGGTTAACTCTAATCTCACACATTCACGAAATTTAATATATTATTATAACGAATTAGAGGTCTGGTGCTGTTTGCCGAAAGTATCCTGAGACTTCTGATCTATCTTCAATGTTTGCAGCAAGAATAGATCTTTAGTCCTATTTGAGAACTCAATATTTAAGCAAAGCTGAAAAACACTTGGCGAAAACTGGTCAATTAAACCCGTACCAATTCTATCAGTGGCTCAAAAGCATACAACGCTGGTCTCCTACCTGAAGCAGGCTCAATTGTTCTTAATAAACCTTTCTCAACTAATACTTTAGAAAACCTCAAAGCAGTGTTATATGGAATAATCCCAGAATTTGTAAAACTATTATTCCTGAAGACTGGATTTGTGAAAATAAAATCTAGTGCCTGGACGCTCCACTGAGAGGCTAATGTCTCTGCAAAAATAACCTTCATCTCCTCATATAAAGATCGGATACTTTCAGCAACTTCAAGATTTCTGTTTGCTTGTTCTTTAACAGCTTTCATAAAAAACAAGCACCAACTAGTCCAATCATCATGACTTGACACTCTCCTCATTGTATCAATATACAAATCCTTCTTTTCTTCTAAATACCCACTAACATAAAAATGGGGGGCTGATATCACATTATATTTCCACATTAGCAAAGTTATTAACATTCGGCCAATTCGACCATTTCCATCCATAAAAGGATGAAGTGCTTCAAATTCAATATGTGCAACTGCAATTTTAATTAAAGTTTGATGATCGCTAGTTTCGAGGTAGTGAAATAATTTTTCTACACCATCCACAAGTTGTAATGGTGATATAGGAATAAACAAAATATTTTTCCTCGATCTATCAGCAATATAATTTTGATCCTTCTTGTATTCTCCTGGAGATTTTGATGCTCCCCTACCTATGGATAATAATTTTTGGTGTGCTTGCTTAATTAAGAAATCTGAAATGGGTTGACCTTCTTCAATTGCTTTCTGAGCAGAAGTGAGAGAGTGTCTATACATTATGGTCTCAATAACTTCTGACCTTGTACCGATATGTCCTTTATCGCCTTCTTTTAATTCAGCTTCATATCTAAGAATTTCATCCATGGTACTTACCGTACCTTCCATCCTAGATGATATTACAGCTTCTTGATTTCTTAATGGTGTCAAAAGGATGGAACTGTTGTGCATATTCTTTAACATTTGATCGAAACGTGAAATAGCTTCAATTGCTTCACCAAAAGGTTCAAATAGTTTTTCGTAATTTAGGTTAGAGGGAGGAAATCGATCGTAGTGGTAATCAACCGCATGTTCAAAGTTCAGCCCTGAATTCTCAATATTCATGGTTTTTAGTTGTGTTATTTCTGTTGATAATAAAGACAAGCTTATTTGAACACCGTAACTCGCTGTTATGTTAAAGTCAAAGTATTTTGATAACCACAATGTGGTGCATGGTTGCAGTCAAAGGTTTTTGACTAGAAAAAATTCAAGTCAAAAAGTCTTGACTTGAATAATTGTGAAAATATTAGAGACAAACAAAATTGACTTGAATATATGCAAGAGAAAAAATGTTGACTTGCAAAATTGGCAATATCACCACAGTCAAAATCCCCTATCATTTTAAGAAGATAGGAATGTATCAGAATAGCATACTTTATATGGTACAGCCGAAAAAGTATAATACAATTAAATTACATAAATCTAGTAGAATTCCAAATAAGACTGTTTCAATCATAATAAGTTATTCAAATATCTTTCTGCATGAACCCGATATGAAAATGTAAACACCAATAGTCATAGTTGTTGAACCAGAGTTCAATGAAATCCCAGATGAAACGGTTGTACTCACTGAGCAAGTGAAGTATAATATTTACTATATCTGCTTGCTTATAGAACTCCCCACGAAGGGACTTTTTTCATAGCCCAGATTTCGAGGAAAAACTATTCCTTGAGGTCTGGGCTTTTTTTATTGGTAGAAAGGAGAATTCAAGATGACGTTAGCAATTGAAAAAAGAAACAGAACAAGAATCTAGGCGTTATGGGTGCTATGCCTGAACTTAAAAAAGAATCTCAAGGTCAAAAAGGTTTTGGAGTCGCAGATCTTGCTGCTCGGACAATACCAGGTGGTGAAGAAGCGGTAAAGAATCTGGTTAACAAAACCGTGGATGCGTATAAAAACAAAGGTGTTGAGAGCGCTTTAGGTACAGCCCAACTAAATGCTCCACAAGCTATTGGTGCAGCCATCTTTGATAATGCGATTCCTCAGCATGTACGAGATGGGGCCGTTGGAGTATCAAAAATGATTCGCGGTGCTTTTGGTGCTGAAGAAAACAATGGCACCGGCGTAACGGTGTAAAAAAGCGTTCCTCCGGAAGATCAAATAAAGCAGCCAGCAATTGGGGCAACGATAACCAGCCCTACAGGAATAGCCGCTAATAGCAATGATATTCCTGACGATGGACCGATAGACAATTCCAAAGGTTTTGGCGTTGCTTCTGGACTTCCAAGAACCGGCTTTATCAGAAATGAAGAAACCGGTGATGTGGTTTCCAGAGGTACTGGTGGCAAGATGATGATGAGAAATAAAGCTGGTCAAATTGTCGAAAGTCCGACAAAATCTTTTGCTCTTGGGGTTGAGGGAGCTATTCCTCAAAAAGTTGCTTCCAAAAAACCTCAGCACAGAAAAGCACAGAAAAGGGTCACACAGAAAAGCAGAAAAGGGTCAGGTCTGGTTTAACATAGTCAACTCCTTTTTCTTTAATTTCTATTTAAAAGCATCTTTATGTAGCCCTCACTTTTCGCAGAACAGCATCGTGCAAATGCTTTAAATAATAAATATGCGTTTATAGAATGTTGTAGGGTAGCCCTGCTTTTCTCTTTCGTCCAGCCGCTGGTAATTCGAAGATCTTTGCCTTAACAATGCTTCATCGAGGATCTGAAAGAGCAGGGGGTAACAGATTCTTGACACGGAGGTCGGAAATTAACGCCTCATACCTGACCCTGGTTATCCCCCTACAAAACGATCATATCAAGCTACCATCGCTAGTTCTATGGGATGATTGTAATAAACTTTATCTCTGGCAAGAGCGAAAAGAACCCGTAGAAGCTTTCTCGAAAGAGCTACTACGGCCTTTGTTTTCTGCATCTTGTTCATCTCAGTTAGGCGCAGATAATCTTTTCTAAAAATACCCCTGGATTTGACCATTCTCAGCGCTGCAAAGAAAAGTGTCTTACGAAGTAAAGGCCTTCCTCTTTTGGAGATTCTACGACGGCCTTTATGTTGTCCTGAGCTAATTTCAAAAAGATTTAACCCTGCCATCTTGAGTATCTCATTGGCTTTTCGATAACGGCTTAGGTCACCTAGCTCCCCAAGGATTATTGAAAGGCTCACCGGTCCTATACCATGGATGGAAAGAAGTTGATCTGCATAGGGAATTGCTTTCAACGATTCCACTAGTAATTTATCGATTTCTATTATTTCTCTTTGGATTTTACTTATATTTGTCACTGTTGATTTGATAGCAAAAAGGATAGCCTCCACACCTTCTGTCAGACCAATCGAAGACTTCGCTGCCTCAAGCAACTGCCTTGCTCGCTCTTCTGAGATTTTCCCTCGACTAACTTTTCTCAGAGTATTTGAAAGTCTTACTCTACCAAGCTTTACGAATCGCGCAGGGATGGCATATCGCTTCAACAAATACAATGAGGTTTTACTTTCAAGCTTCTTAAACACCTTACCATATTCTGGAAATATTGAATCGACATGGCTATGTAGAATATTGCGCTGCACGCCAAGTTCGACTATTTTTTGTTCCCTTTGCCTTGCAAAAATCCGCAGAGAAAGAAAGTCGCCTTTTGGCAAGTTCAAATGTTGAAATCGTCCCATCTGGATAAGCATACCAATAATTCCGGTATCTTTAGGGTCGGTTTTACTTGGACTGCAGTCGTATATTTCTTTGGCTTTTTTTACATGAGCAGGATTTACTTGCACTAAATTAATATTCTTCATGCCTTCAAGATGATAGGCTAAAGGTTTCCAATAATGGCCGGTCGATTCAAAGCCAATAATTACTGAGGTGTAATTACCGTTTTTTACTTCGGTTGAAATTGATTGGGTTAATTTTTGAAAACCATGTTTGGTATTCTTGAAACAGAAAGATTTTGACGTCCTTCCATCAGGATGGATAAACCTGGCATAGTGATCTATTTTAGCGATATCTACACCTACAATTAAAGCCTTGCTATTGACGAGTTCTAACTGGCGTGATCTACTCTTCTTCATGGCAGCTCCTTTTTTAGATGGTCTGTTATTTTGTGGTGATTTAACTGACCTTAAAAAACTAAATTGGAGCTGCCTGTTCAATCCTTAAGATGGTTATAGCATTCTTGACATGTTGATGTTTTTTTTTGTAAGTTTATATCCATGGCACGAAAACCTCGTATTCATTTTCCTGGTGCTTTTTATCATGTCATTCTCCGTGGCAATGGAGGCCAGGATATTTTCTCCATTGATGATGATCGTATTCGTTTTCTTCTATTCTTACAAGAAGGGTTGGAAAGGTATAAACACAACATTCATT
>CAZWVC010000343.1:0-4839 GCA_964637245.1 uncultured Desulfocapsaceae bacterium
GGCTGGTCTAGTTGATGAGTAACCCCTGAAAAAAAATCTGTATAGTTGTATTGAGCAGGATTCCCAAAAAAGTTGGGAACCAAAAGCGTGATTGCTTGCTGCCAGGGATATGCCCAGCTTGTGATCTGACTAAAATCAGCAGTGACTGACCTGAAATTTTCCTGAAGAATCAGATATTGAGGAAGCAACTGTACTGCCCCCAAAGCTAAACCAGTAAAAACCATTACGGCTAACATTGAAAAAGTATAGAATATATTTGGCCGGTTACGATTTTCCCTCTTTTTATCTCTGAGTGAGATGCAGCGCCAGGAACAGTAGAAAGCTAATACGAGCAGAGTATAGATCAAAATTTCAGGGTGACCGGCTAATGCCTGAAAACCGATCGCCAGCGCACCTATCAACACCCATATAAAATTTCGTCGGTGACTTTGAGATTGAATTGGAGAAATAACTCGTTCAGCCATAGCCAGAACAAGTGGCAGCCAGGCGGAAGACGCTATGATCATAGGAAAAACTGCCCGTGCCAACATAAATCCTGAAATACCATAGGTTAATCCACTTATCAGCGCTCCATATCGACTGATTCCAAGAGAACGTGCTAACAAAAAAGCCGTACAGCCTGCAATAAAGAGGTGGATGACCAGAAATAAGCCATAGGCTTGTTCTATCGGCATGAGATGGAACGGAAACGATAGGGGATAAAGAGCAAGGTGCTGACCTTTTGCAAGAAATGGAGTACCTGAGAAAATGTATGGGTTCCAGAGTGGTAACTCTCCGTCTTTTAGTGATTTATGAATAAACTGCCACCAAGGATAGTTTTGTAAAACAAGATCTGAATAAAGCGGGTTGTGTGGTTTTGATATCCTTAGTGTTTGGGCATCGGCTTGATATGGTGCATGAAGGTATAGATTGTCTGCAGGAACTATTGTGTTATCACTTAAACTAAGCTGAAAAGCCGGCCAAAGAAGAAGGAGAATTGCTACCAACCACAAAGAAAAAACTAATTTATTGTTATTATTATCTTTGTCCTTAACTGGCATGGGTATCCTTCAAAGACTATTCTGCGGTTGTTTTTTTGTAAAAACATTGCATAGATAATTAAGTGTGAAGTCTTTCTGTATCACTGTTTTTTTAGATAGAACATAGGGTAACAAGCTAGTATAATAGTTAATTTTGATATTTCAACTCCAGCTGAATTTCGCTGTTTATATAAAAAAGCTTTTGTGCAAAATTGATATCCTTTAAATATATTCTACAAACTGCGTAATATACGGGAGCCCTCAAAAGATCTCTTTACCTTTTATTCAGTCCAGCATGGTGTCGCCAGTATATCCTGGCAATTTCTAGTGGTATTTTGGGTAAATAGCGTAGACTAACTTTTGAAGTCCCTATGTCGTGCCAGGTATTGAGAGGCAACTCATAAATTATTTCTGCTGCTTTTTTTCTGCCGACCAAACCAATAACTCGAGCGATCAATTCAACGTCAAAAAGCCAGGGTGATATGAAGGGTTCAGAGAAAATAGTCTCAGCGAGCTCTCGCTCAATGATTTTGGCACCACACTGAGTATCATACACAGGCAACCTCAAAATGATACTTATGAACGTTGCTAGAGCACGTCCAAGATAATGCCTGAATATCTGTCTTTGTATGTCTGCACCTAAGGTTTTTATTCGTGAACCACATATCATCTTCTTGTTCTGATCAACGCGAAGTTCTGCAATGAAGCGGGGTATTTCAGATAGAGGTGTTGCCAGATCAGCATCCCAATATCCCACGTATATGGATGGTTTCTTAAACGAAGCGAGAATGCCCTGCCTAACTGCTGTAGCTTTCCCCGTGTTTTTAGATAAAAGGAGAATATCGATTCTTTGCGGTGAGTTCTGTTTTAGCTGATGTAGAATATCAGGCGTATTATCCGTACTTCCGTCATCTACAAAGAGAAAATTGATATCCTCATTTGCATCGAGGTATGACAGATATTCCTCCGCTCGTATCCTGGCAGCCTCATTAAAGCAAGGTATTACAATCGTAATAAAGGAAGACAAAAGAAACTGATGTAGTAGATAATAGTCTTGTTTATAGTGATTTAAATTAGTGGTACTTGAGTCTTGCTGTACTCTACGATGCACAAGCAAAAATGTAAAGACCGAGGAAAGAATTGTAATTTCATCCTAATAATGAAAGCGTGCTTCAATTGGTTATTTTTGCAATTGGATCGCCCTGGTATCTTTGTACTGTGATAAAAAGGTTCACCTATACAATTAATATTTGTCTGAAAAAATGTTCACTAGCATTCGGATATTAGTAGCAATATTAATAGTGTATTTCCTATTTGGAATAGGCTATATGGTGGTAACACCTCAATGGCAAAACCCTGATGAACCTGCTCATTATAATTACATACGCTATCTTGCAGAGAATGGTAACTTACCGATAATGCAGGATGATGATTATAATCAGGAATATCTTGAGAGTAGTATACGAAAAGGTTTTCCACCTAATTTTGATATCAGTCCTCTGCGTTATGAATTTCATCAACCACCGCTATATTATTTCCTCTCCCTTCCTGTTTACTTACTGGGCAAGGGCAAGGTACTGCCTTTGCGTTTTTTTTCTTTGATTTTGGGTGCATGCCTACTGGTGATAGTCTTTTTTATTGGAAAAACTATTGCGCCAACCCATAAACACGTGGTCTTCTCTACGGTGATAATAGTTGGTTTTATCCCCCAACATATTGCCATGATGGCGAGCATAAATAATGATGCTCTCGCAGGATTGCTCATGGCAATGGTCTTGCTCTTGGCATTGCGAGAACGCCTCGGGTTATCCAAAAGCCGTTATGAAAGAATCTTATTGGGAAGTGTTGTAGGGTTAAGTTTTCTTACTAAATTGACCGTTGCAATTGCCTACCCTGTTGCGCTCTATGCTTATATAGGGCGTATATGGGAGGTTCGTAAAGTTCTTCCAACAAATAGCAGATTGCCAATTACTCAAGTACTTTCTTGGATGGATCTCTTTGTTATCCTGCTCCTGCCATTACTGATTGCACTACCATTGTGGTTCCGTAATGCGATGGTATACGGTTGGCCTGATATTTTTGCATTAATGCAACATGCCTCAGCTGTAGCATCGCAACCGAAAACAGTCGAATGGATTGCAGTTAATGGATTCTGGGACTGGCTTATGCGTATGATCGTTTTTACTTTTCAGAGCTTCTGGGGACAATTTGGCTGGATGGCAATCCCAATGCGTCGGCTCGCATATATCATTATTTTAATTTTTTGCAGTAGCATATTGATTAACTGGGTAATTGGACTTGCCAGCGGTACTCTAAAAACCACATCATTTTGTAAAAGAGAAGTAAAATTCCTATTACTATTTTCTTTATGCTTAACTTGTCTTTTGTACCTTGTCTATAACTCAACCTACGTTCAACATCAGGGTAGGTATCTCTTTAGTGGATTAGTTCCATTATGTTTTGCAATGAGTTGCGCTTGGCGGCGAATATTTGTTAGATTCAGTCCTGATCTTCGCAGGTATTCAACTGTTAATCTTTTTATATTGCTGATATTGCTAAATTTGTATGCTCTATTTGGAGTACTCAGATCCCATCTTTGGTGATTTTTAGAGGACTTAGGTTTTAATGATACACAAGGAAGCTCCCCATTACCTAATAGATTCCCGCTCGACGATGGGGGGGATTGCTCGTTATACATACGAGCTTTGCAGATTGATGAGTGAATGCCATTCTGATACGTGTATCTCATACTTTGGGGCTGGTAATTCCAAGACTTTTCAACCTGCTAGAAAACGGGTTGGGATAAGATCAATATTAAGTGATGCTTTGGGCGGTGGTAAACGAATCCTGACAGATCAATTTGCACTGCCATTTAAGGCACACCTTGATGGGGTAAATCTTCTCCATTCCACTAACTATCTTGTGCCGTTACTCATTCAAATACCCGTAGTAGTTAACTGTTATGACATCTCACTTGTGCATTATTTCTCCACAAAGAAAACGGGTATGATGAAATACTACGAACGCTTTATTTTTCAACATAGCCTGCGCAAAGCAGCACACATCATTGTTCCGAGCAAAACAGTCGCCTCTGAATTACAGGAACATTTTGGTATAACTGAAGCCAAGATAACATCTATTTATCCCCCATTACCTTCATTCTGCTTTGAGCCTCATAAAAGAGAGGGTCAGCTTGATCACAGATTTCCACAAAAACCTTTTTTCTTAAGTGTTGGAACTATAGAACCACGTAAAAATCTTCGCCGTTTGCTGGAAGGTTGGAAACGTGCTTACACGCATAGCCAGATACCTCTAGTGATCGTTGGTCCATATGGTTGGCGGGAACGTCAGTTGGAAAAAGAGGAGTTGGCCATTGTCGATGATTTATATTGGTTTTCCGATATAGACGACGCGACATTGGTTCTATTATATCAGCAAGCTCTGGCAGTTGTGCAGTATAGTCTTGACGAGGGTTTCGATTACCCAATAGCTGAAGGATTGTGCCAGGGAACGCCTGTAATTGCTTCTGATATAGAGGTGCACCGGGAAGTATTGGCGGGCTGTGGTACACTGGTATCACCTCATAAACCGGAAGAATTGGCGGTGAAACTCATTGAGGTTTCGACATGGTCAAGGGAGCAATTGGCAGCTTACAGACTAGAGGCTAGCCAGCAAGCTAATCTGCTTAAAAAAGATACATCTATTGATCCGTATTTCTCCCTATACCGTCGTGTACTGGCGGGTGATAATAGTCCTGATAACTGTTAGCCCGGATATTTCATGAACAATTTAATGATCACAGATAAAAACATTTTATTTC
>CAZWVC010000344.1:0-4814 GCA_964637245.1 uncultured Desulfocapsaceae bacterium
AAATCCTGAGTTTTAGGATAGAAACTAGGGTAGTCTATTTCGGCAAAGACCAAGTGATATTGATTTTACGATTATGATCCTTGATAAAATAGTTGCAAGAAAAAAAGAAGAAGTTGCGGAGCTGAAACGTGAAGGTATTTCGTTACCTGTCGAATTCCACGATAAAGATATCGCTCCACCGCGTGGCTTTAGACAAGCTCTGCTATACTATCCCGGTGTTTCCATAATTGCTGAGGCGAAAAAGGCATCTCCCTCCAAAGGAATTATCTGTGCAGATTTCAATATTGAAAAAATTGTCAGCCATTACCAGGAAAATGGAGCTCAGGCAATTTCTGTGTTAACGGATGTCGATTTCTTCCAGGGAAGTCTTGTGAATTTGTTGAAGGCCCGGGAAAAATCATCTTTACCAGTGTTGCGTAAGGACTTCATCATTGATGAATTGCAGATTAAGGAAGCCTCGGTGAATGGTGCGGACGCTATACTTCTTATTGCAGCTATCTTAGATAAAAAGCAGCTGCAGGATTATTATTGTTATGCCAAAGAGCTGAATATGGATGTCCTGGTGGAGGTTCATGATGAAGTAGAATTGGAAAAAAGCCTCAAAACCGATTGTGATTTGATTGGCGTCAACAATAGGAACCTAAATGATTTTAGTGTTGATATCGAAACAACTTTTCGCTTGAAAAAGCTGGTTCCTGAAGAGCTTCCCTTGGTAAGTGAATCCGGCCTCCGGGATAGAGGCGATATTAAAAAGCTGCAAGACCATGATATTGACGCAGCCTTGATAGGAGAAACGCTTATGCGTGCAGGCACAGATGGTCAGGCTCTCAAAAATTTACGAACTTAACCTGGAATAATGGAGTGAATCAAATCAGGCGTACACGAATAAAAGTATGTGGGACAACTAACTCAGCAGACGCGATAAGAGCAGTTGAGTGTGGTGTGGACGCCCTTGGTTTTATCTTTGTAGAAAAGAGTTCCCGATATATAAGCCCCCAGGAAGCTGTGAAAATAACCAGCACTTTACCTCCATTTCTCTATAAAATTGGTGTCTTTGTTGATGCAGACATGAAAGAAGTCTTTGAGATTGTTCACTATCTTGGGCTGAACGGGGTCCAGTTGCATGGTAAAGAATCGCCTGATTACTGTGAACAACTCAGTATATCTTTACCTTCATGTACGCAGCTAAAAGCCTTCAGGGTGGGAGAGCATTCTACACCTGAGGAGTTTACCTACTACGAAAAGATGGTAGATGGCTTTCTTTTAGATACCTACGTAAAAGATATTGAGGGTGGAACGGGTCTAAGCTTTGACTGGAGTCTGATAGAAGGTCTCAATTTGCAGAAACCATACATTCTCGCAGGCGGTTTGAATCCTGATAACATTAGCCAAGCATTGGAAATAACAAGCCCATTTGCGGTTGATGTGAATTCAGGAATTGAGCTCGCCCCAGGGCGAAAAGATCATGCACTTCTGCAACGTTTCGTTTATCAGGTCATAGAATGTGACAGGAAACTGTCTAACCCGAAAATTTCATGAACAATTCAATGGTATTCAATGGCAATAAACCCCTTTCAGACTCGTGCAATATCATGGTTAGCCTGAATATTTCATGAGTTGAGGTGGGCTGCTAGTCAAGGAGTTGTATGATTTTCTATACTAAAGTATGAAAATCATACGGACGACGTGGGATAGTGGCCCGCATCGACTCACCTGAAGGGTGAAAAACTTTCAAAAAACAACAGTCTTCAAAAGTACAAACTGTACCAAAAAATTAAGAGTTGATATCAAGTATAATTACTCTAAGCTACTACCTATATTTACCTTTCAAAAAGTTTTTCATGAAATGTTCAGACTAGCGGGCCACAATAAATGCACCTCTGTAGCCTTTGTCTAAAAGGGCTTGCTCTGCCTTCCTGGCATTTTGCAATTGAGTGCCAACATATACTTGAACACGGTAAAACGTATCTTTTTTGGCAATAAATTGTCGAATGACGGCGGTATGCCCAGCATCGACAAATCTTTTTTGTAACCGCATTGCATTTTTCTTGTGTTTAAAAGCTCCTATCTGCACATAGAATTCGCCTTCGGTGAAATTCGGCTGGGAGATAAATTTACCCCCACGAGTTGGCGCCAAAGCAATAATTCGTACCTTTGCCGTACCCTTTTTGATAACGCCCAGTCTTTTAGCGGTAGAGTAACTTAAATCAATAATTCTGCCGCGTACAAAGGGCCCACGATCATTGATACGAACTACTTCTTCTCTGCCATTCTCTAGATTCTTAACCAGGATCATGGTGTTCATCGGCAGTATCTTGTGAGCTGCAGTAGCACCATACATATTATACCGTTCACCGTTAGAAGTGGGGCGTCCATGGAAGTCGGGGCCATACCATGAGGCTACCCCAGTATCGACATATCCTGAAGATGAAGAAATCGGGTAATATCTGATACTATTAATTACATATGGCTTTTGGGTTGGCGGGATTACTGGACTAGCGGAGATGGCGAAACTGTGTCCCAGCAACGCAAATGCTATCACGAGTATTTGATAATAGATTTTTCTTTTGTCAGGGCAAAGCATGTTGAATTATTTATAAATGCACTCTAAAAATTGATGAAATTTCAGCATTCTTCTATACCACATAATGGGGATTAACGGAGCTTTTTTTAATGCCAAGGAGGTGAGGTCTTTATATAAAGCGGAATGAAGGCGGTTTGTTTTAGCAAACCTTTTATTCAAGTTGTCATTTGCCACATAACCTGATATATAATCTTTCGTTTTACTTGTAGGAGTTTGATAATATATGTGTAAGCGATATTTCTTTATTTGAAAGAGCCACTTTAGCTCAGATGGTAGAGCGGCGCTCTCGTAAAGCGTAGGTCAGCGGTTCGATCCCGCTAAGTGGCTCCAACAATATCAGGCGGTTATGGCTTTTGGCTGTAACCGTTTTTTTTTCTTGAGTACATGGTGAGTACATGAGATAAGGGGATTTACAAGAAAGAGATCCTACAGGGCGTTCTTTTTGTACTGAAAATTTCTATGTGGTGATTAAGAGGTTGACGGGCTTTGACAGTCACCCTGGTAAACCAGTTAGGCCATGCAAAAAACAGTAATATGCCCCCGGATTTCCCGCCGGATTTCCCCGGATTTCTCTCCATCACCTGCCGCACCACTAGCAGATTGCCCAGTCAATCCGTCAACCTGGATGATCTTGATACCATCGACCTGCGCCATTGGCTTTACACTTTTTTTAATGATATGGGTACGTTCAGCTTGGTTTGGCGTAATGATTGAATCAGGTCATTTTCTTCATGCATTGAATAAATAGGGAATTCAGTCTTGAAAAAAGGTACATTGCTGGCCACGAAGAAAACACCTATTATTTAAGTGCAGAATAATACATATCCGGTGAAAAGAGATGAGGGATAAAAGGCGTGGTAAACACTCTAAAAAGAGAGAATTAAAGAATTCTTCTTTTGTTGTTGAGAACAAAGAAACACTTCTCTCCAGCCTTATTGATCATCTGCCTCATAAAAACCGTAAAATCCTCAAGAATGTTCTGCGAGACAGGCAGGTTTTTATAGACGGAGATCCTATCACCCAGTTCGATCATGAGCTTGTGCCTGGTCAGCTTGTGGAGGTGAGCTGGGATAAAGCCGTGGCAAAGAAGCATCCGCGTGAGCTGAACATTGTATATATTGATGAGGATCTGATCGTTATCAATAAACCAGCAGGTCTCCTGACCGTTGCCACTGATAAGGAAAAACGTAAAACTGCATATTCGATGCTCAGTAATCATGTTAAAGAGGAGAATCCGAAGAATAAAATCTTTATCATCCACAGGATAGATCGGGAAACATCCGGTCTTCTCATATTTGCCAGAAGTGAAAAGATCAAATACAAGATACAGGAAAATTGGACCACTACTATCAGCCAGCGGACATATGTTGGTGTAGTGGAAGGTGAAGTAAAACCACCAGAAGGAGCAGTAACATCCTGGTTGGCAGAGAGTAAAGCATTTAAAGTATACTCTTCACAGAACCCGAAACATGGAAAAAAAGCAGTTACCCATTACAGGAAAATTCAGGGCAATGTTACAAATACCATGCTACAGATAAATCTCGAAACGGGTCGAAAACACCAGATAAGGGTGCATATGCAGGACATAAAGCACCCTATAATTGGTGATAATAAGTATGGATCGGTGACCAGTCCCATTGGCCGAATGGGTTTACACGCCCAGGTGCTTTCCTTTACGCATCCAACAACAGGGAAATCGTGTCATTTTGATACAGGTGTACCTGTAAAATTTCTGCAACTGTTTCACTCTGAAAAAGTCTGAAGGGTGATAAACATTATTTTGCCGGCACCGACCAAGGTTGTTATTCCTTTGGCTCCTCTTGATTTTTTCTCTTAACTTTTTCACCGTTGATTCAGATCTTAAGTTCTGTATTTGCCCAGCTGGTAAAAGCATGTATCGAAGTGGTGTGAAAACATCACGTGGTGCCAAGCGAGTTGGCTTCAAGGGCCAGAAAAGATTTTGCCGCCCATGCAAACTTCGAGACTAGTGTCTTCGTTATCCTGAGAGAACAGAGATACGACAGGTAATGTGTGCGATAAGTGAGACAGTCAATAATTCGCCAGCCTCCTTTGCTGAAAAAATGAAAACAAGATGGATTCTGTTGTTGGCACAGCCATTTATGCTAAAAGAATAGCAACTGCTGAGCCGCCCTTTGCACACATTCGGCATACCATGGGGCTTGATCGATTCAACTTACGCGGTAAAAAGAAGGTGAACAACCAATGGCTC
>CAZWVC010000345.1:0-4806 GCA_964637245.1 uncultured Desulfocapsaceae bacterium
GGCTTTCGGCTCTCCTTGAGCTCAGCCAGCTCAAGGATATTGCTGAAAAGGAGCTGATCAATTATGCGCTTGAAAAATGCGTCAGCTTGAGCCGAAGTAAGGTGGGGTATCTCCATTTCCTGGAAAAAGATCAGAATAGACTGAGCCTTCATGCATGGTCAGAAGAAGCTCTTGAGCATTGTTCAATAGAGGATATGCCTCATGCATCATTGGAAGAAGCAGGAGTCTGGGCAGATTGTGTTCGCCTAAGAAAAGGGGTTATTCACAATGACTATCCGAAAATTGCAGTAGAAAAAGCTCTTCCTGACGGACATTACCCTCTCGTAAGACACATGAGTCTTCCTGTGTTCGATGATGACAGTATCGTGGCGGTCGTGGGCTTTGGTAATAAAGAGGAGCCTTATGATGACAATGATATCCGGCAAATTTCCCTCTTTATGGACAACCTATGGAGGATCTTGAAACAACAACTTGCTGATCAGGAACTGCAGAATGCCAATGAAAACATTGAGTATGCCGAGGCAAGGCAGCGTGCTGTTCTCGAAAATATGGTCGACGCGGTCATTACCATCAACCGCATCGGGGTCGTTCAAAGTTTCAGCCAATCGGCCGAGAAGATTTTCGGCTATAAAGCGGATGAGGTGATTGGTAATAATGTAAAAATTCTTATGCCAAAGAAGACTGCTGCCGAACACGACAGTTACCTGCAACGCTATATCGAGAGTGGAGACCCTCATATCATAGGTATCGGTCGTGAGGTGACTGCTCGAAGAAAAGATGGAAGTGAGTTTCCTGCTGAGCTGGCCGTTGCCGAACTTTGGCTAAAGGGGGAACGTTTTTTTTCAGGGGTTGTACGTGACATCACCGAGAAGAAAAAACTTGATGAAGCAATTATTAGGAGCATGGAAGCGGCCGAGGCCGCTAATCAGGCCAAAAGCATCTTTTTAGCCAATATGTCACATGAGATCCGTACGCCCATGAACGCTATCCTCGGTTATTCTCAGATCATGCGACATGACAAGGACCTTTCTCCTGAGCATCAGAAAAATCTGGAGATAATAAATCGAAGCGGGGATCATCTGTTGTCTTTGATCAATGACGTGCTGGAGATGTCTAAAATTGAGGCAGGGCGTATAGGTGTCACTCCTGTTCCTCTTGATTTACATGCGCTGATCCAGGATCTGGAGATGATGTTTGCCTTGCGATGCGAGGAAAAGCAGTTGCATTTTGTGGTAGAGCATGAAGAGAACCTTGCTCGCGATATAGAGGCAGATGAAGGAAAAATCCGTCAGGTTCTGATTAATGTCCTCGGGAATGCGGTCAAATTTACCAGTCATGGGGAGATCAAGCTCCATTCGCAGATCCTCCCGGAAACGGTATCCTCCGACAGAGATGAGCTTGCTCAGGTACGTCTGGTTTTTAAGGTGCATGATACCGGTCCCGGCATTCCTGAAGATCAATATGACTCGATTTTCGATCCCTTTGAACAGACCGATACGGGCCGTCAAACTGAAGGGGGCACTGGTCTTGGCCTTGCAATTAGTAGACGCTATGCCAGGATGATGGGTGGGGATATCACAGTTCAGAGCCAACCCGGAGAGGGAACTGTTTTTAGTTTTGAGATGACGGCATCAGAATCTGATGGTTTTGAAAAGCTAACGGAGACATTTGATCAGAGAATCGTTCTTGGCTTAAAAGAGCCTTCAACTCCGCCCCGTATTCTTGTGGTAGACGATCGTGATTACAATATCGATATTCTAATGAAGATTCTTGAGCGGGTCGGGTTCCAGGTCAAAACAGCTGTTAATGGAAAGCAGGCTGTTGATCTGTACTCCAGTTGGCGCCCCCACGCTGTGTTAATGGATATCCGCATGCCGGTAATGGACGGCGTGGAGGCTACCAAGCAAATCAGGAAGCTGGAAGACCAGTGTAAGCTTGATGATTCTGATTTAAATGGCTGCAGGACAGTGATTATTGCAGTGAGTGCCAGTGCACTTGAAAATCAGCCGCAAGAAATAATGCAGGGGGACCTGGCGGATGAGTTTATTGGAAAACCTTTCAAAGAATTTGAAATTTTAGATACTTTAGGTAAGAGATTGGGAATTTCATATATTTACCAGGAAATATCACCGCAAAAGGATGAGGGTGGCGAAGAAGTATCGGCTGAGATGATTGCAGAGGCACTCGCCGAATTACCAGCTGCACTCCATTCTGAGCTTTGCGAAGCGACCATAAATCTCGATATGGAGCGTATGAAAGAATTAATAGACCAGGTAGCAACGAGCGATATAGAACTCAGCAGACATTTAGACCGTTTTGTAGATGCATTTGATTTTGGAAAACTGGGAAACTTGTTGAATATTTCCTGAACGTAATGGAGTCGAAAATGGCATCAAAGCAAATAAGGGGCACAATTCTCATCGTTGATGACACACCTGCAAACCTGGACCTCTTGTCTAACATTCTACGGGGTGCTGAGTATAAAGTAAGACCCGCAACAAACGGCAAACTCGCTCTTAGAGCTGCCCAGAACGATCCACCTGAGCTGATTCTTTTGGATATTTCCATGCCGGAGATGGACGGGTTTGAGGTATGTCGGCACCTTAAAGATGATGAACAATTAAAAGAAATTCCAGTGTTATTTATCAGTGCCCTTACTGATACAGCTGATAAAATCGAGGCTTTCAAGGTGGGTGGTTTAGATTATATAACAAAACCATTTCAGCCTGAAGAAGTTCTGGCCCGGGTTAGTACCCACCTGCAAAATAGACGTTATCAAATAGAGCTCGTTGAAAAGAGCATTGCCCTGCAAAATAGTATCGACCAACTTAAGTTGGCTCAGGATAACCTCGTTCAAGCCGAAAAAATGGCTTCACTTGGTGTCTTAACTGCAGGAATCGCCCACGAAATAAACAATCCAATAAATTTCATCAAAACCAGTGTGTATGCACTTAAAAAGGATATCGATGATATTGAGTGCCTTTTGGAAGCTAGTGATGCGTGCATAAATTCGTCTTTGGATCAGCAGAGTTTGGAGCGTTATTCAACAATCAAAGAAGATGTTAATTTCGATGTGCTGGAGAAGGAATTGCCGGTTTTGGTAAACAATATTTCAATGGGAATAGAACGCACAGAACTGGTGATTAACGGGCTTAAGACATACGCTAGACCCGATGAGAATACCAAAGAGGCAACTGACATTAGCGAATTGATAGATTCTGCTTTGGTGCTACTGGAAAGCCGCTACAAGAAGAAAGTGGAGATAAGAAAGAGTTATGTCGACACGCCTGAGGTAATGGTTCAACCCGGACGCATGGTGCAGGTATTAATTAACGTAGTCGGAAATGCTCTTGATGCTTTGTCTGAAAAGACGGGAATAACGAACCCATGTGTTGAAATTAAGGTGACCAGTGAGACATTTGATGGGAAAGATGCAACAGCAGTGCGAGTGATTGATAACGGGCCAGGAATCAGTGATGCAATTAAATCTAAAGTGTTCGATCCCTTCTTTACCACTAAGGATGTTGGCAAAGGGCTTGGACTTGGTATGTACATCAGCTATGGGATTATCCGTGACCACGGCGGTCGTATCGAAATAAATAACAGAGAAGAGGGTGGAGTTGTTGTTGAAATCGTGATTCCTATGAACAGGGAGAAGATATGGGTCTGAAGCAAAAAGCACGGAAGGTATCTCTTTTGTATGTGGATGATGAGCAGGAAAACCTCGATAGTTTTAGTGCTGCTTTCAGACGCGATTATGAAATCCACACAGCACTTTCTGCTGAGGAGGCCCTTGACATTCTTACCCAGCAGAGCATTCAGGTATTGATCACCGACCAGCGAATGCCCGGGATGACAGGAAGCGAACTGTTAGAGTCTGTAGTAGACCAATATCCTGATATGATTCGCTTTATTCTTACTGGCTTTTCTGATTTTGACCCGCTGGTTCATGCGCTCAATGAAGGAAAACTGCAAGCATTTTTATCAAAACCCTTGGATGTTCCCAACGTAAAAAACCATATCGATAGGGGCTTGGCTGAATATTTCCTCAAGAAGAAAAATGAAGAACTCAACCTGTCCCTTATAGAGAGTGAAAGAAAGGTCAAACTTCAATTGGCTGAGCTTGAACAAGTGTATGCTGCAGCGCCTGTTGGCCTTATATTAGTTGATCGTGAGTATCGGGTTGTGCGGGTAAATGAAAAACTGGCGGAGATTGATGGTTGCTCGGTGGAGTATCATCTTGGGAAAAAATTAGATGCGATTGTTCCTGAATTGGCTGAGCAATTGAAAAGCATTTACCGGCCAGTGCTAGAAACTGGAGTGCCTGTCACCAATATTGCCATACATGGTGAAACACCAAAAGAGCCAGGGGTAGCAAGAGATTGGCTTTGTAGTTATTACCCTTTTACAGACGATCATAAGAATATCATTGGCGTTATAGGGGGGGTAATAGAGGTTACTGAACTTAAAAAGGCAGAGGAAAAAGCCAGGAAAACTGAGGTAGAAAAAGAGCATTTATCGGAACAACTCAGGCATGTACAGAAAATGGAATCTATCGGGACTATGGCGGGTGGAATTGCTCATGATTTCAATAACATTCTCTCACCAATGATTGGGTATGCTGAGATTATTCGTGAGGAAAACGAGCCAGGAAATGACAACTACGAATGCGCAAGGGGAATATTGACAGCCGGACATCGGGCCCGAGAGTTGGTTAGTCAGATCCTCACCTTTAGTCGAGAAAAGGAACAAGAAAAACGACCAATCAAGATACAGCCTGTAATAAAAGAAGCTCTCAAATTATTT
>CAZWVC010000346.1:0-4757 GCA_964637245.1 uncultured Desulfocapsaceae bacterium
TTATGAAATGATTCACCGAGTTGTAGATTCTAATGCCACTGTGCTTCTTCGCGGTGAGTCTGGTACCGGTAAAACCCTTGTAGCTAAGGCACTACACTACAACGGTAAACGTAAGGAAAAACCCTTTGTGGCGGTTAATTGCTCGGCATTACCGGAAACTCTTCTAGAAAGCGAGTTGTTTGGTCATGAAAAAGGTGCCTTTACCGGGGCCACAGAGCGGAAAATTGGGCGATTTGAGCGAGCCGAGGGTGGAACTCTGTTTCTTGATGAAATTGGCGAAATAAGCCACTCTGTGCAAGTAAAGCTTTTAAATGTGGTGCAGGAAAGGTGTTTTCAACGTCTGGGCTCCTCAAAATCAATAACCTGCGATGTACGCCTGGTTGCAGCTACCAATCGTGACCTGGAAAGCGCCGTTGCTGATAAAAGCTTCAGAGAAGATCTCTATTATAGACTCAATGTTTTCCCCGTCTATATGCCACCACTTCGCAAAAGAAGAACAGACATACTTTTACTCGCTGAGTTTTTCCTAGAGAAATATGCTAAGGAGAACAAGAAAAAGATTAGGCGCATATCAACATCTGCTATAGATATGCTTATTCAGTATCATTGGCCAGGAAATGTTCGAGAGCTGCAAAACTGCATTGAAAGATCTGTGCTTATCTGCGACGACGATTCAATAAAAGGTATCCATCTCCCTCCAACCTTACAGGTGGAAGACGATAAATCGTCTGATCGCCCCCTCTCTCTAACTGCAGCCGTGGAAAGATTTGAAAAAGATCTTATCATTGAAGGACTGAAAAAAAATAATGGCAACCAGACTAGAACGGCAAAATATCTTGATACAAGCCTAAGAATTATAAACTACAAAATCCATCAATATGATATTGATCCAAAGAAATTTAAGGTCTAAATGAAGCTGCTTCTCCACACCTGCTGCGGACCATGTCTGCTCTACCCTGTTAAAGTTCTGAGAAAACTGGGGGCTGAAACAACAGGATATTTTTACAACCCCAATATCCACCCGTATACCGAATTTAAAAAGCGGCTCAACAGCCTCGAAAAAGTTGCAGGTGAGCTATCTATCCCCCTGCTTGTAGAAAAAGAATACGGCCTGGTTAAATACACCCAAAAGGTAGTCTTTAATGAGAGTAAAAGGTGTTCGGTCTGCTACGATATGCGGCTGACGGAGACAGCCCTGTTAGCTAAAAAAGAGGGGTTTACGCATTTTTCTACAACCCTTCTATACAGTCGATATCAGAAACATGAACTCATTAAAGAAAAATGTCAGCGACTCTCTGGCGAGTATGAAATTGCTTTTTTGTACCATGATTATAGGGAAGGATGGCAATCAGGAATAGATGAGTCCATAGAGAGAGATCTTTATCGCCAGCCTTATTGCGGGTGTTTGTATAGCGAACAGGAGCGGTATGACAATAAACTAAAAAAGAAACTCCAGAAAATCCGGAAGGAAAAGGGATAAAGAGGGAACTAATGCTAAACATTCTTGTCCTTGCCACCAACAATAAAAATAAGGTTAAGGAATTTAAGGCAATCTTGAAAAACTTCTCTGTTGAGATACGATCCTTAGCTGATTTTGGTCCAATTCCAGAAGCGGTTGAAGATGGTGGTACATTTGATGAAAATGCTTACAAAAAAGCACACCATGTTGCCAAAGTGTTAGGTTTGCCGGCAATTGCCGATGATTCTGGTCTGGTGGTTGAAGCCTTAGGGGGAGAACCAGGTGTATATTCTGCTCGATATGCCGGAGAAGATGCCACGGATGATGATAATATAAATAAGCTCCTGGTTGAAATGCAAAATTGCGTCGACAGAAAGGCTCACTTTCAATGTGTCCTCTCTATAGCCGTGCCATCAGGCCCAGCTCTCACCTATGAAGGTCGGTGTGACGGGGTTATTCTTCGTGAGAAAAAGGGAGAGCAGGGATTTGGGTATGATCCTGTTTTTTATGTAGAAGAGAAGGGCAAAACCTTTGCCGAACTTTCCATGGAAGAAAAAAACAGTCTCAGCCACAGGGGCAAAGCGCTTAACGAAATGCGCTCTGAGGTTGATAAAATTCTTAGGTGGCTTGCCCTCAGGTTAGAAGAGGAAAAACCAGAAAAACCAGATCATGACCAGCATTTAGACAATGATTGGTCGGATCAATAATGAAATTCACTCAATTTTCAACTCCCGTGAGAGCAGATCAGCTACCGCTTGTGCACAGTTTTTATCTTTGTAGAGGATTTTATAAACCTGTTCAAGAATAGGCATTTCAATTTCATTTTTTTTTGCAAGTTTGTAACCTGATAGAGAGGTTTTAACACCTTCTGCAACCATTTGCATTTCAGCTAAAATCTCGCTGAGCTTTTTGCCTTCTCCTAACTTCAGACCAACCGTTCTATTGCGACTCAGATCACCTGTACAGGTGAGGATAAGATCACCCATACCGCTTAGACCAGAGAACGTTTGGGGATCAGCGCCAGCCTTTATACCAAAACGGGATATTTCAGCTAGCCCACGCGTAATGAGCGCTGCACGGGTGTTGAGCCCATATCCAAGGCCATCACAAATTCCAGTGGCTATGGCAATTATATTTTTAAATGCAGCGCTGAGTTCGAGCCCAATAACATCTTGGCTAGCGTAAACACGAAGAAAATCGGAGACAAAATAGTGTTGAAGGTGTTGTGCCGTTGTTAACTTCTCGCTACCAATGGTAACAGCGGTTGGTATTTTTGCAGCAACTTCTTTCGCAAAGGAAGGACCAGAAAGGACAGCAAGTTCGACTTCGTGGATCGTGGCTGCTTTGGCTAGTTCTTCTTGCATGACCTGGGTCATAGTGGACAAGGATTCGTTTTCAATCCCTTTAACAGCTGATACTATTGCGCAATTACACGAAATTTTTGGTATTAAGTCCCGAAATACCGCCCGGTAACTCTGCGAAGGAATAACCATACATATTACCGGACAATCGGTAACAGCTTCTTCTAAGTCAGTTACTGGTAAGATTTTATTATTAAAACAATAATCTGGAAGATACCTGGTGTTTTTGCCATCATTTTTTAGTTTATCTATATGCTTCTGCCGATGTCCCCAAAGATAGGTAGTATACCCTTTCTCACTTAGAACTCCTGCCAAAGCGGTGCCCCATGAACCGGCACCAATGACGGCAACCTTACTCGTCTTCATTAAACTCCTCGTCACCTTCAACAAAAGCTAAGGTGTCCATGGCAACAACTTTTTCACCTTCTTCAAGGTTTATGAGTTTTACCCCTTGGGTTGTTCTACCAATTATTCTGACATGGTTAAGATGCATGCGTATCATCTTGCCAGAATCTGCTATCAGTATAACTTCATCATTGTCAGAGACCTGCTGGGCGCCTATTATATCACCGTTTCGCTCACTCTGTTTTATTCCGAAAACGCCTTTACCACCTCTTTTCTGTATGCGATATTCATCAGCAGGTGATCTCTTGCCAAAGCCATTTTCGGTAACGGTCAGTATTGAGTCATCGGAGGTAAATACCAATGCCCCAACAACCACGTCATTTTCCTTGAGTCTTATCCCTCGTACACCTGCAGCGGTACGACCCATCGTCCTCACATCAGATTCATGAAATCGAATACACATTCCAGACCTGGAAATGAGGAATACAGTGTCATCTCCATTAAGGATATGGGCGGCAATAATTTCATCGCCCTCATTGATAGTTAATGCTCTTTTTCCCTTTCTCAAAGGTCTTCTGAACTCCTGTAAGCTGGTTTTCTTTACTCTTCCTGAGCGAGTTACCATCATGATGGTTCTGGATTTATTTTCATCATCAAAACTGGAAACAGGCAGGATAGCTGCTACCTTTTCTCCTTCAGCAAGCTCTAGTAAATTAACGATAGCCTTGCCCCTGGCGGTTCTACCTGCTTGAGGTAATTGATATACCTTTCTCCAGAAAACCTTACCGTGGTTGGTAAAGAAGAGGAATGTATCTAGGGTGGAGGCGATATAGAGATTAGACACAAAATCCTCTTCTATATTATTAACACCCTTGACCCCCTTACCTCCGCGCCGTTGAAGACGATAAAGACTTATAGGGTTTCTTTTTATGTAACCGCTGTGGGTGACTGTAACCGCCATGTCCTCGGGCGCTATAAGATCTTCTGGGAGAATTTCATCTACGGCATCTATTATTTCAGTTCTCCGCTCATCACCATAATTTTCACGAATCTCAACGAATTCATCTTTAATTATGGTCATTATTTTGGATTCACTTGCTAGTATCTCTTTGAGCCGTTCTATTTCTTTTAATATATTAGCGTAATCCTCAGCAATTTTTTCTCTCTCTAGACCGGTGAGGCGCTGCAGCCGCATATCCAGAATACTCTGGGCCTGGATTTCAGAAAGTTCAAACCTGCTAATTAACTCGGCCTTTGCCTCAGCTGGATTCTTCGCAGCTTTAATTAAAGCTACCACCTCGTCCAGATTATTAATTGCTATATTGAGGCCCTCTAATAGATGTGCTTTTTCTTCTGCTTTATTGAGCTCGAAAGTTGTTCGTCGATAAACAACAACTTTTCGATGTTGTATAAAATGTTCAAGTATTTGTTTTATATTTAATACTTCTGGTTTGTTGTTAACAATGGCAAGAAATATTATACCGAAAGATTTCTGCAAAGGTGTCATTTTGTACAATTGGTTTATAACTACCTCAGCAATTTCATCCTTCTTGAGATCAAGTACCACCCTGGTTCCGTGTCTATCCGATTCA
>CAZWVC010000347.1:0-4726 GCA_964637245.1 uncultured Desulfocapsaceae bacterium
TAAACTCACCATCCTTTAGCACATCTAAGACCCGCCGCACCGATTCTTCAGCATTGTCCTGCACATGAAGCATGTAGGCCTGAACCACTTCCAAACCGAAGTGATCTATCATCTTTAGCAGCTCACGCTGACCAGTTTCATTAGCCGCGATCTGGGCGGCAAGATCTGCAACATTCTGGTCGATATTCCGGCAGGGATATTTACCTGATGCTAATAGCTTCCTGGTTTCCTTTTCACGAAACGTTCCCTCTTCCACCAGCAGGAAGTTGTCTATCAGCACACCTTCTTCATCGATATGGGTGGAATCTGGTGGTGATGACCCAGGAGTGCGGCCTCCGATATCTGCATGGTGCCCCCTCGCCCCGACATAGAAGAGGACTGACTCACCCTGCTGATCAAACACCGGTGTAATAACGGTCACATCGGGAAGGTGGGTGCCACCGTTATAAGGAGCATTAAGCATATAGACATTTCCAGGTTTCATCTTCCCCTGGTTTTCGCGGATCACAGTCTTCACCGACTCACCCATGGATCCCAAATGAACCGGTACATGCGGGGCATTAGCGACTAACTGGCCTTTAGCATTGAATATTGCACAGGAAAAATCAAGACGCTCCTTGATATTGACAGAGTAGGATGTGTTCGCCAGGGTCACTCCCATCTGTTCTGCAATTGACATAAAGAGGTTATTAAATACTTCAAGCATTACGGGATCAACCTCTGTACCTATGGCAATTTTGTGGGGCCGCTCTTTGTAACGCGTAAGAATAAGGTGATTTCTACTATTCAAGTGAGCCTGCCAACCATCATCTACAACCACTGTGCCAGTGGATTCGGTTATTATTGCAGGCCCTTTGAGGTTCTGGCCAGGCTTCAATTTCTCCCGAATATATAGAGGAACATCAATATATTTATTATCAATATAAATAGCGACAGTATCTTCTGCCTGAGGGATTTCCTCCTTGTTTAATTGTTGTTCTGGATCAATTACCGGTTCAGTTATACCGATGCCTTCAACCGAGACAGCTTCAATAATAAGCCCTCGATCCACTGCAACAAATCCGAATTGCTGCTTGTGTGCCGCCTCAAAGTCCGCCAACATTTCCTCATAGGTCCCGGCATCCACCAGCAACGAAGTATCCGTGGCTTCGTATCTAAGGTGGACTTTGATCTCTACCTCAATATTCTCATCGGCCACTCCCTGGCGGGCAACTTCAGTCTGCACTTCAGAAGACAGTGGTTTCGCTGCCCGCTCAACAATATCACCAGCATCCTGATTGAGTGCTTTTTCCACCTGCACTTCACGCATCACCCTGACATCAGCTAGCCCCATACCGTAGGCTGAAAGAACACCGGCAAAGGGATGAAGAAAAACACTCTTCATACCCAGAGCATCTGCCACCAGACAGGCATGCTGCCCACCGGCACCGCCAAAACAGTTCAGGGTATATTCGGTCACATCATATCCCCGCTGTACAGAAATTTTCTTTATGGCATTGGCCATATTTTCAACTGCTATCTTGAGAAAGCCTTGGGCTACCTTTTCCGGTTTCTGGACTGATCTGCCAGTTGCTGTACTAATATTCTCCGCAAGTTCCAGAAATTTCTGTCTCACTATTGCACCATCAAGAGGCTGATTTGCTTTCGGCCCAAATACACTGGGAAAATAGTGAGGTTGGATTTTCCCCAACATGACATTGCAATCGGTAACGGTTAAAGGTCCACCTCGGAGATAACATGCCGGCCCAGGATTAGCCCCTGCTGAATCCGGCCCGACCCGGTAACGTGCACCGTCAAAGTGTAATATAGAACCACCACCAGCAGCCACTGTATGAATATGCATCATCGGTGCCCGCATCCTTACACCGGCCACCATTGTTTCAAAGCTTCTTTCGAATTCACCATTATAATGGGCGACATCAGTGGAAGTACCACCCATATCAAAACCGATAATTTTCTCATATCCGCTCATTGAAGCTGAGCGAACCATGCCGACAACTCCACCAGCTGGACCAGAAAGAATAGCATCTTTGCCTTGAAACATCAGGGCATCGGTGAGTCCCCCATTTGACTGCATAAACATCAAGCGAGGCCCGTCTCCCAGCTGCTCAGCAACCTGATTTACATACCTTCGTAAAATTGGTGAAAGATAGGCATCCACCACAGTGGTATCACCGCGGGAAATAAGCTTCATCAGGGGACTCGCCTGACTGCTTATCGATATCTGGGTAAAACCTATATCGCCTGCTAGCTCAGCAACCCGCTGTTCATGCACCGGGTTGCGATAACCGTGCATGAAGGCGATAGCGATTGAACGGATGCCGGTATCATAAGCAGCAGACATTGCTTTTCTTGCCGCCTCAATATTAAGAGGTGTAAGTACCTCTCCATCAGCCGACAATCTCTCTTCCACCTCAACTACCTGCTCATAAAGCAATTCAGGCAAAATGATATGCCGGGCAAATAACTTCGGTCTGGTCTGATACCCAATTCGAAGAGCATCGCCAAAACCTTTGGTTGTCACAAAAAGGGTCCTGTCCCCTTTCCTTTCAAGCAGGGCATTGGTTGCCACCGTGGTGCCCATTTTTACATTTTCAATGATATTCTCAGGAAAGGGTTCATCCTTTTGCAAGCCCAGCAATTCCCGGATTCCATGCACTGCTGCATCGCTATAATTTTCAGGATTTTCTGACAGGAGCTTATGGGTAACCAGACTACCGTCGGGCCGTTTTGCCACAACATCGGTAAAGGTGCCGCCTCGATCAATCCAGACTTGCCATCTATTCATAACAACCACTCCAAAGTTAGTTAGCGTCGAGAGTTACATTTCCGTAAATACATAAATCATTTTTATAACATTAGTTTTTTATCGACAAAATGTCAATGTTGTGTAATAGTGTCAACAAATGGATACAATGTCAACCCTGTTGTTTTACTATAGTGATTGTAGACAAGCTGTTTTGTAGATGTTGCAAAGCCTGATGATCATAAAAGGTTTTTTTGGTCGCAGTTGCACATATTGATATTCTCCTATCTCGGCACAGCCACTGTGATATTGCTTGAATTCCAGGATATTTCTCTCACCCTGAAGTTTTTCGCTGGAGAAAGAACTTCAGTTAATGCCACACAAAAAGGGGAATTATGTTTACCTATAAAGCGATGGTTGAAAAGATAAATAAAACAACCGAAATCATCGAGATGCAAATTGACAGTTGTGTGGCAGCAGGCTATACCGGTCGAAACCGCGAGTCGGTGCAGACCCACATAGATGAACTTAAAAAGCTCGAAGTTGCCACTCCGTATGCGATCCCTGCAATGTACTGGATCAGCCCTGCTCGTTTGACTAACCATGATCGATTGGTTGTTGTCGGTGAAAAAACCAGCCCGGAAGTGGAGTTTTTTCTAGCCAGTGACGCAAAAGGATCCCTTTATGTTACCGTTGCCAGTGACCACACCGACCGGCAATTGGAAGCTGTTTCTGTAGGAAAATCCAAGCAGGTCTGCGACAAGGTGCTTGGTGATATATTCTGGAAGGTTGATGATATTTCCGATCATTGGGATGACATCCTCATCAGCTCAAAGATTTTAACTGATGACAAATGGATAACCTACCAGTCTGGAACTCTTGCTGAAATAATGCATTATAATGACCTCCTGGATCTGGTAAAAGCTGAAAAGCCTGCCGGCAAAGCGCCGTGTCTCCTCAGTGGTACGATCCCTATTGCAGGTGGAGAGGCTATTTTTACATCTTCTTGCGAAATAACCTTGGTAGATCCTCTTCTTCATCGCACAATTATCAAAAAATATGACATAACAGTGATGCCGGACAGGAGCTGAGACCATCATGAATATCGCACTTATCCAAATGGCTGTTGTCCCTGGAGACAGGCAGTTAAATTATTCACGGGTTCAGCACTGGGTGGGGAAAGCCCTTAGCCTTCATCCCAAACCTGATCTCATTGTACTGCCTGAGCTTTGGTCGACAGGCTATGCATTAAAAGAACTCAATAGCCTGGCTAGTGATGAAGGTCAAGCCGATGCAGAATTTCTTGGTACACTGGCACGTAAATACGACGTGTGGTTTGCCGGAGGTTCCGTGGCGGCAAAGACTTCTCGCGGAATAGTCAATCGTGCGCAAATACTCAATCGCAAAGGTGAGCTTAAAGCCACCTATGACAAAGTTCATCTTGTTCCCATGCTTGATGAGCATAAATACCTGGTCGCAGGCAACAGCCATTGTGTGTATGAGATTGAAGGTATCAATTTCGGTCTGGCCATCTGCTATGATCTCCGATTCTGCGAATTTTTACGCAAGCTGGCACTGTGTGAAGCCCACGCTCTCATCGTTGCTGCCGAGTGGCCGCTGATCAGGTTGAGTCATTGGCAGGCACTGCTCAAAGCCCGGGCAATTGAAAATCAATATTATGTCCTGGCGTCTAATAATGTGGCACTTGAGAAAGCACCCTTTGCTGGTCATTCGATTGCGTATGGGCCAGATGGCAGTGCACTGTGTCAATTTGAATTTGCCGAGGATGTCAAGGTTGTCAATATTGATATCAGTGCTGTTGAAAGAATTCGCGAAAATGTGCCTGTTTTTAAAGACCGCAGGCCCGAATTATATTGATTTTCTCATGGCGGTTGGAAGGAAAACCGCAATAAAGTTTCTCTAAACCAGAGCAGAATCATCCTGAGGAGGTGCATCATGACCCCAGCAGAACTAAGGGGA
>CAZWVC010000348.1:0-4693 GCA_964637245.1 uncultured Desulfocapsaceae bacterium
TCAATTTCGGCAAGAGGTTGCAAAGAACTGCCATCTATAACTTCTGTGGTATTTATTGGGGAGTTTTTGGTAATTAAGAGATCACTGGGAAAAATGCAACCATCTCGAGTGAAAATGAGTGATCTTTCGATGATATTCTTAAGCTCACGCACATTTCCAGGCCAATGATATTCTTCCAGTTTTTTGATCTCTTCAGCTGGCAGTATTGTGTCATTGTTTTGTGCTGAACAGGATGTAAAATATCTACATAGTGATGCAATATCCTCAACCCTTTCTCTAAGTGGTGGCAAATGAATAGGTAGAACACTCAAACGAAAGAAGAGATCCTGGCGAAATGAATTATTTCTGACGGCACTCTCCAGGTCAATATTTGTTGCAGCTATTATTTTTACCCGTATCTGCTTGTATGATTCACTGCCAAGCCTTTTAACCTTTTGTTCATCTAGAACTCCCAATAGTTTTGCCTGAAGATGAAGCGGCAGCTCTCCTATCTCGTCGAGAAATAAGGTCCCACCATCGGCTAGTTCGAATATGCCTTTTTTAGTCGCGGTTGCTCCGGTAAATGCCCCTTTTTCGTAGCCAAAAAGCTCTGCCTCGATCAGGTTTTCGGGAAGTGCGGCGCAATTTATATCCATAAGACAGCTTTCTTTACCACTTCCCAAGTAGTGAATTGATTTTGCAGCAACATTTTTCCCAGTACCGGTTTCACCGGTTAGTAGAACAGGAACATCGTTTTGAGCTGAAAGCTGGATAAACTTGTAGATTTCTTTAAGACCGCCGTCTTGGCCAATAAGAACATTTTGGTCAAGCTCCTGACGATTTTTATAATTATGGATGTGCTCAACGTTCTCTAGCTCTAGAGTTCTGAACGCCTGGTTGACCGTTAATGCAACCTCTTCAATTTCTAGAGGTTTGGAGAGATAATCAAAAGCACCTCTTCTTAGTGCTTTAACTGCATTGTCAAAACTTGGGAATGCGGTAATGAAGATTATTTTAACTTGTTCACTTGATTTAAGAATAGAGTTACAGAGATCGATTCCATTACCATCCGGAAGTTTTTGGTCGAGTAGAATGACATCCACTTTCTCATTTTGATAACATTGTTCCCCATCTTCAAATGTATGTGCCGAAATGATTTTATATTCCTGATCTGCAAGATAGTTTGTTAAAGTCTTGCAGAAAAATCGGTCATCATCAATTATTAAGAGTGTTTTGGCTAGTGCTGTTATCGTCATACTGCTTCAGGTAATGTAATGATTGCTGTTGTCCCGAAATCCCGTATGGACTCAATTGAAATTGAGCTGTTCATGCCCATAAGCATTTTCTGAACTATAGCCAAACCGAGTCCTGTACCTTGGGGTTTAGAGGTAAAAAAAGGGGTAAATATCATGCTAAGATCACCTTCATCTATACCACAACCGTTATCATCAACCTTAATGCAAATACCGTCAATTGTTTTTTCAGCCATGATCGTAATGCTGGGATTTTCAGTATCCATAAGTGCATCTGCGGCATTAGTAACTAAATTTAACATGACATGGTGAAGGGCTCTGCTATCGGTAAGTGCAGTGATATCATTTTTGGAAAAATTTGTTCGAATTTCGATACCTTTCTGTTCCAAGTCTTCTCGTATTAAGGGGATAAAGCTAATCATAAATTTATCTATTGGCACTTCCTCAACAAATGGCGTTTCAAAAAGACTATAATTCTTCAGAGCTTTTAGCAGATATTCAAGCCGTGTCACTTCCTCTAGTGAACGATTAACAAATTCTGCAGTTGTTTCTTTGTCATAGGTATCGAGATTCTTTGCCAATACCGTCAGTGCCATTTTTATGGAGTTTACGGGATTACCTATCTCGTGCCGGATACCAGAGAAGATGTACCCAAGATTTTTTGTAAGGTTAGTTGCTTCGACGATAGCTTCCATTTGTTTTCTAGCAGTTATGTCCGTCAGCAAAACCACTCTTCTGTTTTTTTTCTCGTCCAGCGTTAAGCATTGAATGATGAGATGCTTATCATAGATTTCAATAGGGGTGTTTTCTTCCTCTTTTGGTGAGATATCTTTGCAGGTTGATATGCGAGGTCCAAGAATTCTCCACAGACTCGTGTCGAGCAACTCATTGAGGAATGATCCAAGAAGTATCTCTTTTTCAATGCGGAGTATGACAATTGCCGAATTATTGGCATATAGCACGCGGTTATTTTCAATTTCGAGAACTCCTTGAGAGATGCTCTCCAGAAGTTTTTGCAGATATTTATTTTGCGAGAGAAGCTCCTGGGTAATGTGTCGTGGAGCTAAATCGCCTCTACCACGAATACGTGGTTCTAGTTTTGGGAGTATTTCCGATTCTGCTATAGTTTCGTCAATATATTGTGACATGGCCTTGAACGGCCCTTTGATAATGGCAGAATTGGCACCAATTTCTTGGAGATCCAGCGTTTCCTCCGCAAGGGTAGCTGAGATAATCACGATGTAGCTATCAACGAATTGAGGTATTGCTCGAATCATCTGACAGAGTTTATCTCCGCTGACCTTGGGCATTATGAGATCAATAAAGATAATCTCGGGAGTATAAACTTTTAGTATATCAAGAGCTTCGAAGGCATCGTGGGCTACTTTAACCTGATAGCCTCTATTGGTAAGATAGGAATCAATCAGCTTGGTTATGACTAGATCGTTATCTATGACGAGGATATTTTTGGACATTGTGTTTTGTAATCGACGATTGAAGCTGGTTTATTACTGGTAGATGAATATGAAATATTGGGTGATTGCCTATCTAATTAAATCACTCAATTCTTACCAGTGTATGTGGTAAAATAAGAAGAGTCAAACAAAGTCGTTTATCTAAATCTTTAGGGTCAGATGTTGATATCGTATAAACGTTTAGATACATTGATAAATAATGAAAATAAAAATTTACTATAAGTTGAACAATTGTATCTTTAGTTTAAAATAGAGTATAGCATTTCCCTTTAATTTAAGGTAGATAAATAGGCTGTCCCTCTGGGTTGAAATGTTTGGAAACGAATGAGCAGCCTCTCTTACATACAGAATGTAAGACAATAATTATCCAATGTGTGATGTTAATGGTTTGTCAGATTTTAAGAATATCATGGAGCAACTTCTTATTAAGATATGAAACGATATTGAGGTGATCTTCCACTATGGAAAAGCTTTATTTTTCATTGGCGTTAATTCTAATTGCATTATTTTCAGGATATCTGCTTCAAAGAATTCTATTCACGGGTAAAATTCAACTTAAAATAGAAATTGCTGTACTTCGAAAGACCCTGCAAAAAATTGGCCTATTGTTTTTTATGCCAATCTCATTTTTCGGTGCAGTTTGGGTAGTCTCGTTTGATGATTTACGGGTGGCTTTTTTACCCATAATTGGTGTTGTCGCACTGTTGGCTGGTGGAGGTCTGGGACTAGCATCTGCAAAATTTCTCAGAGTACCAGATAAGCAAAAAGGAGTTTTATATTGCTGTGGTTCATTTACAAATATTGGTGCAATCGGGGGTCTTGTCTGTTTCATGTTTCTCGGTGAAGCAGGCTTTGCCCTAGTGGCATTATATAAGATGTTTGAAGAGATTACCTACTACACCATAGGCTTTCCTATTGCTCGATTTTATGGGGGAAGCAACCTTGCTCAAGGTAATTTTATCCAGCGAATACTTGGAGTTATTAAAGATCCTTTCGTTGCCACAGTTCTCTCTGCATTTTTCCTTGGATTAACGCTTAACCTTGCTGGTGTTAATCGTCCAGTGTTAATGGAGAAGATCACAGCTCTTTCCGTGCCTATTGGGACTTTTGTATTGATTTTTTCAATTGGACTCGGTATGCGTTTTACCCGCGTGGCCGATCACCTGATCAAGTGCGCTGTTGTATCCATCATCAAGTTTATCTGTATCCCCATTATTGCCTGTTCAATTGCCTACTATCTTGGCTTGCAGAATGTTTCAGGAGGTTTGCCATTTAAGGTCGTTATTCTTCTCAGCTCTATGCCGGTGGCCTTCAATGCATTAGTTGCGGCATCGATATTTGATCTCGATCTTGATCTGGCTAATAGCCTCTGGTTGGTAAGTACAGGTTTGCTGGTAATCATTCTTCCTTGGCTTTATTTTCTTGTTTCCTCTCTCTAAGATGCTGATGTAACAAGTTAGAATTCTCTGTTTTTAAATTTTACCCTGTCCCGAATATTTAACGAGTCGAAAAGATTCAGTAGCCGAGGATCTCATCGTTTTGCCATATAGAAGATAGCAGAAATGTAGAAATGAGCGACTTGATAGATAAACCTCGGTACAGACTGTTTCCTGGCAAATAAATTTAGTATGAGTCGTGAGGGAAAGATATTATTTGATAAAACTTGTGAAGTCACCTTTTTTCATGAAATATCCTGGCTAGCCCGGATATTTCGCGAGTCTGAAAGGTTTATGGCTAAGACATCGAGGGTGAAGCTGTAGTTTTCTACTGCGAACCCTCGTTAACGAAGGCCATGGGCCTTTCAGGCTTGCCCGAAGGGTGAATAATGCTAGCAATAGTGGACAGCACACTTTGTATTGCCAGAAATTGCCCGTGTAATGCTCGTAATGTGTCGAAATAAAATGTTTTTATCTGTGATAATTAAATTGTTAATGAAATATCCGGGCTAGTTTCTATAATCTTGAAACATCGATTCAGTGGTATTGT
>CAZWVC010000349.1:0-4683 GCA_964637245.1 uncultured Desulfocapsaceae bacterium
TGCTCAGAGTATAAGTAAAAGCTATAGTATATTCCTCGAAACCATGCGGTCTCTCATTGGTGAAATCAGAAAAATTGGTGTTGACATCGCTGTTGATTCCACTCAGGTTGCAGCGACGGTTATGGATACAGCCAATAAAACCTCCGAACAGAAAGAGTTGTCTGAGGTGGTTTCCGTTTCCAGTAACGAGGCAAATAGGGCTATTTCCGAGGTTTCAGAAAACGCCCAATACGTTTCTGAAAAAACCACCAATAACCTGGAAATGGCCAGAAATTCCTACAATGAATTGATGGATGTGACAGAGAAAATTCAATTGATCAACAAGACTGTCTCATCGTTTATCAATACGGTTGAAGAACTGGGAAAAAGCTCATCAGACATTCTTGATATTGTTAGTATTATCAATGGAATATCAGAGCAAACCAATCTGCTTTCGCTCAACGCTACTATCGAGGCAGCACGAGCGGCGGAACATGGTAAGGGTTTTGCCATTGTTGCTGAAGAGGTCAGGGAACTGGCCAGAAGAATTAAACCAGCCACTGAAAAAATCACCGATAATATTAACTCAATGATCGCGATTGTTGAAAAGACTCAAAGTGAAACTACAGAAATTCTGCAATACTCAAAAGAAACCGACGAGGTAATCAGCCAGGCCACTGAACATTTCCAATCAATGATTGTCGATTTCGAATTGACCGATGAACAGCTGATGAAAATTGCAGCAGCCATAGAGGAACTGTCAACAAACAACAATGAGATAACAGTAAAAGTAGGTGATATAACAAATCTCAGCCAATCCATTGCTGAAAAAATGGAATCTTCAGAGACTTCTGTTACCACACTTAATCAGGTGACAGAAAAGATGCTTGAGATGGTCTCGGTCTTCAAAACCGGTGAGGGAAAATTTGACTGGTTGATTGCCATAGCCCAGGAAATTAGCGAAGAATTTCAGACTGCAATTCAAAAAATAAAAGATGATGGTGTTAATGTTTTTGATTCGAACTATAAAAAAATTCCCAATACTGAACCACAAAAATACACTGCTACATTCTCCGAGGCTTTTGAGCGTCATATGATACCTATCTACGATATGGGCAAAGAAAAAATGCCTGATTCGATCTATGTTCTCGCCATAGATAAAAATGGGTATCTGCCTGCGCACCATGCCGAGTTTTCTCAGCCGTTGACAGGCAACCCGGAAAAGGATCTTTTATACAGCCGCCATCAGCGAATATTCATGAATGTTGAAGCAGAAAAACGACGCTGTACCCATACAAAACCAATGCTGATGCAGACTTATATGCGCGATACTGGGCAAATTCTCAATGATCTTTCGCTGCCAATTTATATCGATGGCAGGCATTGGGGCGCATGTATCATCGGTTTTGATCCCAAAGTGATGTTTGCTGAATAAATTATGTTATCGCCCAACTCGTCTCTACACCCTCCACTAAATCGGTAGAGTCTATTTGTAAAAATCAATTTGGAAAACAGACTTTTTATACATGCAATGGCGATGGAGCCACTTTGGAGAAAATTTATCCCTTTAGTTGTGTGTCTTAGTTGCTGTGAGGGTGCGCCGCCAGGTTATTTATATGTAACAATAAAATTATGGATACGGTAATCTTTGCCGTTCCACCTTATCAATCATACGCCGGAGTGGCATTTCCTAACAACAATACTTATACGTTGTAAAGATTTACCACAGCTATTCTCTTTAGCAACGGTCAAACATTACTATTTTTATCAACTACTTTATCATCTTACGATATCATGGCAAATAAACTATATCTTGCAGGGACAGAACCCAGGAGTGGAAAATCAGCTATCGTTCTGGGCCTTATGGAGCTACTCACCAGGAAAATTAAAAAAGTTGCTTTTTTCAAGCCACTGGTTGACGTAACTCATGGTCATGGTGACCGGGACAACACAATTAACCTGGTAAAAAACCAGTATAGTCTCGCTGAAGATTACGAAGAGATGTATGCCTTTACCGTTGCTGAGGCGAGTCAACTTATCTCCCTAGGCAAAGATGAAGAACTTCACGAAGGTATACTTGCCAAGTACAACCATCTAGCCGCTATATCTGATTTTGTTTTGTGTGAAGGCATTGAACTTGAAGGAGCCACAGCCTCATTTGATTTCGAAATCAATGTTGAAATTGCCAACAATCTGGCATGCCCTGTTCTTCTTATCGCTGGTGCCAGGCGGAAGACAACGGATGAATTGATCCGTTCCATAAAGGTCTATTTCGAGTCCCTGGCTGAACGAAGCTGTGATCTTGTAGCTACCATAGTTAATAGAGTTGATGCGGCTTCTATTGAAGATATTAGAAGTAAATTGTCCACTACTGAGATCAACGAAGATAACTTGATCTACTGCATTCCCAATGATGAGAACCTTGGCAATCCCTCTGTGGGTGAAATTGTCAGACTGGTCAACGCCGAAATCCTCTATGGAGAGTCCAATCTGACACGTAATGTGAGAAGCTTTACCATTGCTGCAATGCAACTTAGAAATTTTCTTTCCCGATTGGAGTACGGCACTCTGGTTATCACTCCGGGAGATCGTTCAGATGTTATTCTGGCATGTCTTGCCGCAGTAGAGTCGAGAACTACCCCAAATATTTCCGGGATTATGCTCACTGGCGGGTTGGTACCGGAGGGGCCGGTTCAGGATGTCATTGAGGGATTTCACGAAACAGTACCAATCATTGCCGTCAGTGAAAACACCTTTCAGGCAGCTATTCGAGTAGAGAACATCCACGCCTCTATCACGCCAGATAATATCAGGAAGATCACTCTCGCCCTGGCAATATTTGAGCGCTATGTAGATATGGAAGCTTTGAGTGAGAGAATCATAAAATCCACTACCACCATAGTAACTCCCAAGATGTTTGAATCGCAATTGCTGCAAAAGGCAAAGTCAGAAAAACAGCGGATTGTTCTACCTGAAGGAGAAAACGACAGAATACTCATGGCAGCCGAGATTTTGTTACGAAGAGAGGTAGCAGATTTGGTGTTACTGGGACGGGAAGAACACATTCAAGAACGAATCCAGAGTCTCGGTCTCCATCTGGAGAAAGCAACGATAATAGAGCCCAGTGCATCTCCCCATTTGGAGGATTATGCTGAAACCTATTATCAACTGCGTAAGGAAAAAGGGATAACCAGAGAAATGGCCCATGACCTCATGGACGACTGGAACTTTTTTGGTACCATGATGATTTATAAAGGTCATGCAGACGGGATGGTTTCAGGTGCGGTTCGCACTACTGCCGATACCATCCGCCCAGCTTTTCAATTTATCAAGACAAAAAATGACTGTTCTATCGTTTCTTCTGTCTTCCTCATGTGTTTAAATGACCGCGTGCTCGCATATGGTGATTGTGCAGTAAATCCCGATCCCTCCGCTGAAGAATTGGCTGAGATTGCTATCAGCTCGGCCAAGACAGCAGAGTTATTTGGTATCGAACCAAAGGTTGCAATGTTATCCTATTCATCCGGTGAGTCCGGAAAAGGGGCTCAAGTGGACAAGGTCAGGCAGGCAACTGCACTTGCCAAGGAGAGAGCCGAAAGAGATTTTCCAGGATTAGAAATTGAAGGGCCGATTCAATATGATGCGGCAGTAGACATGGATGTTGCCCGCACTAAGATGCCTAACTCAAAAGTTGCCGGTCACGCCACAGTATTTGTCTTTCCAGATTTGAACACCGGGAACAATACTTATAAAGCGGTGCAGCGTACCGCCGGTGCAGTGGCAGTCGGCCCCATCTTACAGGGTCTTAAAAAACCGGTAAATGATTTGAGCCGGGGATGTCTTATCGCTGATATAGTAAACACTGTTGCTATCACAGCTGTTCAGGCGCAGGTTCAGAAATGAGTTTATTTATACGCTCTGAATTACTTTTTTTCTAATGAAGTTGGATAAGATAAGCAGATGTTTTATTAAACGGCAAGATGACGTTTAGCTGACATAAAAAAGCACCTGCAGAATTTATCATTGCAGGTGCAATTGAGGTTTCTTTAAACTGTATGCTCTTCAGAGGCTAATCCCATCAACCCACCTCACATGAGATCACTAAAAAAATCATTACCTTTGTCATCCAATAGAATAAAGGCTGGAAAATCGACAACCTCAATTTTCCAGACAGCCTCCATACCCAATTCCGGATAGTCAATGCACTCAACTTTTTTGATATTCTCTTCAGCAAGTATTGCAGCTGGTCCCCCTATGGAACCAAGATAAAAGCCTCCATGTTCTTTACATGCATCAGTTACCTGTTGCGATCTATTTCCTTTAGCTATCATGACCATTGAACCTCCTTGGGATTGGAGGAGATCCACATAACTATCCATCCGACCTGCAGTGGTAGGACCAAATGAACCGGAAGGTTTTCCTGGTGGAGTTTTTGCTGGGCCGGCATAATAAATGGGATGGTCTTTTAAATACTGGGGAAGTGGCTTACCGGAATCCAATAATTCTTTAAACTTGGCATGGGCAATATCTCTGCCAACCACAATGGTACCGGTCAATAGTAAAGAAGTTCCGACGGGATGCTTGGTCAGCTCAGCAAGAATAGCCTTCATTTCCCGATTCAAATCGACCTTGACTCCATGTTCATGTTTGCCTCGATATTTTTCAGGTATTAAACGACCTGGATCAGCATCCATGATTTCAACC
>CAZWVC010000350.1:0-4681 GCA_964637245.1 uncultured Desulfocapsaceae bacterium
ATCAATCAGTCCCTCATTTTTTAGAACAAGAACACGATAAAATTCGGCTAAAGGTATAGATAGTAACGACTAGCCCAAGTACTCCGTGTTTCATCTCAAGGATTATGCTTGGGTTCCTGTGACAACTTTACCAGATCCAATACATTCCCGACATAGAGCGCTTTTAATCATAATTTCGCATCTCATTACTATGATGACTCTGTCGTAGCTTCTTCAGAGCCATATCCACAAAGTGAGAATGAAGCGTAAGGACCTATGTTTTTCAACTACTAATAAAAGTACCATTGACGAATACAATTGTGACTGATACTAAAACAAGATAGAATAACCAACTGACTTATTTTCAGAAGACGATCACCTTTTGCAAAAACAATTGAAATCTTTTTTGTAAAAACCTGACTATGCCATCGAATCAAACATCGCTAAAAGGTCACAAAAAGAAACGTGTTTCTTCAGGAGTCACTCAGTTGGACAAATACCTGGGAGATCTCTATATAGGGGACAATGTCCTGTGGTACGAGGATGCTGGGAGTTTTTCATCTGTCTTTTGCCTTAACTTTATTAAGGAATCCTTGCACCACAAGAAACCTTTGATCTATGTAACCTTTGACCGTTCACCCAAAAATGTTGTTTCCTTTCTGGGCCAATTGGCAAAGAACCAAAACCTGACAATCCTCGACTGTTTTACCAATGGTAAAGGAAATAGATCGGAAGTATTTAAAAAATTTTATAAAAAAGACGGCGCTCTCTGGCCATACCAGATTATCAAGGTAAATGACCCTACGAATCCAAGTCATGTAGGTGATGCAATCTACGGTCTCCATAGTAATCTGTCCGGTGATGTCCATTTCATTCTTGACAGTCTGACCGGAATGCAGGCTTTATGGGGAGGAGAGGAACACGCTCTGAACTTTTATGCCAAAACTTGCCCTCGACTCTATGAACTTGACACCATTGCTTATTGGCTAATTGAAAAAAATGCTCACTCAAACAGATTGAAGGCAAATATCAACAAGATTGCCCAAGTCGCCATTGATCTCTCCGTACACCGGGGTAAGCCAGCCCTGAAGATTCTCAAGGCGGAGAAACGTAACTCGAAATTTCTCAATGAGCATCATGAGTATCTTTGTGAAAAATCAGACATTGTCTTTAGAGACCAAAAACAAATAAAGAATAAGTTCGACCTTGGGGCGAAAATCAAAAGCATTCGGCTCATGAGAGGACTCTCGCAGAAACATCTTGCCAATCTTACGGGTGTTACCCCAAGTACAATATCCCAGGTTGAGAAGAACCTTATCTACCCTTCGTTACCTGCTCTCTTCCGCATTGCAGAAAGTCTTTCCGTTGAGGTTGCCACCTTTTTTCGGAACCATGGCCTGGAAAAAAATGTCTATGTGTATCCAGGAGAAGAAAGAGTGCCCACACCAATGACGAGGATTCCTAAAAATGATGCTGACGCAAAATTACTGCTTCCACCCGATATCGAAATCCCAGGTGAAGCAGTAATCATCAGAATACATCCCGGGAAAAAACTGACCAACCATTTTTTCACCCACAAAGGTCAGGAACTTGGCTATCTCATATCGGGCCGCTTGGAAATGACAGTTAAGAACCAATCTCATGAAATTAAACCCGGTGATACAGTATACTTGCAAAAAGATATCCCTGGTCAGTGGCAAAATACTGGGGATGAGAGTGCGGAGATTCTCTGGTTTAGGTTTAATCAGAAATAGTTGTTTTCTAATTAATTGAGAAAGAGATACAGCGAAACAGAAATATCTTTCCTCTTTCGCTGTACTTACTCGGTTAATGATGCAGAAGACTGATGATCCCTCCTAACCCGCATTTCTCGTTAGGATAAAAGAATTCTCTTTGCACTTTCGTTATTGGCATCTGTAATATGGGTAATTCCTGTTTCTTTTGCAGTTTCTCTATTAGCAGCATAAATATCATTACGGCTCAACTGATCTATTTTAAACTTGCGGGCACCAGCAAGTAACTGTTGGATACCGCAACCAAGCTTATCGGCCATTGTCCACATGGCAATTGCACCGTATGGAATGTTACTCATCTCATCTTTGCCAATCTTTTTCTGAACATCAAAGTAGGAGGAGAAAATCTCCTCAGGAGAATTCCCGAGCTTTGAGATCGATTTAGGTAATGTATCCCAATTCCCGTTTAATTTCTCTTTTCTTTCAGGATGAAGTGCGCCCTCAATATTTGCTCCAAGGAAACTCGGAATCATTATTCCCCGTCCCATGCATATCAACTTTGTATATGGAGCACCTATAGCCAGACCTTTAAAAATGCTGTCTTCAAGAGCAAAACCACCAGCAAATGAAAGATCCACTACATTTTTGCCCTGAGCAGCAAGAATACTAGCATATTCATACGCTTTAGCATGCAGATTAATGGACGGAACCCCCCAGCTTTGCATCATATTCCAGGGACTCATTCCCGTACCACCGCCAGATCCATCTATAGTGAGCAGGTCAAGCTTGGCATCGGAGGCAAATTTGATGGCCATGGCAAGTTCTTCCATACCATAGGAACCAGTCTTTAACGAAATACGTGCGAATCCTAAACTCCGAAGATATTCCACAGACTTCATAAAGTCCTCTTTTACCATATCGACGGTATCCAGATTAGTTCCGCCCAATCTGCTGTGCCTCGCAAAAGATTTAATCGCACCCGCTTGAAAGGCTTGCTGAACCTCTGGTAAAGCCGGGTTGGGATCTACCACATACCCTCTCTCTTTCAAAAAGATAGCATAATCAAGGCTCGTTACCTGGATCTCACCACCAATATTTTTTGCCCCTTGTCCCCATTTAAGTTCAATAATGCATTTATCTCCGTATTTTTCAGCCACATATTCGGCAACTCCATTTCGAGTATCTTCGACATTTAACTGGACGATAATTGCACCATAGCCATCATAATAGCGGAGATAGGTATCTATTCTCCGATCAAGTTCAGGTGCATTTGTTATTTTTCCACCACCCATTGTCGATTCCTTGTCAACCCCTACAACATTTTCACCAACAACAATTGGTATTCCAGTGAGAGCGCAGCCAATAGCAAATGAGTCCCAATATTTAGCTGCTATGAATGTGGACCCGAGAGCACCTGTCATCAGTGGCAGACGCACTTTGGTCTTAACTGTATTGCCAAATTCCGTTTTCAGATCAACATTGGGAAAAATACAGTCATCGGGATCGTTTGTCATTTGCTCAGCTAACCCCGCTGAACCATAGGCATATCCCTGAATTCTAATAGAGTTGTATGAAACACCTACGTGGGTATTATTGTTAGCCCCGGCTGTGACTAAACCGAAATCACGCGGATAGAGAAGCTTACGTCCAAGAAGACTGGATTTCCAAGTTTCACATTTTCCCGCACAATCGGCACGGCAAAGTGTACACAATCCAGACTCGGCCGGGTTTCCTCTATTGGCAGTACCTAAAACATCATTAATTTTTCCAAAACGCATTCAGTATCCTCCTAATAATAAAAACATTGATTTCTCAAGAGGAAGAGAGTGTTGCTGCACGTATTATTGGGCGGGCAAAAAAAAACATCTGTCCTCAAGAGATGAAGCAGACGTCTTTGTCTAGAAAATGTAACACCACACGCCATTGTGCGGTTTAAGTTAATTATGAGTATTTTTATTAGCCTTACTGAACAATCTTGTCAAGGAAAAAGCCAACACCTACGAGCAACTCTATGGCCATGCGGCCTTTATAGTTCATCTGAGAGTAAAATGGCCTCGGCAATTTCCAACATTGATTTGCGGGCATCCATACTCCTTTTTTGTATCCACCGATAGGCATCTTCTCCACCCATGTCTCTCCGGTCCATAAGAATTTCTTTTGCACGTTCGATAACTTTTCTCGACTTGAGCTCCTGCTCAACAATACGGGTCTTTATAATGAGGTTGGTGTTATAAATGGCAACTGCAGCTTGGTTTGCAACCGCTATCAACATATTTATATCCGTTTCCGAAAATTCGTGGAGTTGTTTAGTAAAGCAGTTCAAAACGCCTGCAACCTCGCTGTCTTTACCAAGCAGAGGTACACTCACCATTGAAACCAGGCCTAGTTTTTTTGCCATATCTTTTTCTTTAAATCTGTCATTGGCCAAAACATTATCAATAATCAAAGGCTTCTGGGTTGAGACTACGTATCCGACAACACCTTCATCTAATTGCAGCTCACGATCTTTTACATAATCAAGCTCAAAAGATTGGGTAGCTTTAAGTCGAATCATCGGTGGAGTTTCATTCTGATCCACAAGCCACAAAGAGCAAATCTCTACCCCAGTAACTCTTGCTGTTACCATCACTATTAATTTAAACAAATCTTCAAGAAAGAGTTCCGATGTGATCGCCTGGCTAATATCCATTAAAGCCTTTATGTAATGATCATGTGTCTGTTGTCTATCTTTCATCATACTAATTTTATTGCAATATATTCAGTGATTATGTTGCGATGATACACCGCATACAAAACGGTAAGAGGTAGGAAAGGTGAAATAACTACAAAGGAAAACCCCAACAAATCAAGTACTCGAAATGGCCTTCTAATCAGTTTCATACATGAGGTTTATGGTGAGTTAACCAGACAAGTCCTTCTCTTGTTATGAGGTTAAAACGCAAGTCAGGGTCAGTTTCAATCATTCCCAG